>JAGKVE010000013.1 GCA_021152555.1 Bacteroidia bacterium | reverse complement strand
ACCCCGACCCTCCCCTCAAGGGAGGGAGGAAAGATAGAGTACCTTACTCCGCGGAGCAGTGCTATTCTGCCGAGTATCACGAACGACAGTCTGATGACCCTTGCGCACGAAATGGGAATAAAAGTGACGCGCCGTCACATACGTCTGGAGGAACTGGAAGACATGGATGAAGCGGCGGCTTGCGGAACGGCATGCGTCATCAGTCCAATCAACAAAGTGCTGGACCCGGAACGCGGCAGGGTATATGATTTCGGAGACGAACCGGGACCTGTTCTGACCAAACTCTATCATGCGTTAAAAGATATCCAGTACGGACGGGCGGAAGACAAACATCATTGGTGTGAGGTAATTAAAAATTAAAAATTAAAAATTAAAAATTGAGAATTCAAATTAAAAATTATACATTATGTTTAAGAATCAACCCAAAGGATTGTTCGCGTTGGCATTAGCCAACACAGGCGAGCGTTTCGGCTACTACACGATGTTAGCCGTTTTCGCGCTTTTCTTGCGCGCTAATTTCGGTCTGTCCGCTTCGGCAGCCGGTGCTATTTACTCCACGTTCCTTGCGTTCGTTTATTTCCTGCCGCTTATCGGTGGTATAGTAGCCGACAAAATCGGTTACGGCAAATGCGTGACGATAGGTATCATTATCATGTTTCTGGGCTATGTGTTGCTCGCCATCCCGATGGGAGGCGTGGAATACGGCAGTACGGCAGTAGCGATGACAGGTATGATAGGCGCGCTGGTTCTCATCAGTTTCGGAACGGGTCTTTTCAAAGGCAACCTGCAAGTGATGGTGGGCAATTTGTACGACGATCCGCAATATGCTGACCGCCGTGACGCCGCTTTCTCGCTGTTCTATATGGCAATCAACATCGGCGCTATGTTTGCTCCGACGGCAGCCGTGAAAATCATGGACTGGGCACAGAGTTCGCTGGGCGTGAGCGTCAATGACAGTTACCATTTCGCGTTCGCAGTAGCGTGCGCTTCGCTTATTATTAGTATCGCTATCTACTACGCTTGCCGTCCTTGGTTCAAGCATGTAGAGAACACCGCCAAGCAGGCAGCAGCAAGCGGTCAGAAGGTAGAGGAACTGACACCGGAGCAGACCAAGAAACGTATTGTGGCGCTGTGTCTGGTGTTCGCGGTAGTGCTGTTCTTCTGGATGGCGTTCCACCAGAACGGTCTGACGCTGACCTATTTCGCCAATGAGTTTGTGAACCCGGTAGTGACCGGCGTTCAGACGATGGCATTCGACATCATCAATCTGGTATTGGTAGCTATCCTCGTGTATGTGCTGTTCGGTATCTTCGGCGAAGGAACGAAGAAAGCAAAGATGATCTGGAGCTGCGTAGGAATCGCTGTACTGGGTGCGCTGGCATACAAGTATATCAGCCATCCGGCAGAGATCGGTATCTCCGCTCCTATCTTCCAGCAGTTCAACCCGTTCTACGTAGTAGCCCTGACGCCGGTGAGCATGGCTATCTTCAGCGCGCTGGCCAAGAAAGGCAAAGAGCCTTCTGCACCGCGTAAGATCGCTTACGGTATGTTAGTAGCAGCCGCAGCTTATGCCGTGATGGCGTTCTGCTCGATCGGTCTGCTGACTCCGGCGGAGCAAGAACTGGCACGCGTGACTGGAGACGGCACGTTCGTTAACTCCAACGTGCTGATTATCACATATCTGGTACTTACTTTCGGCGAGTTGCTGCTCAGTCCGATGGGTATCTCGTTTGTGAGCAAAGTGGCTCCTCCGCAATACAAAGGAATGATGATGGGCGGCTGGTTCGTGGCTACCGCCTTGGGTAACTTCCTTGTTTCCGTAGGCGGTTTCCTTTGGGGCAGTCTGCCGTTGTGGCTCGTTTGGAGTGTGTTTATAGGTGTCTGCCTCATTGCCGCTGTCTTTATGTTTGCCATGATGGGTAAATTAGAGGACGCCACCAAGTAATGTACGAAGGACAAATGTACGATGTACAAAGAATATGGAAGAAGTAATCAAATATTTTGAAGGACTTGAGGAACGTATAGCCGCCTATGAGGCACGTATAGCGGCTCTTGAAGAGGCACAACAGACGAACGAAGCAGTCATCGCCTCCCTGGAAGCGGAAGTGGAGGAACTGAAAAGCCGTCAGCCGCTTGAGCCGCAAGTGATCGAGAAAGTGGTAGAGAAAATAGTAGAAAAACCGGTAGAGGTAATTAAAGAAGTGGTGGTAGAGAAACCGGTAGTGGTTGCTGCTCCGGAAGTGCCGGAGGAGCTGTCAATCCAGGAGACCGCAGAGGTTCCGGAAACTCCGGCAATCCCGGAAACTCAAGAGGAATCAGCCCAAGAACCCACCTCCCAAGAGAAACCTGTGGCAGAAGAACCCGTTTCGCCGAAGGCTGCAATCTATGGCAAAGCCGTTGATGACATCCGTTTGGCAATCTCGTTAGGCGACCGCTTCCTCTACCAGCGCGAGTTATTCGGCCAGAATGCCGAACTAATGCAGCGTACGCTGACAGAACTGAATGAATTAAATTCATTCGATGAGGCAATCAATTATATTTCTTCCCGTTTCCAATGGGATACTGAGAGTAACACTTACCAGCAGTTCCTCGTTACCCTTCACCGGAGATTCGGGTGAATTGTGAATTGAGAATTGAGAATTGAGAATTCTTAGCCCCGAGGGGGCACGATTATTTTCGACAAGCGAAAATCTTGAGAATTGAGAATAAATGCTATACATTGTTCCGACACCGGTTGGCAATCTGCAGGATATGACGTTCCGCGCGATAGAAGTGCTGAAATCTGTGGATTTGATACTTGCCGAAGACACCCGCACCAGCGGTGTGTTATTGAAGCATTTTGATATTCACACGCCGCTGAAGAGCCATCATAAATTCAATGAGCATGAGACGACAGCCGATATAGTGGAACGCCTCAAGGCGGGTGCCAATATAGCGCTGATTTCCGATGCGGGAACGCCGGCTATCAGCGATCCGGGTTTCTTTCTTGTGCGCGCTGCGGCGGAAGCGGATGTTGAAGTCCAATGCCTGCCCGGAGCAACCGCCTTTGTTCCGGCATTGGTGGACAGCGGCCTGCCGAACAACCATTTTTATTTTGAAGGCTTTTTGCCGCAAAAGAAAGGAAGGCAGACACGTCTTACCTGTCTCGCTGCGCTTGATGAGACATTCATCATTTATGAATCGCCGTTCCGTTTGGTAAAAACGCTGGAGCAACTGGCTGCGGTATGCGGAGAGGAGCGCAAAGCGAGTGTGACGCGGGAAATAAGCAAGGTGCATGAAGAAACGGTAAGAGGTTCGCTGGCGGAGCTGTCATGTCATTTTAAACAAACTCCGCCGAAGGGAGAGATTGTAATCATAGTTGAAGGACAAAAGTCGAAAGCCGAAAGAGAAGATGAGTGAGATGAAATCCTTGGCGAAGGACACCGCCATTTACGGATTAAGTTCAATAATCGGCAAGTTTCTGAATTACTTGCTGGTACCATTATATACGTACGCCTTGGCGCGTACATCGGACTATGGTATTGTAACGAATATCTATGCCTGGACAGCCTTGTTGTTAGTCATCTTGACGTATGGCATGGAGACCGGTTTTTTCCGTTTTTCCAATCGTGAGGACTATGATTCGCAAACAGTATATAAGACGGCTTTTCTGACCCTGCTGTGTTCCAGCGCGGTGTTCACTATGCTGGTTGTTATTTTCCATCAACCCATTGCCAATGCGTTGGGTTACCCCGACCACTCGGAGTTCGTGGAAATGATGTTTGCAACGGTGGCTATTGATGCGTTTGCCTGCATCCCGTTTGCCTATCTGCGGTATCAGAAACGGCCGATTGCTTTCGCAGCATTGAAATTGCTGTTCGTCATTCTCAATATCGCGTTCAATATCCTTTTCCTGGTCATATTGGGAAAGAATGATGTATTTTATGTTTTTCTCAGCAATATCCTTGCAACGACTATCCAAACGCTATGTCTGTTACCGCTGACGTTGCCGAAAGGCGGACAATTCAGCGTGCCGGTATTAAAAGAGATGTTGCGCTATTCGTTGCCGCTTTTGGTGCTTGGCGTGGCGGGCATAATGAACCAGACGCTTGACCGTATACTCTTTCCCTATTTATACACGGGCGCGGACGCGCAAGCTCAGTTGGGAATATACGGCGCATGCTTCAAGGTGGCGATGGTGATGATGATGTTCACCCAGGCTTTCCGCTATGCTTATGAGCCGTTCGTCTTTTCCAAGCATAAAGACCGCCAGTCGGTGGAGGCATACGCAGACGCGATGAAGTATTATATTATCTTCTCGTATCTCATCCTGTTAGGCGTTATTTTCTACCTGGATATATTCCGTTATATTGTGTCCAGCGCTTATTGGGAGGGGTTGAAAATAGTGCCGGTAGTGCTTTGGACATATGTGTTCCAAGGTGTCTATTTCAATCTCAGTTTCTGGTACAAGCTGACAGATGAGACCAAATGGGGAGCGTATTTCTCGCTCATCGGGCTGGTCATCACGTTAGTGCTGCAGATTGTCGGAGTACCGCGTATCGGGTACTGGGCAAGTTGCGGAAGCAGCCTTGTTTGCTATTTCTGCATCATGCTGATGTCTTATTTCATCGGTCAGAAAAAAGCACCTATCCCGTATGATCTCAAAAGTATCGGCGGATATACCGCGTTGACCATAGGTCTGTTGGCTGTATATTATGCGTTGCGGCTGTACTACATCAGTAACATGTGGCTGCTGATGGGAATAGGAACACTCCTCATTGCCATATACCTCATAGTAATGACCCGACGGGATTTCCCGCTCTCCGGACTACCGGTAGTCGGCAAGTACTTCAAGAAAAAATGAACAAATTGTAACTGTCTAAATAATAAATAACTTTATGTTCTCAGGAATAGTAGAAACCATGGCTCAGGTCGTTAAGGTAGAGACCGAGCAAACGAATAAACATTTTACGCTCCGCAATCCGTTCGGCGAACCGCTGAGCATAGACCAGTCCATCGCCCATAACGGTGTTTGTCTGACGGTAGTCAAGACAAATGACCAAATGGTAAATGGTGAAATGGTAAATGTATATACCGTTACCGCTATGCAGGAGACTCTCCGGCTGACCAATCTGGACTTGTTGCAAGAAGGCGACTGGGTAAATGTAGAGCGGTCAATGCTGATGGGCGGCCGCCTTGACGGGCATATCGTTCAGGGACATGTGGACCAAATGGCGCATTGTATAGAGGCGAAAGAGACAGACGGAAGTTGGTATTACCGCTTCGAATATGCCTCTACGCGTGAAATGATAGAACGCGGATATTTCTGCGTGGATAAAGGGTCTGTCACCATTAACGGCGTCAGTCTGACGGTATGCGAACCGGATATAAAAGGCGATAAAGGGTACGTCTCTGTTTGTATTATTCCTTACACACACGAGGAAACAAATTTCAAATATATAAAAGAGGGAACGGTAGTCAATATAGAGTTTGACATATTGGGTAAATATCTCTCAAGATATGCCGCTATTCTGAATAAATAAACAAAAACAGTAAATAATAAATAGTAAATAATTTTATGAACACCAACAGTTTATCGTTTCAATTAGGAACATCCGTAGCGCAGTATTTGATGCAATACGGTCAGAAAGAACTCAATTACGAAGAGTTCAAACAAGGTATCGATTATGTAATGAACCTGTCCGCAAAAGCAAAGGAGGAAGGCGAGAAATTTCTTGCCGAGAATGCAAAACGCGAAGGTGTGAAAGTGACCGCAAGCGGCTTGCAATACGAGGTGTTAGAAGCTACTCTCGGCCAAAAACCGAAAGCCACCGACACCGTCAAAGTGCATTATGAAGGCACGCTGATTGACGGTACCGTTTTTGACAGCAGTTACAAACGCGGCGAATCTATTTCTTTCCCGCTCAACGGTGTTATCAAAGGCTGGACGGAAGGTTTGCAACTGATGTCCGTCGGGTCGAAATATAAATTCTTTATCCCGTATCAGTTAGCATATGGAGAGAGTGGGGCAGGAGCTTCTATCCCGCCTTATGCAGCGCTGATCTTTACGGTTGAGTTATTGGGTATCGAATAATCAAAAACAGCTATAAAAACAACTAACAAGATGAAAAAATTAAGTATTGTATTATTGACCGCATTGGCAATGATTTCCTGCGGCAACAGTTACAAAGCGCAAGAAGCGCAGCTGACAAACGAATCCGACTCCGTGAATTATGCACTGGGTCTGCTCAACGGATTGCAAATTAAAATGTATTACCTCGCAAACGACAGTTCCGACGAGGCAGTGGCCGAATTTATTGACGCTCTTGAGAACGCCTATTTGGACAAAGAGGAAGCATTGAGTGACATAGCTCAGGCAGGCCGTCAGTTCGGTGCGTCGGTTAAGTCCTTTGAAACAAAAGGTCTGGCAGAAAACGAGGCTTGGACTCTCAATGAGAAAATCTTCTTCCAAGGTGTGACCAATGCCCTTTTGGAGGACACAACAGTGATGACGGAGTCGGCGGCCGAGGCTATTTTTATGGCAAGTTATCAGGCTCCGAAAGAGAGTGCAGAAAAAGGGAAAGTGGTATATGCCAAATGCCAGAAAAAAGCAAAACCGGTTACTCTCAACAGCAATATCGACTCGCTCAACTACGCTTTCGGCTACCTGAACGGCGCGCAAATCAAAGATTATCTGCAAGCTAATGATACCACGGGCGAAGCTATAGATGAGTTCATTGACAATGTGAACAAAGGGCTCAAGCAGAGTGTCCGCAACCCGCAGTTGGTTTCCATGGCTAAGAATATCGGCAAGACCGTACGTGAGCAAGAGCCTGTTGGTCTGCTCGGTATTTCGGGACTGGAGACCAATTATGACCTGCTTAAGCAAGGCTTCATCAATGGTCTTTATAACTACACGGAGCAGTTTGACATGCAGGCAGCCAGCCACTATGTGGATTCTGTTATCTCGCGTCTCAAATATGGTGATACCAAGGCAGAAGGCGAGAAATTCCTTCAGGAGAATGCACTGCGCGACGGCGTGAAAGTGACCGACAGCGGCTTGCAATATGAGGTGCTTGTTCAGGGTAAGGGTAAGAAACCGACGGCAGAGCAGACTGTCAAAGTGCATTATGAAGGCACGCTGATTGACGGCACTGTTTTCGACAGCAGTTACCAGCGCGGCGAGCCTATTGAGTTCCCGCTCAATGGTGTCATCAAAGGCTGGACGGAAGGTTTGCAGCTGATGCCTGTCGGCTCCAAATACAAACTCTATATCCCATATGAGTTAGGTTACGGCGAGCGCGGCGCAGGTCAGTCGATTCCTCCGTTTGCTACCTTGATTTTCACTGTCGAGCTGCTGGAGATCAAATAGTTTAGAGTTTATGGTTTAGAGTTTATGGTTTAGAGTTTAAAGAAGTTAAAAAGTTATGAGTTGCAAGTTTTTCTATCTCTTTTTAACCAGCCACTAAGCGACTTCTTTCAACTTTCAACTATCAACTTTCAATTTAGCTATGGGCGTCATCGCAAAACAGTCTATACGTGGTACGATAGTGACCTATTTAGGCATCGCCGTAGGCGTTGTCACCACGTTCTTCGTGCTGACCCGTTTCCTCACAACAGAGGAAATCGGGTTGGCGCGAGTGCTTGTTGATGCGGCGACACTATTCATCGGACTTGCCCAACTGGGAACGAGCAGTAGCATCATTCGTTTCTATCCGTATTTCCGTGAGAAAGAGACAGACCACGGCTTTTTCTTCTGGGCATTGGTCGTGCCCTTTGTAGGGTTTCTTCTTTTCGCGCTTGTCTATTGGGGGTGCCGTGTGCCTCTCGGGGCTTGGTTCGGAGACAAGTCTCCTCTCTTTGTCGAGTACTATTATTTTGTACTTCCAATGGCGTTCTTCATGCTGTACCAGACCATTTGCGAATCGACCTGCACAGTGTTGATGCATATTGTCGTTCCGCGTGCGGTGCGCGAATTGGTGGTACGGGTCGGGCTGCTTGTCATCTATCTGCTATATGCTTTCCGCATTTTCTCGCTGGATGGGTTGGTAATCGCTCTTTGCGCCAATTACGCCGTGGCGGCACTCATCAATTTGAGTTATTTCTTTTCTTTGGAGCGCATTAATCTGCATCCTGACTGGCAGTTTTTGCGCGCGAACAAACCGCTTGTGCGGCGGTATATTGTATATACGGGCTTTTTGCTTATTTCTGCGCTGACAACTGTTTTGGCACCGACCCTTTCTTCGTTTTTTATAACCGCCAAAATGGGTTTGGATAGTACGGGCATATTTGCCATAGCCACCTATATGTCGGTGTTGGTGAGTGTGCCGAACCGTTCTGTGTCAGCCATCGCATCGCCGCAGTTGGCGAGGGCTATCAAGGAGGGAAATACAGACGAATGCTCTACCCTTATTCGCCAAGTGACGCGGACAATGTTGCTTGTCGGCGGGTTTATCTTGCTGATTATATGGGTTAATATAGACCTTATTTACCATATTTTGCCGAATGGCGCCACCTATGCCCAAGCAAAAAATGTGGTGCTGATCCTGGGTGTCAGCCAATTGGTTTTGGCTACATTCTCTATTTGTTTCACGGCGTTGAACTACTCGCGTTACTATGCCTTCAGCCTGTTGTTGTCTCTTATCTTGACGGTCAGTGCGTTAGTGCTCAATAACCGGCTTGTCCCTCTGTACGGGATGACGGGCGCCGCGATGAGCAATCTGCTTTCCTATGGGTTGTATTATGCGCTGATAATAGGTACGGTTATTCCGCTCGGGCATTTTCATGTGGTGGACAAACGCTGGTGGTGTATCCTTGCGTTGCTAATTGCCGTCTTTGTACTGAATTGGTTGTGGCAGACCTGCTTGCCTGCCCTCAATATATGGATTGACAGTCTTCTTCGGAGCTTTGTCCTGTTGTGCGGAGGAGCGTGGATAGCATACAAAGCGGAACTGTCTCCCGAGATAAACGCACAGATTGAAAAAGCACTAAACACTAAACACTAAACACCACATGCGCTACTTTGTCACATTTGCATATGACGGTACGGGTTACCATGGCTCGCAGACGCAACCGAACGGTAATACGATACAGGCGGAGATGGAGACGGCTTTCGCAACAATCTTGCGCGAATCTGTCGCTCTCACTTTTGCCGGTCGGACTGATGCAGGTGTGCATGCGCAGAAGATGGTGGCGCATTTTGATATTTCCAAATCCTTGCCCGGCAATTTTGCTGCGCGGCTCAATAATCTGCTGCCCCCGTCTATTGCTATAACCGATATCCGTCATGTGGCTGATGACGCCCACGCGCGGTTTGATGCTACGGAACGCACTTATTGGTACCGCATCTCAACCCGCAAAGACCCGTACACCTATTTATATCGCGCGCGCGTAGCGCAGCATCTGGATTATGAGGCAATGAACCATGCGGCGGAATATATGTTGGGTAAACAAGATTTTGCTTCATTCTGCCGCACCCACACAGATGTCAAGACCACTATCTGCGATGTGCGTGAGGCAAAATGGGTCCAGGAGTCAGAGACAGAGGCCTGTTTTGTGATTACGGCTGACCGTTTTTTGAGGAATATGGTGCGCGCGGTGGTAGGTACGCTCTTTGAGGTGGGGAGAGGACGCATGACACCTGCCGGGTTTAGAGAGGTTATCGCTGCGCACGATAGGTGCCGCGCAGGACATTCGGCGCCGGCTGAGGGGCTCGCATTAGTGGAAATCAAATATCCAAATACTATATACTTATGAAAAATTTACCAACTAATCGTATGAAGAAACATTTTTCTCTTTTGCTGCTCATTGCAGCTATGTTGAGTGCCTGTACGGCTTCGTCGAAGTATCAGACGACCAAGCAAAACGACATTGACCAACTTACCAAATCGGCGTCTTTCAAGATGCCTCAAGTGAAAGTGCCTCAGTTCCCGAACCGCACGTTTAACGTATTGGACTACGGAGCAGACAAGACAGGCGTACTGCTCTCCACAGAGGCTATCCAGAAAGCCATAGACGAGTGTACCGGGGCGGGAGGAGGAACGGTTGTTATACCTGCCGGTGTATTCACAACAGGTCCGATCACTCTCAAATCGAATGTGCGCCTTTATACGGAGCCGAACAGCCTTGTCGTTTTCTCGCATGACCTCGATCTTTATGAGATATATGACGAGTGGTTTGAAGGTATTCCTACCAAGCGCTGTACCAGCCCGCTTAACGCCCGTAATGCGGAAAATATAGCAATCACCGGCCATGGCTCGTTCAACGGCAACGGCGACTGGTGGCGACCGCTCAAGAAAAGCAAAGTGACTGCAGGGCAGTGGAAAAAGCACCTCAAAGAGAAGGGTGGTGTAGTGGCGGATGATAAGATCTGGTATCCTGACAGCGCGTCTATTTTGGCGCAGTCCTATTGTCTGGATCAGAACGTACCGGTGATTACGGATGACAGCCTATGGCAGGTAGTGAAATCTTTCCTCCGTCCGGTGATGCTGCATTTTGTGGACTGTAAAAATATTCTCTTGGAAGGTGTGACGTTCGAGAACTCACCCGCATGGAACTTGCACCCGATGTGCTGTGAGAACCTCATACTGCGTGACCTTAATGTACGTAATCCGTGGTATAGCCAGAACGGCGACGGTGTAGATGTCGAGTCCTGCAAGAATGTGGTTATCAGCCATTGTTCGTTTGATGTGGGCGATGACGCAATCTGCATGAAATCCGGCAAGGACAAGCCGGGACGCGACAGAGGTATCCCAACCGAGAATGTCATTGTGGATGATTGTGTCGTTTATCATGGTCACGGTGGCTTCGTCTGCGGCTCTGAGATGTCGGGCGGTATCAGGAATGTAGAGGTGCGCAATAACTTGTATATCGGTACCGATGTCGGTCTGCGTTTCAAATCCACCCGCGGCCGTGGCGGCGTAGTGGAGAATATCTATATCCGCGATGTCAATATGATCAATATCCCCAACGAGGGTCTTCTCTTTGACTTGTTCTATGGCGGCAAAGGTGCCGGCGAAGAGACGGAAGAAGAACTGGCGGCACGCATGAACGCCGAGGCTCCGGAAGCAAGTGAAGAGACGCCGGCCTTTCGTAATATTGTCATTGAGAATGTAATCGGCCGCGACATCAAACGCGCAGTCTATTTCAACGGTCTGCCGGAAATGAAAATCAAGAATGTCACGCTGCGCAATATTGTTATCAGTGCAGAAGAGGGCGCACTCTTCCGTCAAACCGACGGGCTGGTTATTGATAATGTGAATATAACGCCGACGAAAGGCGAAGCGTTCTCAATAGCTCCGTCAGTAGAGAATGTAAAAATCAACTGATTAGTTTATAACAACGCGCAGGCAACGGCACGACGACTGGTAATACCGCAGTTCATGTATTGATACTGCGGTATTTGTTTTATTGCGCAACTGGATATAATAGTTGTTCCGCGGCAAATCTTTGATACGTATCATGTTTTTGCTATCCACCCTGTTGTCGCCCGTTATCGCTTCTCCCCAGTCAACTCCGTCTTTGGATACATAGACCTCTATCGTTTCGTGCGTGGCATCCTGATAAAAGTATATTTCGAATTTTGTCAATCCTTCCAGTGCCGGCGACAAGGTAATGATGTCATCGCTTTTGCTCATATTGAGCGTTACATATTGGGTGGAGTTGTATGTGTAGGTGCCGAATGTAGCAGCGGTCCCCGTACATGTATAGGTCACATCGGCCGTCACGCCTGTTTTGTAGTTGTCCGGCCAAGTCAGCGTGCCATTGCCGCTCATGTCGGGGAAATTGTGAATTAAAGGTTCGCCCTCAGCCCTGCATACAGCAGAACTGAGGGTGAAAAGGCTGATTATGAGTAAGTATGAAACTTTTTTCATATCAGTAAAATTATTGGAATACAGCGTAATAGGTCGCGGCTCTGGTTACTTTCTTGCCTTCGGCGGTTGTGAATAAGTCTGCCGGAGCTACAAACGGGTCATGCCAGTTTTCTTCTTCCGTCCAACCGATGAATTTGGTGCCATCGCAAGGTGTAACTGCTTTTGTCGGCATAACCAAAGCATCGCCTTCATCGTATTCGGTATTCTCAAGCTCTTCGCCGTTAACAATCCATTTCACGTTATATCCGCCGTCCTCGATATAGACGAGGCTGATAACGCCGTTTTTCTCAGCAATGTCTAATAACGGCTTTCCGTCTAAATCTTGCCATGCAATCATATTCGTTGAGCCCGGGAAGGGGTTCTTCGGGCCGTCATAGACATAGCTTGTTCCGGTGCTGTTGGCATGTGTACCGATGGTATTGCCGCTCGCGCTGACAATAGTGTAGAGAGGCTTGTTGTCTGTGTTGTTGGGAGAGTTGTTGGCCCATGATGTGGCATTGTAATTGACTTTCCAAATCAGCATGCCGTGGTATGGCAGCCCTTCGTCCCATCCTGTTTGCTGGCGGTTTTCAATATAGTAACATTCTCCGGATGTGGTAGCTGTCTGTTGTTTGCCGGAGACGTTGATCTGATATGCCTGATAGCCGTCCAGACCGTTTGCCGTCAGTTGGAGAACCTGGCCTTTGTTGCCAAGATTGACCGGTGTGTGCCAGCCGAAGAAATATTTCTCCCATGGGCTGTAGTTGGGAGGACAGTGACCGTCTTTATTGTAGGCACCTCCGTCCATCACATCCCAGTCGTTAGGGGTGAGCGCACTCGAGTAGTTTGTTCCATAATTGGTGTCATAGAAATCCGTCAGACCCATTACGTGCCCGAACTCATGGCAAAGCGTTCCGATGCCGCAGAGCGAGTTGTTATAGTAATCCAACTCATTGGACATGGCGTAGTTATCGAGATATACGCCGTCCAGTTTGGTATCTGCTTTATGATATTTGGTGTAGTCGCCGTAGTACTGGTCGCCTTCTACCAATCCCTGAATACTCCAGTTGTGAGGCCATATAGTGTTGTCGCCGCCACCGTCTGCTTCACCGTAACCGGCATAGATAACATAGACGAAATCTACATCTCCGTTTTTGTCGGAGTCATAATCCGCAAAATTCAGTTCCGGGTATTGTTCGTTTGCCAATATACATGCTTCGATAACGGCATCGGTGGCAAACTCATCCTCGGCGTTATCGCCGTCGCCTACGTTATTGCCGTAGTATGAGTAACTCTTGCTCAGTGTGACGGGACCGAAGACGTCAAACTGAGGGCGATATTTGCCGTTTGACTGGCTGTTGAAATACTCGGCTGCGGAAGGATAACCGCTGTTCACTTTGCAATTCTCCGAGTTGCATAGCTCGTCAAAAGTGGTATGGGTATGACCGGAGGCCATTGATTTGTCGCTGAAATTAACGATAATAACTACGCCTTTCGGGGCGAGGTTCGGAGTCTTGCCGAAATCTTTGCGTTGGCGGCGAACCTGTCCTTCTGCCCGACGGGCACGTGCCTGAGCCGGCGTCGGGGCTTCGCCTACGACCTCATACATGCCGGACTCGTTCAATCGAACGCGCTGACCGTCGCGGTTAATCATGTAGTGGTAATACTCGTCACCCATTTGTTGGATCTCGATGGTTGTTCCGTCTGCTTGAGTGCGGGTTTGCCAGCCGCGCTTGGCTGGAACTGCATTGACGCCCATCGCAATCGCGCATATGATTGCTATACTTAGTATCTTTTTCATAAATATCAAATTTTTAATTACCAATTACCAATTATCAATTACCAAACCCTTTGTCCTTGTACATTGTACATCGTCCCTTTGTAAATGAGGTAGAGCCGTCCGTTGCGAATGACCTTTGTACATTGTTCCTTGTCTCCTTGTACATCCTCTATTCCTTGGTCGCCTGCGGCAACGGATACGCTTACGGTATATACTTTTTTCGCTACGCCGTTCTCGGCAATAACGGTTATCTCTTGGGTCGCAGGCTCGGCTCCGGCTGCCGGAACGTCAATCGTGAAACCGGTCTTCGGACTTCCTGTTGCATAGACATGCTTCAGTGTATAACGAACTTCTACGGCGGGTGTCTCTGCTGTTAATTCGTAGCTATATACATCATTAACGGCGGTAACTGTCTCTCCGTTGATTTTCAATTCCTTGATTCCGGTATCATCGCTCAGCGTCTCTTCGCCGGCCTCCCATATTGCTACTAATTCTACGTCTGCGTCAGGCATAGTGAACTCGGCTCCAGGCTGATATAATTCCTCGCCGTTTTTCCAGCCTTTGAAAACATTGCCTTCTTTCTTCGGCTTGCCGGCGGAGAGTATTACTTTCTGTCCGGCGCTATAGGTCGGCAGCTCGCACACCGACTTCATGTACGGATAATCCTTGTAACTCAGAGTGTGTTTTTGGGAAGCCTTGCCGCGGTAGATCTGAACGGTCTTAGTCTGGCTGCTGGATTTGTCGTAGGTGGTGAAACGCGGATTGCTTGTGTTATAGAGAAGGGTTCCGTAGTTCTCGTTGGTACTACTGATGGTGGCATCGCCGCCGATGATAGAGATCGTCCATGTCGTTGTACCCTCGTCCCATGCAATATGCTTGACGTCGGTCACGCCTAATTTCTTGCCATCTTGGTTTGTCAGCGTCCATGCACCGGCACTTCCGCCTAATGTCAATTGGGCGGTTCCTTCGCCCACTGAACTGATTACGTCGTTACCAAAAGTGGACTCGACGGCCTGGAGATAATATGAACTTTTTCCTTCTCCTACTTCCAAACCGGCTGTCACGCCCGCTTCGCTGTACGCAATGACAATAGCGTCTCCCTCCTGCAAATCAGAGGCATCTGTCACTAATGTCCAATCGTCAGCGGATACTGCCATGGCCGCGATTAGCGACAGGCATAAAAGAAAATGTTTTTTCATCGCTTAGATTTTTATTGTTTTATAGTTTTTATTGTTGTTTTACCGTCTTTTCTCCAGAACTCCAGAACTCCGGTAATCTTGAACTCTTAAACTAAACAGCGTGCAAAATTATAACATTTTCTCTAAATACACAAATTTTTGGCGCAGAAAATGACGATTTTCTCTTATTTGTTCCTAAAATAAATAATAAAATACACGCGTTAGGACTGTTTTTGTTATATTAAAATTCGTTTTCGATTAATCATAATCTGGAACTCCATCCATAAACAAATCAGCCCGCATTACTGCGAGCTGATTTGTTTATATGCTCCCCCCTTCAGGGGGTGGGGGCTATTTCATTTCTGCTCCGACAATAGTATATGTCTTTTCTCCGCGCAGGATATACATCTGACCATCGCGCAGAACCTTTGTACTTTGTACTTTGTCACCTTGTACATCCCAAAGGCCTTGTTCTTCCGCAGCGCGGGAAACAGAGATGATGTATGTCTTTATTGTAATCTCATCTTCTGCGGTCACTACCAGTTCCTCTTCGGTTGCTGCTTCGCCGGATGCAGGTACTTTTACAAGGAACGGACTTTTCTTGCTGGCTGTCGCATTCTCGTGATTGAGTACAAACTCTACACTGGCGTCTGATAGATTAGCCTCTGCGGGAACCTCATAACTGAAAGTGTCGTTCACAGCCGTGATGACCTCATTCTCAATCTTCAGTTCTTTGATGCTTGCGTCATCGCTCTTAGCCTCTTCCGGCTTGGTGATGGTTATTGTGTAAGTCGCTTTTGTGCCATCTTCTGCGGTTACATTGATAGCTACCTCAATCGAATTGCCTGCATCCGGAACCAATGTCTGTAACGGACTCTTCTTGTCAGCAGTAGCTTTGGCATCATTCAGTTCAAAGGCTATGGCAAACTCAGCGTCTGTATAATCAGCCGGCACTTCATATTCGTAGTCGAACTTGCCTTCTACCAGTTCAATCTCATCCTCGCCTACCGTCAGCGATTTGAGTGTCGCGTCGCTGCTCTCTTCGCCACATGGACGTTTTAATGTTACGGATGCAATATAAGCGTTGTATTGTGCTCCTTCAGTGCCGCCTAATACACGATATACAAATACGCCGGTCGCATCCTCTGCATCATCGCCTAAAACAAATGTGTTGGCTCCTAAAACAAGGTCTTCTGTTTCTGCAATAAGTGTATTGCCCTTGTCGGAGAAAATCTGCAGTTTCTTGCCGTCACTGACTTTGGTAACGTAAACAATCACTTTGTCTTTGGCTTTCAATGTGCCATCGGTCAGCGTGAAGCCAACATGGCTGTCTTGGGCTTTGAGTTTGTAGCCCGTTTGGCCTTCGTAATCTACTCCGTTTTTATCTACACTGACTGAAGGCGTCCCTGTAAACTCTCCGCTCAGTGTTCCTGTCTTTTCGCCGGTCACTTTCAGTTCTGCCAGCACTCCGCAAACGCCTTCTGTCACAGTTACGGCAAAGTCTGCAGATTTAACAGGGGTTCCGTTATTAAATTTGTTCCAAGCCTCGCAGTAGAATACCAAATCGCCTACGGCATCCGGCGTAAAACTGTATTCTGCGCTTGTTGCACCGTCAATCTTCGTGCCGCCTTTGTACCACTGATAATCGGTCGCATTCTCTGCTGTACAGGTCAGCGTTGTCTCTTTGCCCAAATAGGTACCGCTCGGACCGCTTACTACTGCCGATTCAACTTTGTCTGTTCCTGCTACGACCAATTTGATTTCTTTGGTAATGCCGCAGATATTGTCTTTGTCTTCTTGGTTGAGAATGAACGTATGTTCTCCGATAACTGCAGTCCATTCGTTGGCAGTAATAGTTTCATCGTTTTTGCCGGTAATGGTAATGTCTGCACCACTGCCTGCACCTGAAATGTTGAATTTGACTTTGTCGCCTACATACAATCCTTCTCCTTGATTCTTTGTCGTGTCTAATGTCAATACAACCTGCTCTGAAGGAGGAGTACAGCCCAATTCTACTGTTCCACTTATGGTTAACGGAGATTTGATATAAGCGCGTTTCGATGCAATACCCCAGAAATAAATTGTAATTGTCACATTCCCTTCTAATTTCTTTCCGTTAAATGCATCGGCAGCGAAAGCGGCATCAACATCTGAACCGTTAGCTAATGCCAACTCGTCTGATTCGATGGTTGTAGCATCATCCGCAATGACTACCTTGGCTTTCATGGCATCTGTATTCGCTTGAAGTGCGATACTTGCAGCTGATGGTTTGAATATATATCCGTCAGCAACTGTAAAACCTAATTGTACGTAGTTATCTTCGCTGAAATCAACTGTTTGACCAGTTATTCGACCGCAATAACTATCTTTTGCATCGCTGCTTTCTACAGCCAATGTGGATGTGGCTATTTCTGAAAAATTAGCACTCAAATGACCAACGGTTTCGTCTCCGGATACTACGGCACTTCCTTTACTCATTGTATAAATGATGTCTCCATCGCCTGTTTCTGGAAGCGGTGCAGGGCGTGAAACTGCCATTGTTGTCAGTTTTCCGTTATATGAACTGGAAGAACGATATACGTATATCGTGTTTTGACCTTCTGGCAGTCCTTTTAGTGTACATGTGATTATTCCGCTTGAAGGACTTGCTGTGGTACAGAGAAATGTTCCTGAGCCTGCCTCCCCGTAATAAATTTGATGCGCCTTATCTGCTCCTGTGATTGTAACAAGATCACGAGCCTCGAAATTGCCGCTCGTTAATGTTAATGCAACATATGCTCCATTGCTATTTAATTTGTAAGGAGCACTGGAACCAAGACTGTTAACAGCACAAGTTCCTCCAATGGTACCGGTTACAGTCTGTGTTGAGCCTTTGTCACCGGATAACTCAACTTTGATAATTTCTTCTTGTGCCCACATACTTGCTGACGCCAGTACTGCGAGCGCTAATGTGAATAATTTTCTCATAATGATTAAATTTTGAGGTTAATATTTGAGTGAATTAATTTTTGGTTCATTTTTGGTAATTTTGGACCAATTATCCAAATTCCGCGGCAAAATTACTATTTTTTATTGGAACGCGCGTGTACATACTGACTGATTTTGTGGATATTTTGACGGAAAACGTGTAATTTCGCATTTTTTGCAAACCATATATTGCATATATGAGATTTTTGTTGTACCTTTGCCCCGAAATTGAATAAACACTAAAAATTGTATTCGAACTTTTATCGAGGGCATATCGAGCCGTTATCGAGCCGTTATCGAGCCAATATCGAGCCGTTATCGAGAGATAAACATTACCATCTCGTTCGCATTAAGTACTGTTACTAAATAATAAAATAACTTTTTACCCGAAAAATAGCAACAACGCTATAATATAAAAAATTAACTTTTTGTTTAATTAACTTTTTGTTTAACTTAAAATTTTTTAAAAACATGAAGAAAATTTTAACTTTAACCGCTGCCATTATATCAGCAATGGCAATGAATGCTGCTGCCGGTAGTTGGCAGTTCTCGGGTGGTAATGCTCCCGCAGTCAATAGTTCTGAAACAGGAACTAACATGAAAGTGGAATTTCTGACATCGGATGCAGCAAAGTCTTTTGGAAATGAGAGTGCTGCGTACAACGCTGCTGTTCCCGCAGATCTCAAATCGAAAGGCTCAAAAGGTATAAAGTTGGGAGGCAATGCCCTCTATTTGAAGGCCTATCTGACAGATGGCACTTCATTTAAAAAAGGCGACACATTGCATGTATGTGGATACAATCCATGGAAAATCAGTAGTTCTGATGCGCACTCAGGCGATGTGGAAACATCTCTTGCCACGGGTACAAGCAAAGCTGATTATAACGTAGGTAAAGTGGTTTTAGCTAAGGATGTGGACACGCTTTATTTGATGCGCGCTGCGGGTAGTGGTACATGTATTGCCGCTATCAAGTATGCTGTATTTGTAGATCCGGGTGTTCCTATGTTGAGTGCAGACAAAGAAGAACTTGACCTGCAAATCGGTCGTACAGGCGAAGCTAGCAAGGAAGCCTCCTTTACACTCTCAGGTATTCACTTGGATGGACTGACGACAAACATAGAATTCCCAACTCATGATGGTCTGACTATTGATCAAAACACATTGGACGTAGCTGTCGATGGTACGCTCAGCCAAACTTTCAAGGTTACATATGCTCCAACAGTTGCAGAAGAAGAGTTTAACGGAAAAATCACTATCACCGCTGGTACAATTTCTGTAGAGATTGCTTTAAACTGCAATGTAAAAGCGAAACTCGTGCAAGCATCCATTAGTGAATCTACTACTTGGGACTGGACAAAAGCAGCTGCAGTTACTGAAATAAGATTGACTGACGCGACAACTCCTAAAAAGAATGATACTACTCTATTGGCAAATGTTGACGATGTTGTAAACGACGAAAACTTCAATTCTCAAGCATTGTTATTCGCCGGAGAATACATTGTGCGTGACGGCACATATTGTCAAGGAACAGATTTGATTTTTAATACAACTGTTGCAGGAACATTGAAGATTAAGTATTCTAACACAGGAAACAATGGTACACGTTACGTATTGGTAAATGGCGCTAAGATTGATGGTGATCCGGGTTCTACTAGTACAACAGCTCACGAGGCAAGCGTGGCAGTTAAAGCAGGTGAAGTCCGTATTGCAGCAGGTGTAAAAGCTGATTCTACCCGTGAAATGCTTCGTTTCAGTGTTATCACTTTCACAAAGGATGATGGCGGTGCTACCGCAATCGACAACACCGATGCTGCTGTTAAGGCTACCAAGGTGCTGCGTGACGGTCAAGTGCTGATCCTCCGTGACGGTAAGTTCTTCAACGCCCTCGGCGTAGAAGTTAAGTAATTATACTTAAAAATCATAAAAATGGCATGCGCTCTTGCGTATGTCATTTTTTTGTTGTACCTTTGTGCCCGATTTTAATTTGCGTTATTATGCATCTGTTTCAACATATAGGCGAGTATGTGCTGCTGATGGGCAGAGTACTGCGCTTGCCGGACAGGCAGCGCATGTTCTGGAGGCAGTATAGCCGCGAACTGGAAAAGCAGGGCTTGCAGTCGCTGCCTATCGTACTTATCATCTCTGTTTTTATCGGGGCTATCCTTACTATTCAGGCAAAGACAAATACCGAGAACCCCCTGCTGCCGACTTACACGGTGGGATTGCTTACGCGCGAGACGCTTCTGTTGGAGTTCTCCAGTACTATCCTCTGTCTCATCCTTGCCGGCAAGGTAGGGTCGAACATAGCCTCCGAGATAGGCACCATGCGTATCACGGAGCAGATTGACGCGATGGAGATAATGGGCGTTAACAGCGCCAACTATCTTATCCTGCCGAAGATTCTGGCGTTCGTGACCATGATGCCGATGCTCGTAATCATCTCTACGGCGGTCGGTCTGGTCGGCGGATGGGCTGTCGGTGCTTTCACAGACATCATCACGGTCCATGATTACCTCATCGGCGTGCAGTATGCCTTCAACCCGTATTATGTATGGTACGGCATCATCAAGAGTCTCGTGTTCGCGTTCGTGATAACGAGTATGGCGAGTTATTACGGCTATAATGTGCATGGCGGCGCTCTCGAAGTCGGACGCGCTTCCACCAACGCGGTTGTGAACAGTAATATCATGATTTTGTTCCTTGACCTCATTTTAAGTAAGTTGTTGTTATGATACAGGTTAAAGACATAGTGAAGAGTTTTGACGGGAACATTGTCCTTGACCATGTTTCCGCAGAACTGCGGGACGGCGAAGTGAATATGATTATCGGCCAGTCGGGGTCCGGTAAAACAGTCTTTATGAAATCCCTCATCGGCTTGCATGCCGTTGATTCGGGGCAGATACTCTATGACGGACGCGACCTGGCTCAGATGCGCAGCAAAGATATACGCATGCTGCACCGCGAGGTGGGAATGTTGTTTCAGGGCAGCGCACTCTTCGACTCAATGACCGTCATGGAGAATGTGCTCTTCCCGATGGAGATGTTTTCCCATAAATCCCGCACGGAGATGCAAGAGCGCGCCGAGTTCTGTCTGCGGCGTGTCGAGATGCCCGAACGCGTTTGGAACCTCATGCCCAGTGAGATATCCGGCGGTCAGCAGAAACGTGTGGCTATCGCGCGCGCTATCGTGCTGGAGCCTAAATATCTCTTTTGCGATGAACCCAACTCGGGACTGGACCCCAAAACAAGTCTCGTCATTGATGCCCTGATACAGGATATTACTCGCGAGTACAATATATGTACCATTGTCAACAGCCATGATATGAACTCTATCATGGAAATCGGCGATAACATCATTTTCCTCAAGGGCGGACACAGAGAGTGGCAAGGCTCCCGCCATGAGATAATGACCAGCGATAACGAAGCCCTCAATGATTTCGTTTTCGCGTCCGATTTGTTCAAGAAAGTAAAAGCTGCGGCCATGCCGCAATAACACGGATAATATTAACTTATTTAATAGTATGAAAAAAATTCTTTTGATGGCAGCCATCATGGCTGCAATGATGCTGAACGGCAATTATTGCTGTGCTGCGGAAAATGAAACGGTGGCTCCGAAACATAACGTGCCGGCATACCGAGGACTGATTGAGCGCGAGCAGCCCAATGGCTACAAACTGCGCACCTATCTGCGCGGCGACGAACGCAAACACTGGATGATGACTGAGGATGGATGGCAGATTTTGGAAACTAACAAAGGATGGTTCAAATATGCCAAACTCAACCGCAAAGGCGAAACGGTCATCAGCTGGCGCAAAGTGCATAATGCCGAGGACCGCAGCAAATGCGAAACCAGATGGCTCAACAAACACGGAATAAAAAAAGCATTGTAATAAACGAATAAAAGATACTAATTTAGTATGAGAAAAATCTTTAGCATACTGATTGTATGCGCCGTTGCTGTGACAGCATCGGCAATCCCGGCACGCCGTGAGGGCATAGTCCGGACTACAGCAGACGGAACAGAAAAAATTGTTTATCTGCATGGAGACGCATTCCGTCATTATATGACCGATGCGGAAGGAAACTGGCTGGATGAGGAGACACTGATGCCAATGAGCGCTGAGGTTAAAGCCGCGCGCCAAAAAACAAACGCGGCCCGCAAGCAGGCGCGGCGTATTGCACAACAGAAAATGGTGGGCAATAAGCCGAATATAGCACCACGCGGACTGCTAATAATGGTCAATTTTACAGACAAAGCATTCGTCACTCCCTATGATACAATCAATGCCATGCTAAACGGCGATAACTTCACCCGTAACTATAGTTATAGTTATCAATATGACGGCAGAACCTACACCGAACATGTTACTTCCAGTGGTAGTGCCCGTCAATATTTTCACGACCAGAGTTATGGTCAGTATAACCCCGTTTTTGATGTTGTAGGACCTTATACGTTGAGCCATAATGTTTCTTACTATGGCAGCAACAATGATGCCAATGCCGGCTATATGATTAAGGAGGCCTGCGAACTGGCGGATGCCGATGGCGCGGATTTTACGCTATATGACAATGATAATGACGGCAAAGTGGACTTTGTATATGTCCTGTATGCCGGTTATGGCGAGGCAGATGGCGGAGACGCAAGCACCATATGGCCGCACAACTACTACCTCAGTTATTACGACTCCAAATATGCATGCAAGGTCGATGGAAAGGAAATCGACAACTATGCCTGCTCAAATGAAATCAGTTATTACGGCGGGCAATATAACGGCATCGGTACTTTCTGCCATGAGTTCAGCCATGTACTCGGCTTGCCGGATTTATATGAGACAAATGAGCAACTCATAGGATTGCACACTCTGTTGGATTGGGATATAATGGACTACGGTCCTTATAATAATGACGGGAATACCCCTCCTGCATACTCGGCGTACGAGCGTTTCTACATGGGGTGGCTGACCCCACGCGTACTCAAAGACCCGGAATCCGTTTGGTTGAACCCAATTAATTTTGAAAACGGCGAGTCGCTGCTCCTATGCGAAGGAGATCAGCATAATCTGGTGGGCTATGACCCGGATCCCAAGACGTTCTATTTGCTCGAATGCCGTACAAAAACAGGTTGGGACGCATACCTGCCGGGACGCGGAATGCTTATTACCAAAGTGACGTATAATGCCACTGACTGGTATTATAATCAAGTCAATAATAGCGCTACTAAAATGGGCGTGGATTTGATAGAAGCCCGCGCAAACAATACCACAGGAGAAAATGCCATTGCAAAATCATCCGATGCCTTCCCTGCCGGTGCCAAACACTGGTATGGATTTGATAATCACGAAATATCGGAAATAAAGATTGAAGCGGGCGGAGCTGTGTCATTCAGCTACCGCGGAGCTGAGAAATCGCCGGTTGAGAATGTAGAAGCAGACAAAACTGTGCAAAAAATTCTGCGGGACGGTAAAGTTGCTTATCATCCGCGGCGGAAAAACGTATAATATTATCGGAGCGGAACTCCGCTAATCACAAATATGAAAATCATCAGTTATAATCTCAATGGTATCCGGTCGGCAATCAGCAAAGGTCTGCTGGATTGGCTTGCAGCCGAGAATCCGGATGTGTTCTGCATTCAGGAGAGCAAAGCGCAGCCTGAGCAAATAGATGTGATGGCAATGCAGGAACTGGGCTATCGCAGTTATATCCATTCCGCAGAGAAGAAAGGCTATTCGGGCGTCTGTATATTCACGAAAACCGAGCCGGACAAAGTGGTTGTCGGCATGGGAAACCCCAAATATGACCGTGAGGGACGTGTACTGCGTGCCGATTTCGGGGATATCACTGTTGTCGATGCCTATATTCCCAGCGGTACAACCGGCGACGTGCGGCAGGATTTCAAGATGGAGTTCCTTGAGGATTTTTTAGTATGGGTAAACGAGTTGCGCAAAGAGCGGCCCAATATCATTATCTGCGGAGATTATAACATATGCCATAAACCGATAGACATCAATCATCCGGAGCGGCAGATCGGTGTTTCTGGCTTCCTGCCCGAAGAACGCGAGTGGATGGACAGATGGGAAGCCTCCGGATTGGTGGATTCGTTCCGCGTGTTCGACCAGAGCCCCGAACGATACAGTTGGTGGAGCTGGCGTGCCGGTGCGCGTGCACGCAATGTGGGATGGCGCATTGATTATCACTGGGTAAGCGAGTCGCTGAGGCCGCGACTCAAAGATGCAGGGATATTAACGGATGCCGTTCATTCGGACCATTGTCCGGTAATGGTAGAACTAAAGGATTAAATGCAAATGGTAAATGACCATATAGTAAATGGTTAAATGTTAAATGGTTCTATGGATAGATTACGCACAGAGCATTTGGTGAAAAAGTACGGCAAACGAACCGTTGTCGATGATGTGTCAATCGAACTGACGCAAGGCGAGATTGTCGGTTTGCTCGGACCTAATGGCGCAGGTAAAACCACAACATTCTATATGACAACCGGCCTGGTCACCGCCAATAACGGTAAGATTTTTCTCAATGACCAGGATATAACCGGCATGCCGATGTACAAGCGCGCCAAGATGGGTATCGGCTATCTGCCGCAGGAAGCCAGTGTGTTCCGCAAAATGACGGTGGAAGACAACATCCGTTCGGTGCTCGAATTGACCGACTGCAGCAAAGAATATCAGGAAGACAAACTGGAGAGTTTGATTAAAGAGTTCAATCTGGCTCATGTGCGTAATAATCTTGGCGACCGCCTCAGTGGAGGCGAACGCCGGCGTACTGAGATTGCACGCTGTTTGGCAATTGAACCGAAGTTTGTAATGCTTGACGAACCGTTTGCGGGGGTGGACCCGATTGCAGTTCAGGAAATTCAAGATGTTGTCTGGAGGCTTAAAGACAAAAACATCGGTATTCTCATTACTGACCACAATGTGGATGAAACGCTTATGATTACTGACCGCGCATACTTGCTTTTTGAGGGAAAAATCCTTTTCCATGGTACGCCGGAAGAGTTGGCGGCTAACCCTGTTGTGCGGCAGAACTACCTCGGCCGCGATTTCGAGTTGAAGAAAAAAACGAGGGTGGATTGACGATAACTGAATGAAAAACGCACTATACATACTAATAGCAGCGGTATTCTTTGCTGCATGCAGTAGCACGCCGGAGATAAATGTTTCCGTTCGTGAATGTGCGCCGATGCCGGAGGGTAGGGCGAGTGCCTGCGCTTGCGCTATGGGAGGCAATGCATATGTGTTCAGCGGCCGGACTGCCGGCAAAAAATATCTGAAAGACCTCTGGCTTTATAACTCTCAATCGGACATCTGGACCCGTTTGGGTGAGGGCCCTATGGCTGCACGTGTCAATGCCACCATAGCAGCATATGACGGCAAGTTATATGCCGGTTTGGGCTACTCGGAGACGCATGCCTATCGGGATAGTGCCTATCAACGCGACTGGTGGGAATATACGCCGGAGACGAACCAATGGAGGCGCTTGGCAAATTTCCCGACCGCCAATACGGTGGCGCCTGTCTCTTTCGCCAAAGATGGATGTGTATATGTCTTGTATGGTTTCGGCTATGGATTCACACGGGATATATGGCGTTATGAAATAGCAACGGATAAGTGGACCATGATTGATGATGACTGGCGTCGCGCGAAGTCCAATTTCGGCGGACGGGGGGCATGGCTCGGCGGATTGTTATATTATGGAACGGGATATAATACCTCTAATCTGAGAGATTGGTGGGCTACGGATGTAGTAAGCAATCACTGGGAGCAAAAAGCTTCTATCCCCGGAAAAGGACGCGAATTCGCAGCCTGTGCGGCGTCCGGCGAATATGTCTATTTATTCGGAGGAAGGCATTTTGCCGGCGATATGACGGGGGGGGGGATTTTTGAGACATATATGCGCTACGCCCCGGAAAAAGACCGCTGGGAATGGTGCGGCGCAATGCCTTGCGGACGTGCAGAGAACCAAATCGCGTTTACCATTGACGGAAAAGCGTATTTCGGTCTCGGAGAAGATGAAAGCGGAAATATGTTGAATGGGTTGTACCGCGTTGAGGAATAAATGGTTGCTCATATTATTGTTCTGCTCGCTTGTTGTTAACGGGCGCGAATTGAGTTGGAACTGGTGGCCGACAGGTTTACGCGACGGAGTGGCTGCCGGCGAAGATACACTGCGTTATAGTTTGGGCGTCAGCGCCGTAGCTTCAAGCGGAAAAACTGCGCCGTTTTGGCTGCAAAGCAATCGCTTCGGCGATGTCAGCAGCAGCCCCTATAGCGGAAACCTGAGCGCCGGCGTTTACAAAGAAGCCGTGCATCCGGAGCGTTGGTGGGATTATGATTTCGCAGTCCGGATGACAGGCCGTTTGCAGTCGCGCATCAATCCGGCAGACCGGCTGGGGACTGGCTATTTCAATATGCTTTATGCCCACGTGCGTCTGCTTTTCTTTGATGTAACGGCGGGTATCAAACCGCAATATTGGGGCGCGGGAGATGCGGAGTTGAGCAGCGGAAACTTGCTGTTCTCCAATAATGCGCATCCTGTTCCGCGTATCAGTATCGGTATCGACCGATGGACTCCGATCCCCGGCTTGTTCGGCTATGCGGAAGTGAAAGGCGGTTTGACGCACGCTTGGGCGAACGATAATTCTGAAGTGGTCAAAGGAACGCTGATTCATCATAAATATATCGGCGGCCGCGTGGGCGGCAAACTGCCGGTCAATATCAGCTATGAGTTTCATCATGTGGCGCAATGGGGCGGTTATTCGTCCGTTTATGGAGATCTGGGAAATGATTTGCATGCGTTCAAAACGGCTTTCCTGGTTCAATCGGGCGGCTCGATGGCGAATGACCAAATCAACGCGCAAGGTAACCATATCGGCTTCCAGCAACTGGCGCTTGATGTCAAAGGAGAGGGATGGAAAGTGAGTGCCTATTGGCAGGCAATGAATGAAGACGGTCCTATCCGTTTTATCGGTTTCGGCATGAATAACAAAGACGGTCTATGGGGTATCAGCGCTACGCAAAACCGATGGCCGTTTATTCAGGGCGTGACTTATGAGTTTCTGAACACAACAGACCAGAGCGGTCCCTTTCATGACAAAGACGGCTGCGTTTATGGTGGTGCGGACAGTTATTACAGCAATGCTATCTATCGGCAGGGTTGGAGTTATTACGGCCGGATTATCGGTACTCCGCTGCTGGGCTTGGATAACAGCCGCGTGATGGCGCATCATGTAGGAATACGGGGAGATGTTTTCGGATTCCGCTACCGCGTAATGGCTACTCATGCGCAAAATTTCGGACATTATTATGTGCCGCTACGCAGCTATAATACGGCCGTGCTGTTGGAGGTGAAAAAGTTTGTACCGCAAGCATGGAACCTGGAGTTCGGCATAGCGCTTGGCGGTGATTTCGGAACACAGTTCGGCAATCAGTTCGGCGCGCAAATATCTATTTGTAAAAAAGGCATACTAACACAATGGTAAATATGAATTTTGTAGAGCAAGCTAATCGCATTTTTTCTCAGGCGGTAGCTGATTATCATCGTACGGATCATGTTGATGCGCCTATCCGCAACCCGTTTGCAGTGGGCACGATTGAGCATGACTTGTATCTCAAAAACTGGATAGACACTGTACAATGGCATCTGGAGGACATTATTCGTGACCCGCAGATTGACCCTGTTGAGGCGTTGGCTTTGAAGCGGAGGATAGACAAAAGCAATCAGGACCGTACGGATCTGGTGGAGCGTATAGACAGTTATTTCTGGGAGCAGTTCCATGAGGTGAAGGCGCAAGCCGATGCGCGCATTAATACGGAAAGCCCGGCGTGGGCGATTGACCGGCTCAGTATCCTGCATGTCAAACTATGGCATATGCAGGAGCAAGTCGACCGTGCGGATGTGAGTCAGGAGCAGCATGAGAAATGTGTGGCGAAAATGGCAGTTCTTAAAGAGCAGTTGTCGGATATGACAACCTCTATCAGCCAATTATTAGCGGACTACCGATCAGGCGCGCGTATCATGAAAGTTTATCGGCAGATGAAGATGTACAACGACCCGACTTTGAATCCTGTGCTGTACGGCAAAAAATGAAACGCCTGCTCGTCATACGGTTTTCAGCGTTGGGAGACGTAGCCATGTTGGTCCCCGTTGTACGTGCTGCAGCTGAGCAAAATCCGGACGTGCAGATGACGGTGCTGTCCCAGCAGCGTATAGCAGCCCTGTTTGAAGACATGCCGGCAAATGTGGTGTTTCATGGCGTCAATTTGCAGCAGCAGTCTCTGCGGGAAATCCTATCCGGTTTGGGAACATTTGATGCCGTGGCGGATATGCACGGAGTATGGCGTTCGCTGTTTATAAGGTTTGCTCTTTTTCTCCGCGGTGCGCGTGTGAGAAGTATCCGTAAAGGGCGCTTTTCCAAATGGCTGTTGACACACGGATTTATTCATTCTCCTCTAAAACATACAACCGAAAGGTACGCAGATGTGTTACGCCCGTTTGTAAAACTCGCGCCTAACGTTGATATGTCTCCTGTAAAACTCCGGTCTGATATCAGGAAATCAGGTGTCGGCATAGCCCCTTTTGCTGCACACTGGGGAAAAGTATATCCGATAGAGCGAATGGCAACGGTGGTTGAACGTTTAAGTGAGAGAGGTGAGAGAGTGGTACTTTTCGGGGGAGGCGGGCAAGAGCAGGCTGTTCTTGAAAAATGGGTTGAGAAATATCCGGGCGTGACATCTGTTGCCGGCAAATACAATTTGGCTCAGGAGTTGGAAATAATACGCGGATTAAGGTGTATGGTTTCTATGGATTCGGCAAATATGCATTTGGCTTCGTTAGCCGGTACACGGGTCGTATCTATATGGGGGGGCACTCATCCATATGCCGGATTTTTAGGGTATGGACAAAGCATGAGCGATTGCATCCAGAGGCAATTGGACTGCCGTCCCTGTTCCGTGTATGGCGCAAAAAAATGCAAGTTTGGTGATTTCCGCTGTATGGATATTGAGCCTGAAGAGGTTGTGCGTAAAGTGATGGAATAGCATGAAAATAGTTGTCAATCCCAAATATGAACACTTGCGCGCGTGGGTGGAACAGATACCGGATACGTTTGCGCAGCAAGGCGAAGTAATTTACGATGCGCGTAATCAGATTCGTCTTATAAACATGAGTGGATTGTCGCTATGCGTCAAACGTTACCGCAAGCCAAATCTCATCAATCGGGTAGCATACACTTATCTTCGTGCGCCCAAAGCAGAACGCGCGTACAAAAACGCCTTTACTCTGTTAGGGAAAGGTATTCATACTCCGGAACCGGTAGCGTATATTCTATGCGGAGAAGGGATGGTAGAAGAATCGTATTTAGTTACTCTACGGAGCCGGTTTACGCATACCTTCTATGATTTCCGGGACGGCAGGACAGCAGGTAAAGAAGATTTGATACAGGCTTTTGCGCACTACGCTGCATCGTTGCATAACGCCGGAGTTCTACATAAAGATTTCTCTCCCGGCAATATCCTGTACGGCAAAAAAGACAATCAATGGGCGTTCGATATAGTGGATATCAACCGGATGCGGTTCGGGCTTGTATCGCCCCAAGAGGGGTGCTATAACTTATGCCGATTATGGGGAAAGAGCGATTTTTTTGAGTTGCTGAGTCCTGTCTATGCAAAGGAAAGAGGTATTGATGAGAAGCAATGTCTGGAATGGATACAAGCCGGACGTAAAGAATTCTGGGCACACCATGCGCATGAACATTTCATAACGGATGACACTTTCTCCATAGGCGTAATCGTATCCACATACAATAACCCGGAATGGTTGGAGAAAGTATTCTGGGGCTTGATGGCACAAACTCATCCTGCGGATGAAATCATCATCGCGGATGACGGCTCAGACGAGCGCACAGCAGCACTCATCCGGCGGTATGATGACCTATTACCTCTCCAGCACGTATGGCATGAAGACAAAGGCTTCCGAAAAACGGAGATTCTGAATAAGGCGGTGGCCGTAGCAAAAAGCGATTACCTGATTTTTATGGACCAGGATCTGGTGCCTCGTTGGGATTTTATTAGCCAGCACTATAGTCATGCCTCCCATGGGCGTTTTGTTTCCGGCGGTGCGGTCTTGCTCCCCAAAACGCTGAGCGAAGCATTGACGGAAAAAGATATTCGCTCCGGCCGTGCCTTCGATATAAAGTGGTTAAAGGCGCACGGCTTGCGGTGGAACTGGAAAATGAGCAAATTATGGCGCAATGCGTTTATATGCAGCCTTATGAATGTACTGACACCAGCCAAAGCCTCCTGGAATGGAGGAAACGCATCTACGTGGCGTGAGTATATACTTCATGCCAATGGTTTTGATACCCGTATGCGCTATGGCGCAGAGGATCGCGAGTTCGGGCAGCGATTAGAGAATGCCGGCATCCGTGGTACGCAACTGCGGTATGGCACGCCACTTTTGCATCTTTATCATGAGCGCCCCTATCGCAATGAGGAGGATTGGGCGCGTAACAATGCTATCTGGCGCGAAACACGTGAGAGAAAATTAACAGAGACAGCGTACGGCCTGAAATGAAAGCAACACTCATAATATCAATTTATAAGAACACGCGCGCGTTACAGGCGGTGCTTGACAGCCTCAAACGGCAGACGGAGCAGGATATAGAAATTATTCTCTCTGAGGACGGTTGTGACGCTCAGATGGCGGATTTTATCTCCGGTTATGATTTCCCGTGGCCGATGCAGCATCTGACCCAGGAAGACAAGGGATGGCGCAAGGAGTTGGCTCTTAATCGGGCTGTTATGGCAGCAAGCAATGAATGGCTTGTTTTTATTGACGGGGATTGTGTGCTGCATCCGCGTTTTATAGAATGGCATTGCCGTTATCAGCAGCGTGGAGTAATGTTAGCAGGCAAACGCATCAAGTTGAACCCGGAATTGAGTGAACGGTGTATGCGTGGTGAACGACTGAATTTGTTTCCATATCTTTTCTTCCATCGCGGATGTCGTTTTGTAGAGGAAGCTTTCTATTGTGGTATCGCACGATGGCTGCGTCGCCCGGTAAAGCATCTGGTGGGCAGTAATATGTCGATGTCAAAAACAGATCTGATTGCCATCAATGGCTTTGATGAGAATTATACATTGCCGGCAACCGGCGAAGATTATGATATCGAATGGCGTTTGCAGGCATCCGGTTGCCGGATTGTATCGCTGCGCAATTTGGCGGTGCAGTACCATTTGTATCATAAGGAGAATTGGCAGAATCATGACGAAAATTCTATATATTGTAGTCTTCAGCAGGCAAAGAATGCAGTAGTTTGTACAAATGGAATCCGGAAAATTTAGAAATATTGTAGGGCTTGTTGTCTGGTTTCATCCGGCGCAAAATGAGTTGGATGCACTCTTGCTGTACCTAAATGACCTGGAGCATGTGATAGTAGTGGATAACAGCGAGTCGGATAACAGTACTCTTTTGCAGGGGTTGCCAAAGATACATTATATGCCGCTTTTCTCAAATAAAGGCATTGCAACTGCACTCAATATCGGATGTGCTGAGGCGTTGAGAATAGGGGCGGAGTGGGTGTTGACGATGGATCAGGACTCGCGTTGGAATCAACATACTATACCGCAATATATCACGGAGGTTGCGCAATACGGGGAATTTGACAAAGTGGGTATTTTTGCTCCCTTTCATGATTGTGACGGGCATCCTGAGATGCATCGCAGGCCAGGACGTTTTGAGCAGAAAAAAATCATTATGTGCTCCGGTAATCTGTTGCGATTGGAAGCATGGCGGCAAACAGGTGGTTTCAGAGAGGACTTTTTCATTGATAGTGTAGATGACGAGATTTGCTGCCATATGCGGCAGTTGGGGTGGCAGGTAGTGCGAGCGAATAATATTCTACTGACACATAGTTTGGGTAACGGCGTGCGGATTGTAAAAATCATTCATCATCCTTATACATCTCATGCCGCGTGGCGTTATTTCTATATCGCGCGGAACATGCGATGGATGATGCAATTGTATCCGGAAATGGAGAAATACTATAAGAAGTATGTACGGAAGGAATTGAAGCGTCTCGTCCTCTATGATTGGGATGATAAATGTAATAAAATCAGGAATTATCTGCGCGGTTTGCACGAAGGGCGCCGTTCTCCCATACAAACAGCATCACGGCAATAAATTCCGGCATCAGATGTGCCCCGATGGGCTCGGTCATACTTTGAAGAAAGAGCACCAGTAGGAACAACCATAGGAAAATCCGGTCTTTTCCCATCGGTAGCCATGCGGCGCATACAAAAAGTGCGCATAGTAGCACAACTCCGATTATTCCTACTGCCAGCCAATACTGAAGAAACGCATTGTGCGGATGATGTGTGTCCATGGTTTTGCCCTGGGCGGCAAACTCCGGGATGAAAGAAATGATAGGGATGATAAAGTTGTTGTAAACAACCTCGTCTTCGTACATCTTCTCCACATATTCTTTGCTCAGTGTCGATAATCCGTATCCGCATACGGGTTGTTGCATGCCCATGCGTAGCGAATAATCCCATATGGCATAGCGCGGTTCAGCGCCTCTTGTTTCCAATACATGCGGATGGTGTGTGTACACAGCTATCGCAAGTAGCGCAACGATTGTACCGCTCACCCATGCGGCAAGCCGGCTCTTTTGACGTAGATAATAGATAGTGCATACTCCGACAACCAGCATGGAACTTATCATGCCTACGCGTCCGTTGGATAGCAGGATAAACAGCCATGTCAGCACCATCGCTACGCCGATAATTACTTTCGTCCGTTTGCGGGAGGTACGGCGTAATGAAGCGAAACCCAGTATCAATGCGGTATTGGCATAGAGACCGGTTACCATATGTGAGTGGATATGAGTGCGGCGAAGGATGTTAAACCGCATGAAAGGCAGGGTGTCAGGGTTGGCGTCACTCCCGAAATACAAGTATGCGCAATGCGCAAGCATGACCACCGAGGTAGCTAACATTACATACGCCACGTATTTAAGTTTTAACTTGTCCGAGAATCCTAATATACCTATTATTCCTGTGTATAGAAACCATTCGTGATAATGTACTTGCTGCAGGTAATAATCCGTTGGAGGTGTTGCGTCAAAAAATTGCCGGATGGGGAGCATTGCCCATAGCGCTATCATGATTACGTACACCCATTTTTGATTGCTCCATTGCCAATCACGCCAACGGCAATGAATGAAATAATATAGTATGCAACTGATAACCAGCGTGTAACATCCTATCCGCTGATATACCGACCATCCGTACGGAATGGCGCTGATAACCATCAGCAACCCGATTACGGGCAGCCATGCCGTCAGTTTATATACTATGTCCTTTATATTTGGGGTCATTTGTCAAATAGTCCGCGCAAATAGGGTTGCTTGCGTCCCGCTAATTCACGCATCAGTGGCTCCAATTGGAAGCGCACAATCATCTGTTGCTGGTGCTGCAACTGGTGGGTGTCATAATGCATGTTCCATGAGAAATAGAAATTCACGAAACTGCTTCGGTACAGGTAAATAAAAATATCCGTACGGTTGTATAATCGCGATTGGTAGAACGGGTCGCCGAGGCTGGAGTTCTCGTTTCGAGGCCGCAAGGGTTGCATGTTGTCGCCGTAATAAAATGTGTTTTTAACTCCCAGGAACCACCAGTTTGCATACAGTTCGGCTATCATCCCGTGGTTCGTGAAAACATCATTTACAGCCCTGTCGCGCTGGTAACCGAAAATATATCCCACGCGGATGGACAATGAGTCGAACGGGGTGTATTGAGTCAGATCCGCACCGGCAAACGCATGCAGATGCGCATCGTCCATCACGGCCTCATAGGTGCTTGCCGAACGGGCTTTGTGGTTCATGTGCGCCAAGCCGCCTACTTGCAGCCAGCGGTATTGGTACTGGCCGTTCAGCATGAGGCGGAACATCTCGCGCCGCTCAGCGGTCTGTGCACTGCGCCAGTCGCACATAAATTCTATAAATCCACGGTGGTCGCTGTACTGCAGCAACGCACCTTGTATGTTCGGGTGATAGTATGTGAGCGAGTCATACATCAGCCATTCTGGCATAGGGGCTATGCGGCGCGTATATGGGATGGCACCCATGCCGGCGTCGAAGCCGCGGAAATGGAAATGATAGTAGGCTATCGGGTCAAATTGTACGTCGCGCCAGTTGCCCCCGAGCCGCTGGGTGTAACTCACGCCGGCTACTAACTCATGCCGTCCGCCTGCGCGGTCTAATAGCCGCACTCCAATCTCCGGCGAGAGGCGGAAATTGAGAATCGTCTGTGGCATCTGATAGGGAGCACGGTATTCGCGATTGTCAAAATAGGTGGAGAAATCTACATCATATAGTAACTGTACGGGCCGGCTTGCACGCTCCGCATATTTGGCTGTATAAGCGGAATCGACTGGTAGGTCAACAGGCTCTTGGGCAAAACGTGTCCAGAAGCCCGTGGCGAGTATGAGAAGAAGATGTATCATGCGGCGGATTGTTTGCGGTGCAAGATATTGATGGTATAGACCAATCCGATACGTATGTGGTGGAACGGATAGTCTTTGATGCCCCATTGATATTGGGCGTAGGGCTCGAAGCCTTTGATATGTCCCGCCGCGCGTATTTTCAGCGACATAGGAGCATCACCATGTTTCTCCCAGCCGAAGTAGCCGCCCCATGTAGCCTGCAGCGAGAAATACTCATGCCGCATCTGCGCCTGCAAACCGTACATCACGGCGTCGTTCTGACGGCCGTTGTCTGTCTGCCAGCATAGGAAACCTATGGAGCCGGCGAAACGCAGAGTCACGTGCGGGAGAGGAATAGACTGACCCATCGCTGCGTCAAAAAAATACCCGGGACTGTCATAGTGTCTGCGCCGCTCAAACTGTCCGCCGCTCGCGGTTTTCATGCCTAAGCGGATGGTCATCTGCGGGATGTATTTCGCATGCTCGGTCTTGAACCATTCGTTGTGCAGTACCTGCACTTCCGTGGATATATACACATCTCCGGCGCCGCTGCCTTTCCCGTCGGTCTGGGAGTACCATTCATATACAGGCATCCATACGCTCAGGTTCGCCCAACGCGTGAATAAAGGAACGTGCGCGCGCGCAAAGAGGTCTGCTGTCCTGTCACCTTTGTAACCAAAATAACCATCCGCAGCCAGTTCAAGGCGCAGATGGTCATACGTCATACCGTCCGACATATCTATGATGGGGAGCGCGTTCGGGCCGAAATAGGCAGGCGCAATCTCTGTAGGTTGACTCAGGTCCGGTGCCACAACCGGCACTTGCGCGTGAATGAACAGTGGCGCAAGTAATATGGAGAATAGAACGGTTATATGTATCGTTTTTCGCATAAAAACCATTTTTCCCGTGGCTTCTTAATGTGGTGCGGCGTCTTTAGAGCCCGAATAGATGTTGGAAGAAATTCTTCTTGTCTGCCGAGCCCGGAGCAATATTCGGACTGTCTTGCAGTTGCTCGATCAGTTTGCGCTCGTCTTTGCTCAGCCGTTCAGGAATGTACACGCCCACATTGATAAGCAGGTCGCCTGTGCCGTAGTTACGTCCGTATTGGTCTATCCGCGGCAATCCTTTGCCTCGCATTCGCAGCACTTTCCCCGGTTGTGTTCCCGGAGTGATGGTTATCTTCACATCGCCTGTCAGGGTAGGGATTTGCACCTGTCCGCCCAGCACGGCTGTCGGCATATCCAATAGCAGATTGTATATCAGGTCGCTTTCCTGACGGACAAAATCTTTATGTTCTTCCTCTTCGATGAGTACTAACAGGTCGCCGTTAACCCCTCCGCGTGGAGCCGCATTGCCTTTGCCGGGAACGGTCAGTTGCATACCGCCCATAACGCCCGCAGGGATGGTGATGGTGATGATTTCTTCATCGCGTACAACTCCCTGGCCGCCGCATTTCGGACATTTGTTCTTGATGATGGTGCCTTCGCCGCCGCATGTCTCGCATTCGCTTTGCACTTGCATCATGCCGAAAATGCCACGCTGCTGGCGGACCGTGCGGCCCGAACCTTTGCAGGTAGGACAGGTCTCGGTGCGGCCGTCGGCGCTGCCGGTGCCGTGGCAGTCCTTGCATTGAACCAGTTTGCGCACTTTGATTTTCTTCTCGCATCCTGCGGCAATCTCTTCCAGTGTGAGATGCAC
>JAGKVE010000070.1 GCA_021152555.1 Bacteroidia bacterium | reverse complement strand
GTGCTCTCAAAGACGGCTCCGAAGATAGTTGGAGAAATCTCGCTCCAGTCGAAATCCGCAGATGCTTTGGAGAGCATCAATTCTTTCAGTTCATCCGTAAAATGCGGCACTACGAGCGAAGAATCATGGCTGAACAAACCTCCATTGACATAAGGGAATGCCTTTAGTCGGTCGTCCATATACGGATCTCGTTCGCTTTCATGCGTGTCGAGCACGTCGAATAAATCAAGCAAAGCACGACGAATATCTCGTGCCTCATAATGCGCTAAATAATCATGGAAAGCTGTTTTAGAGCCAAACAAACCTGCGTCTTCCGCATACAGACAGAACACCAGCCGCACGCACAATACATTCAGGCTGTGCAAAGTCTGAACGGTATCTTTCTCAATATATTGCTCTAATAACTTGTCGTGAATCTGACCGACTAACAGACCTGCCTTTACCGAAACCTCCATTTCGCGCTTCAGGTGCTCATTACCCGCATCTACAAGGAACTGCAGACGGTAGTATTCCTTCTCCAGATTCTCAAGTAGTATCTTCTGTGGCTCACCATTCGGCTGCTCCATATCATACACCCAAAACTCCCTGAAATTGGAAGTAACAACCCAACGAGGGTGACGTGAAAGCGGCAAGCCCACAATATATTTCTTCGCCTGCTGGAAAGGATTAAGGGTTGAGCCATCGGATTGCTTTATCCCTTTGCCTAACTCTTTTTCGATACTCTTTTGCTCAATGAGAACTTTAGTCGAGTCGATATATCCATCCATGAAATTGGTGGACTCGACTAACACTTGGTCTTCGAATGTAATAAACTGATAAGGATCCTCAACACCTAATACTTTTTGGAGTAACTCCAACCAAAATCGTTGTGTATCGCCTTTCTCATAGCCTTTACCTTGCCACTCTTGCGCAAAAAGAGCGGCAGCCTTTTGCTGTTGCGCAGTTGTCATAGTAGCGTCTGTTATGGTTCGCTACTTATTCTGCGATTCGTATCTTAGGGCATAAAAAACGGGCGATATTTTGTCGCCCAAGTTACGGCCCTAGGAACTGCCTGACAGACGCTAATTAATAAATCCTTTTGTGCAACATCTTGCACTTGTCACCGCTTTTTTACGCTGTCGGTGCCAGCGTTACATTTTGCGTTGCAAAATTACACAAAATAGTTGATATGTGCAAATAAAAGCATAATTTTTTGCTATAATTTGCATATGGGGCGATAAAAGCCATCGAATGCCGAGATAACGAACGGAGGAAAGGGAGATGGGAGGAAATTAAAAATTATGAATTAAAGGAACGGGCAGAGGAGGTGACAGCATGTTCCGAAAAGGAACGAACTATTGGGAATTGGGAATGCAAAAATAGACAACGGGATGAGGACAGAGAAAAACCAGCCTGCTTGGGGTGAAGCAGGCTGGAGGTGGTAGGGCGCGGGAGTAGCGAGGGAGGAAGGGGGCGCGTAAAAATGCGCGAGAAAGGAAAACGCAGGGCAGAGCGTAAACAACAAAAACGGGATAGAACCACAGAGCAAATAAAAGAGCCACTCAAAAATTGAGTGACTCTCCTCCAATAAAATATACGAAGAGTACGCAATTCTATTTGCGGAATTGCCGTAAAGTGCCAAGTTGCGATTTGTGAATTTTCATTCTTGCAACTACTTTGCTTTTAGCAGGGGCATTAATTGAGCCGTCAAGAGTGATAGTAAATTCCAAGTATTGTCCATCATCACCACATGAATAGGTGTATTTTTTGTTTGGCTGGAAACTATAAAAGTGCTCATCTAATGCATAATACCATCCACTATCTTCATCGGTATCTGCAGCATAATATAATACAGGAACATGCTCGCCTGCCGGAATATCATAATAAGAAGTTACTCCCCTGCTTGTACCAAATTCATATTCGGCAAGAGTCTGAACCAAATTGTTATCTGCATCAACTTGGCCAATAGCCATTACCCAAACTCGCTCGTTATCATTTTCTTTAGCAAATCTTACCTGAGCCGTATTAGACCAACCACCTTCATTCAAAGCTTCACAAGAATATTCATCATTAGCAGAAGATAGTCGATAACTTACGTTTGAGAAATCGGGATCATCATTCATTATCCTTGCATTTTCTATCATTTCTTCTTCAGTTGCCCAAACATAGGTTGTTATCGTGGTGCCTGAGTAGGTATATGTGGCTTCCCAACAATGAGGTTGATTATCTATGCCCGGATTGTCTACAGTTTCTCCAGCAAGAGTCTTGATAAAATCGTTTGCAGCGGCCTTGACTTTTGTAAAATCACTTCCCAAGGAAGACGAGCAGTCTAATATCAACATTACAACAGCGGTTTTGTGCTCTTCTTTGATATCAATAGATTCAGCCGGTTTAAATTCAGAATTGCGTGTCCAAGTTGTTTGCCCCGGCTCCATATGCCATTGCTGCATATATGTCGTGCTAACAGCCTTCCCCTGCTCATCAGTAAAGTTTATAAACTCGAATTTGATTTTTACCCCACCAGCCGCTTGTTCAGGAACTTCTTTGCCACTATTACTCATACAGCCCACATAAGTTATATTAGTAAGTGCACCATTAGCATATACGCCTTCTATGTAACATTTAGAAGCGGCAGCATCAGTAACATTATCAAAAGTAAAACGTTCTTTTTCGTTCTCAGAGGGCATAGGAATAGTAATCGTCAGATTTGTACTTTCAGACTTGCTATATAAAGATGCAGCAATTTCTTTAAATTTAGCACTAACTTCATCCATATTGGAAACTTCCATCGCGTTATCCTTAGAACTACTTAGTTGTACCAAGTTGTCTTGAAATGTAGCGACTGCATCTCCCGATACATCTTTACCTTTAATGCCGATTGCATAGGCATTTATAGAAAGTCCTTGAACTTTTATATTTTTGATTTTTCTATTTACCTCTGCCACATACGATTTATCGTTTGCTGCATAATCATGATTACCGTTTTGCTTATCCAACGCACGAGAACCTTGATTTAATCCATCCGTAAATGTAATTATATTTACACTTGACAAGTCATCAGGGAAGGTACAATTTTGAAGATAACTCAGATTATTATCCACAGCGTAATAGAGGACAGTAGCGTCTCCCATAGATAGTGAATTAATAAACGAAGTGTAAGTGCCCACATTTGATGGTGTCAGGACCATATACCGATGATTTTGTGAGCCATAAAATTCTACATTGTCACTAAACCCTGTGATACCAACATACATTCCGTGTTCGGAATTTTTTTCTCCTTGCGCTGAAGGATTATTTGCACCTCCATCACAAGCGGAAAATAATAATGCAACAAACATTGTTGCAGCAAATAGGATCTTTTTTTTCATAATAATAATTATTATTTTTGTGCCTACTCTTCAACGGATTTTCGGCTTACTCCGTTATATAGATTGTTTTTAGAGTTCCTGACCGCTACGCTATTCCGGAAATTCCAGATAATCCGGAAGGCGACAGACATACAAAAAGCGCAGACTTCGCTATTGCTCATCTACGCGCTAGGACCCTCGAACTGTCCCTCTAGTCAAATAAACAACAATGAAACCTACGCCGATATGACAAACTGCCTGCTAAGAAATAGCAAGTCAGTATGAATAGTCATACCCGTAGGCATCTATCGTTACTTTGTCTCTGACTAGATTTTACTTGTGAAAAGTGTTCGAGGCTTTTCGCGCGTCAACAACAAAGCGTTCAATAAACGCCTTTCAATATATCAAAATCCACACCCCTCAGAAGAGACACATCCCTTCGGCGTAGATTTTCGGGTGCAAAATTACACAAAATAGTTGATATATGCAAATAAAAGCATAATTTTTTGCTAAAATTTGCATATGTGCAATTTTTGTAGTACCTTTGCAGGCGATTTTGCGAACATTAACATTCTGTTATCTTCATTCGGGGTGCCGCTCTCCCCACGAATTATAAATTCGCGGGGACCCTATTTTACGGCTGAGATAAGACCCGTTGAACTTGAACAGGTAATGCTGTTAAAGAAAATGAAAACATGTATTAGTCGAAAGTCGAAAGTCGAAAGACAAAAGACATTCTTTTTCGTGAGCGCTATTGCGCTCATGGTATCTGCGCAAATGAGTGCGCAGAACAACGCGCAAGAAGCGCAAGTTTCCCAACAAGACACCGTCAGCGCAAGCGATTTTCAGCTTGATGAGATTGAGGTGAGTGCCAAACGCGTACAACAGACGACCCTCTCCCACCAAGTAACGAAAAGCGCGGATCTGAACCGTGAGAACACGGGGCAGAACTTACCGTATTTATTGAGCACCACGCCCGCGTTACAGGTAACGAGCGATGACGGGTTAGGCGTTGGATACACGTATTTCCGTGTGAGAGGGACAGACCACACACGTATCAACGTGACCGTGAACGACGTGCCTCTGAACGACGGAGAGAGCCAGGCTGTCTTCTGGGTGAACATGACGGATATAGCCTCGAGCATGAGCAGTATAGATGTGCAGCGCGGCGTCGGCACCAGTACGAACGGGTCCGCTTCCTTCGGCGCGAGTCTGAACATGCAGACGGATGGAGGGCCTACCAACACCTCCCTGAAAGGAGGGGAGGAAAAGGACCGGAGCCGGTTCGTGATTGCTTTCAACGGGGGTATGTACAATACATTCCGCGAGATGGTGAGCGCGCACATAACACTTCCCGGGCAATGGGTGGCCAACGCGCGTTTCAGCAAGGTCAACTCGGACGGTTTTCTCTACCATTCGGGCAGCGACCTGTACAGTTACTACGGTGATTTCGGCTGGTACGGGAAGAAGACACAGGTAGTGGCACGTATCTTCGGCGGCAGCGAGAAGACCGCTCAAGCATGGGAAGGCGTGGATTATGAGACCGCTTATGGAATCAATGGTGCAGACAGACGCACGAACCCCGCCGACTCGATGAATTATGACCTGTACGCCCAACAGAACGCGCAACTCGCTGTTACACATCGTTTCACTCCCCAATGGAGTCTGAACGCCACCCTTCACTACACCCACGGCAAAGGTGACTACGAGCAGTACAAGCGGAAGAGTTACAGTTACTGGGGTCTGAGCGACAGCGGCAAGAGTTACGGTTTTTATCAGAAATGGCTTGAGAACCATTTTGCAGGAGCCGTGCTATCCGCCAAGTATATATCCGAAAACGTAGATGCGCAATTCGGCGCTGCGGCGAACGATTATATTGGAGCCCACTGGGGTATTCTGGACTATTTAGAGACACCTTCCGCCACCCCACTGCCTTTCCACTACGAATACTATCGCAACTCCGCCAACAAGATTGATTTCAACACGTATGCGAAAGTCAACTGGCGAGTAATCAACAAAGCTCAGGAGAAACTGGCGTTATATGCCGACCTGCAATACCGTTTCATCCGTTACACGATGAAAGGTATAAGTGACGACAGCATGACTGAATTGCCGTTTGCCAAGGATTTTCATTTCTTCAACCCCAAAGCCGGTTTGACCTACCAGAATCACGGACACCTGCTATCAGGTTCGTTCGCCATGGCTAACCGCGAACCCAGCCGCGCCAACTACACAGAAAACATCATCTACGATCCCTCCACGCAGTCTTATATAGGCAAGATGCCACAAGCGGAGACTTTATATGACTATGAGTTAGGCTATACGTACGCGCATACGCGTTTTAATATAGGTCTCAACCTCTATTTCATGGATTACGACAACCAGTTGGTACTGACAGGGCGCGTGAACGACGTAGGTAAACAGAGCACAACGAACGTGAAAGACTCCTACCGGATGGGTATGGAACTGATGGCCGGCGTACGGATAACCAACTGGTTCAGATGGGAAGGAAACATGGTTGTGAGCCGTAACAAGATACAGAACTATACGGAGACTGTCACCCGTTATAACGAGAACTGGGAATGGGTAGGAGAAGAAGAGGTGTTCTTCAAAGAAACGACTATCGCTTTTTCTCCGACCATCACAGCGATGAGCCTCTTTACCTTTGACTACGCAGGTTTTATAGGAACCATTCAGACGAATGTCACGGGCAAACAGTACTTGGACAACACTCAGAACGAGACCGCTGCGCTCAAAGCCTACACGACGACGAACGTACACTTGGAGTACAGCCTGCCGATGAAACAATGGTGCAAAGAGAAAAAAGGAGTGCCAAACATCAAACTGCTCTGCCAACTCAATAATATCTTTAACGCAAAATATGCGTCAAACGGCGGTAGCGACTGCTCCTATTTCCAGGACGGCAAAGCATGCTGGCCATGGTACTACGCGCAAGCAGGCATCAACGTACACGCAGGTTTCGTCGTGCAATGGTAGAAGCGAACCAAGCAATAAGGAAAGCGCCTACGGGAATCCACGCCCAAAGGCCTTGGAGAATTGAGAATTGAGAATTGAGAATTGAGAATTGGCACAATACCGCCATCCAGACAGCGACGAAGGCAATGCCGAGGAGCGAAGCGACAAACGACTGCATTCCGAACTGATTCTTATAAATCAGATAAATCCATATAGGCAGCAGCATAAAAAGCACCGAAGGGAGCCAATATGATGCGACGCCCAATAATATCGCCACCCAAAAACACTGCTCTACAGAAGAAGAGCGACGACGGATCCGACTGATAATCACAACGCAGAGCAAGACTAACAGGGCAGGGAGGGAATAGCCGAAAAGCCCACTTCCTCCCCCTCCCTGAAGGGAGGGGATAAGGAAGACAGCCGAGATACTTCCCCCTATTGCCAGCAGCCAAAAGACTACCGGCAACAGATGGTATAATATAGTCTGAGTCTGACGAGTCAATTTTCTCAATTCTCAAAATTTTCGCTTGTCGAAAATAATCGTGCCCCATCGGGGCTAAGAATTCTCAATTTATTCGATAAATCCATTGCGGCGGAGCAGATTCTTGGGGTCAGCCTCTTTTCCGCGGAACTCGAGATACAGTTCCTGCGCATCGCGTGTACCGCCTTGCTCCAAGAGGTGGCGGAAACGTTTCGCAGTCTCGACATCAAAGAGGTTACCTGTTTCCTTGAACGCCGCAAAAGCGTCCGCATCAAGCACCGCTGCCCATGTATAGCTGTAATAGCCGGCTTCGTAACCCGTCGTGAAAATATGGTTGTAGAACGTAGGACGATAACGGACGATAATCTCATCAATCATATCCATCTTCTCAAGGCTCTGTTTTTCAAAGGCGTTGACATCCAATCCCTCTGCCGTTGTCAATTCATGGAAATCCATATCGAGGATAGAGGCCGAGAGCAGTTCGGTCTGGACAAAACCCTGGTTGAACTTACCGGCGGCGTTGATTTTCGCTATCAGACTATCCGGGATTACTTCGCCCGTCTGGTAATGGAAGGCGTATGTTTTCAGCACTTCGGGCTCGTAGGCATAGTTCTCCATGAATTGTGAAGGCAGTTCGACAAAGTCACGCGGGGTGTTGGTACCGCTGAGTGATTTATAATGCGCCTTGGAGAGCAGTCCGTGGAGCGCATGTCCGAACTCATGGAAGAGGGTCTCTACATCATCCATGGAAAGCAGCGACGGATTACCGGCAGTCGGTTTGTTGAAGTTACCGACATTGATGATAACCGGACGATGATCCACGCCGTCCGCATCAATATACTGGGACATGATATTGTTCATCCACGCACCCGGGCGTTTGCCTGCACGCGGGAAATAATCGGTATAGAGAATGCCGATGAGTTCGCCTGCTGCGTCGGTTACCTTGAAGACCTCCACCTCGGGATTATAAACCGGCATGTCCTTCAGCGGTTCGAACTGCAGTCCATACAGTTTGGTAGCTACCCCAAACGCACCTTTGCGAACATTATTGAGCTCGAAATAAGGCTTCAGTTCCTCCTCGTTCAGCGCATACTTGGCGTTGCGCAGTTTCTCTGCGTAGTACCACCAATCCCAAGGCTGAAGGGATTCGCCGGGCAGATCCTCATCCAGAAGTTTCTGGAGTTCGGCGGCTTCGCGTTTGGCAGCCTCTAACGACGGAGCCCATACGGATTGCAGGAAAGCATCGACAGTCTGATGGTTCTTCGCCATGCAATCAGCTAAGATATAGTCCGCCGGATTGTCGTAGCCGAAGAGTTTGGCTTTCTCGATACGCAGTTCCATCTCGCGGACGATGACGGCTTTGTTGTCGTTCTCGTTGTCATGGTTGGCACGCGTGGTGTAAGCCATGAGCAGTTCTTTGCGCAGTTCGCGGTTCTCGCAGTATTGGAGCACCGGTGTGAAACTGGTACGTTTGGGAGTGAAGAGCCACTCGCCCGGATGACCGGCAGCAGCCGCTTCTTCTGCGGCAGCCGCTTTGGCGCTCTCTGGCAGTCCTTTCAGTTGCGACTCGTCTTTCACGAAATACTGATACGCGTTTGTTTCTGCTACGACATTATTTCCGAACTTGAGTGAGAGCAGACCGAGTTCCTTGTTGATTTCCTTGAGCCGCTCTTTCTTGTCCTCCGGCAGGTTGGCGCCGTTGTCGGCAAACGACTTGTAGGTCTCGGTTACCAGACGCATCTGCTCGGGATTGAGCCCAAGTTGCTCGCGCTGGTCATACACGGCTTTGACACGGAGGAAGAGCGCCTCGTTGAGGATAATGCCGTCGCTCAACTCCGAGAGCATCGGGCTCACTTGCTCGGCAATCGCGTTCATCTCGTCGGTACCGTCCGCCTCCAGCACGTTGAAAAACACGCCGCTCACGCGCTCTAACAAACCGCCTGCGCGGTCGAGCGCGACGATTGTGTTCTCAAAGGTAGGCTCGGCTTCGTTGGTGACGATGGCCTCTATCTCGGCTTTGTTCTGCCGGATAGCCTCCTCAAAGGCCGGCATATAGTGTTCGTTCTTCACTTGGTCGAACGCAGGCACACCATAAGGTGTGTTCGGCTGCTCCAACAGAGGATTGGTTTCTGTGCATGCTAATAGTGTCATAGCGAATGCGGATAAAAAGATTGTCTTCTTCATTTTATTCTTGATTTGATTTTATTCGTACGTTGCGTTCCATCGAGGCCTTGATACGTTGGCGCAGTTCGAGGGACTGGGTATCGGCCTTGTCAAACCAGCGAGGACGGAAATCCTGTGCGAACTTGCACTTCGCCAGTTTGATTTTCAGGTCATCGATATTCCCGCTCACGTTCACGCCCAGATAGATAGGCGATAGCACATTGATATCGTAATTGAAGGTCATATCGGTGTTGTGCCGTCCTCCGAGTGCCACCATATAGTTGTCCATCTGTACGCAGAGCGGATAGACGTCTATCTCGTTCTTGTAAACCGTTAACTCGGCATTGATAGAGTCGATACGGTTCTCCGTTTTCTTGTTGAAGAGCAGCAGTTTGCTGATTTTGGAGAAGGTCTCACCGTCCAATACGACAAGGTCTTTGCCCGTGAGTGAAGCCGCGCCGCGGAGAGTACTCATCTTGGGCTGATACTGACTGTTGAGATAGGTCTCCGCCGCAAGATGGAACTGCGCTGCGCCCTTGAAGGAGGCAAGCATCGGCACCATCTGCTCCAAATTAGGAATCATTGTCAGCAGTTCGTCGATGTCCACATCTATCATGTGATAGTCGAATCCTAAATAGAGATGGCTGCGTCTCGGCGTACGGTACATAGCGGTGAGTTGCAGTTTGGCGGCCCGGCAGACGAAACCCATTTCGTCGAGGATGAGCGTGCCGTCCTTGACAAAGATACCGCCCTTCAGGTCCTTGGCAGTCTGGTTGAAGATTTCTACCTCCTGCATGTGTGTATTGAGCGCCAGGTCTACGTCGGTAGGGACGAGGAAGGGATCCGTCTCGGGAACCCCACCCGTCCTCCCCTCAGGGGAGGTGGTAGGTTCTACACTCGGTTCTCCCTCCCTTGAGGGGAGGGCAGGGG
>JAGKVE010000069.1 GCA_021152555.1 Bacteroidia bacterium | reverse complement strand
GAATTTATCAGCGATGCCCTGCCACTCGGTGAAAACGGGTTGCATACCCTCCAAGAACGGCAGCGTTTCGGCGTTGAACGACACTTTGGATGCCGCCATCTTGCGCATCTGATCGACCAAAGAAAGCGTCCGATGGAAGTCAAAAAGCGCACTGAACAAATGTATCTCGTATTCCTTGCGTGCTGTGGGAAGTGCCTGATTGACCGTCTCTACGGACGGCTGGCTGCCGGTATAACGCAGCACGGAAGGGTCGTTGTCCAGCTCCACATAATCGAGCGGCGAAGAGAGCACGATACCTTCAAGCGTCCGGCAACGGGAAAGCGCCACATACACCTGTCCGGCGGCAAAAGCACGTGCCGCATCGATGATCACCTTGTCGAACGTCAGACCTTGGCTTTTGTGGATCGTCACCGCCCACGCCAGCCGTAGCGGATACTGGGTGAAGGTACCTAAAATCTCCTCGTCAATCTTGCCTGTTTTTTCGTCCTCGCGGTAGCGGATATTCTCCCACACCATGCGCGTCACCTCTATCTCGCCGTCCTCGCAACGCACGATGATCTTGTCGCTGTCCATCTCCGTAATCACGCCGATCTTGCCGTTATAGAACCGCCGCGGCTTCTGGTCGTCGTTGCGCACAAACATCACCCGCGCACCGGTTTTGAGCGTCAGTTCTTCTTCCGTCGGGTAGATATTCACCGGAAAATCTTTCTTGATCTCTGCGGCGAAAACATGCGGCGCGTCCGGCAGTTTGGCTAACTCGCGTTCGTTCAGTTCGTCCGCCAAGCGGTTGTGGGTAGTGAGGGTGATATGGAAGTCCTCGTCCGTGTTTCGGAAGCGCGGATTGTACCGTGCGCTGAGCAACGCACGGCCTTGCGCAGTCAGTTGATTCTCACGCACTTCGTTCAGCAGTTGCACGAAAGTCCGGTCCTGCTGCCGGAAGACATGATCCAGCTCCACATAGATTGGTTGCAGCTCCTGCATCACTTTCGCCTGAAAGAAATACGGTCCGTCGTAGTACTTCTTCATCGCCTCTTCGTCCTCTCCGCGCGTCACCACCGGCGAGAGCTGGAAAAGGTCGCCGATCATCACCACCTGCACGCCTCCGAACGGCTGGTCCTTGCGGTATTTGTACCGCCGCAAGACGGCGTCAATCGCGTCCAGCACGTCCGCGCGAACCATACTGATCTCGTCGATCACCAGCATCTCCAGATGATAAATGAGGTTGCGTTTGCGCTGCGTAAGTCGCTGTTCTGCAAACAGTTGCTTGTACGACTGCGGGGTGGGGATGAGTGTCCTGACGGGCAGTTGGAAGAACGAATGAATGGTCATTCCTCCGGCATTGATTGCTGCCACTCCGGTTGGCGCGACCACTGCCATGTGCTTCGGTGTCTGTTCCCGCAGCTTCCGCAGGAACGTCGTCTTTCCCGTTCCCGCCTTGCCGGTGATAAACAGCGGCCGGTTGGTGTGCATCGCAAACTCCTCCGCCAGATAGTACGGCAGGGATGTGTTTGTATTTGGAGATGTTTCGGTCATGATTAGCTGCACAAGTTTGCCCATTTACGCCAGGATGTCTTGGTATTCGTCCGTGCGAGTGAGGAAGGCTTGGGCGTAGGAGCAGACAGGGACGATCTGACGGTTGTTGGCACGCGCAAAATCCACCGCGGCAAGAACCATCTGACGCGCAATACCGCGTCCTTCAAAGCCTTCAAAGACGCGGGTATGGTCAATCATCATTCGTTGCGGAGTGGGGCGGGAGTAGGTCATCTCGCCGACCTGCACGGGTTCGGGCTGCGTCTTGTTTGAGGGTTTGGCGGCAGAGCCGCCGGTTTGGGTTGCGCCTTGTTCGAGGGTTTGTAGCCAAGCCTCAAAAACGCCGTTTTTCTCGGTCTCTTTGTGTTGAATAGTTATCATAGTTGCTTTGTTTTAGCATTCATTTACGTTCGCATCTCGTTACCATTACGGACGTCTCTTTAGGATGTTTTCCACTTCCAGCAGTCGTTTCTTTATTTCTTGTCCGTATTCGTAGCCGCCTAATTGGCCGTGTGCGGCGATGACGCGGTGGCAAGGGATGAACAATGCGATGGGGTTGGCTCCGACGGCTTGTCCGACCGCTTGTGCGGACTTGCAACCCACCATCCGGGCTATCTCTCCATAACTGACCGTCTTGCCATACGGAATGGTCAAAAGAGCCTGCCATACACGTTGCTGAAACAGGGTACCTTTCGGTTGGACAGTAATCCGCCCGTCTTTCTTTGCACCCATAACGGCGTTCTCTGTCTGCTTGCCTGCAAAATAATCGTCCAGCCATCGGATTGCTTCATCAAAGATAGGGAGAGAAGAGGTTGCTTGTGTTTTCTCTTCCCCGAACCGCAGACCGGTTAATGCTTCTCCGTCGCTCTCTATGACGATAGGTCCCACGGGCGAGTCATATGTGGCGGTATAGAGGGTCATAGAATATGCTAATTTGCAAAGTAATAACAGTATAGCGCTGCAAGGACGGCGGCGAGGTGGAGGATGAGGATGGCAGGGAGGCCGAAGCGGAATTTGTTGTGCTTGGTCTTATGGTGCCAGACTTTCATGCCGAGGAGCGCCCCGATGCTGCCGCCGGCGACGGCTATCCAGAGCAAGCGTGCCTCGGTGACGCGCCATTTGTTGCGCTGCGCCTTCCATTTGTCGATGCCGTACAGGAAAAACGCGGCTACGTTGATTGCTGCGAGGTAAAGCAAGAGGCCGTATAGAAAATATGAGGTCATGCTAATGCTCGGGACGATTTGTGCGGTCATTGGGATTGAAGGAGCATACAATGTTAATCGGCTGCAAAGGTACAATAAATATCCGAATTTAGCAAGAGTTTTTGTGCATAAATTTGCATATATGTGATTTTTTTTATACCTTTGCGGCAAATTTGAAGATGGATACTACTAATATGTGCAGCCACCTGCAGCGGAAGTTATTCGCTGAGGACGGAGAAGTGCCGTTTGTGGCGCACAACAAAGCCTTTGACGAGAACTGCCTGAAGGCGGTCTTCCGCGCGTACGAAATCGCCTATCCGGACTATGCGTTTGAATGTACTTTGCTCCGTTCGCGCAAAGTGTGGCCCGGCGGACATCACAATCTGGATATCATTGCCGGTTACTGCGGCTACGAAATGACGAACCACCACCATGCCCTCGCCGATGCAGAGGCATGTGCTATCATTGCAAAACAGATATTATGACCTACGAAGAATACATAGCCCAAGAGCAGCAGGCGATGGATGAGGAGCAGCGGGATGACAGTTGCTTTCTGGAGTACCAGCCCGAGGGGCAGTTTGTCCGCGGGCACTAACGATATACGCATGCGGCAAATCCGTGAAGCCATATTAGCAGACCTACAGGCAATCATGCCGGTGATAGATGCAGCACGGGAAATGATGCACCGTTCCGGGAATGTAAACCAGTGGATAAACGGCTATCCGTCAGAGGAAGTGATAGCCGCAGATATTGCGCGGCATGGCGGATTTGTGGCAGAAGAAGAGAATAGGGTAGTGGCGTATTTTGCATTTCTTCCGGCTCCGGAACCGACCTATGCGCAGATATACGAAGGCGTATGGCTGAATGACGAACCGTATTATGTCATCCACCGCCTCGCCGGGCTGCCGGAGGTGCACGGAATCTTTGACAGCGTCATGAATTGGGCTTCCACGCATACGCGCACGCTCCGTATAGACACCCATCGTGACAATCGTATCATGCAGCATAATCTGGAGAAGCACGGATTTGTCCGTTGTGGGATTATCTTCCTCGCGAATGGCGATGAGCGTTTGGCATACCAAAAGACGATATGAGAAAAGGAATGAAATGATAACTATTAGAATGGATAAGTTAGAAGAACAGATATATAGTGACTTGCAGCAGTATTTGCTGAGCGTGGACGAGATTGACGAGCGGCTGCCGGAATGTCCGGATGTAGAGGACAGATGGGAGGCTATCGCTAATGCGTATATCCCTGACGGAGTGCGTGAGTTTCAGAACTATCCTCTTGCCTCACTCGGGTGGATGATGTATATTGGTATGGCGTTGGCGAAGATGTGGGATGACGATTGGCAGTATTACTCAGCCAAAGAAGACTTGTATGTATATCTGCGTAACAAACGGGGTTATGACGCAATGGACGAGTATGTCCGCAGGGATATGCTCAAACTCCAAGGCAAGAACTTTGCTGCGACGGAAGAACTCGTCAGCGAGTGTGCATCGCGTGTGCATAATGCTTTGATGCATCAGGAAATCGAACCGGGAACCAAAGAGGCGTTTCTTGGCTACGTCGCTTGTTTGCATCAGTTATATCTCTTTGGCATCGCTGTGCAACTCAAACGCATGGGCTATCATATGACGAAGATATAACCATGAACCATCCCGCAGATTGACTTACATGGGACCCCATAGAATAGATATCGCAACTCAACTTTTCGCCTTGCAGGACAAAACATATGCCGGTTTTCAGAGTAAGCAGATACCGACTATTCCGCGTGAGACGATTATCGGAGTGCGGACACCTGAATTGCGCAAAATGGCGAAGCAAGTCAGCAAGACTCCTGCTGCGCAAGAATTCATGCAGACTTTGCCGCATCGCTATTTTGACGAGAATCAACTGCACGCGTTTATCCTCTCGGAGGAGAAAGATTTTGATGCCTGTATCGCGGAACTGGAGCGTTTCCTGCCGTATGTGGATAATTGGGCAACGTGCGACCAGTTGTCACCTAAATGTTTTAAGAAACACACGCAGGAACTAATACCGTACATCCGTCGTTGGATGGCATCCCGGCACACCTATACCATCCGTTTCGGCATGGGCATGTTAATGCGGTACTACTTGGATGAGGCGTTCAAACCGGAATACTTGGAATGGGTGGCTGTTGTCCAAAGCGAGGAGTATTACATCCGTATGATGCAGGCTTGGGTCTTCGCCACCGCCCTCGCCAAACAATGGGATGCCGCATTCCCTTATATCGGGCAACATCGCTTACATCCTTGGACGCGCAACAAAGCAATCCAAAAGGCGATAGAGAGTTATCGTATTACGGACGAACAGAAACGTATTTTGCGAGCCTTGTGCAGATGATTCGGAATGCTTTTGGAGGTGTAACCTTCCTGCACTCCGCGTATCATACAAATTATGTCGGCAAGATGTTGACGGCTATCAGCCAACTCGGCTTTTTTGAGGTGTGATTTTTTTATACTGACATCAATCCATCAATCCATCATTCCATCAATCCATCAATCCATCATTCCGTCAATCCATCATTCCATCAATCCATCATTCCATCAATCCATCATTTAATCTCTCTACCAGCGTCAGGCCGTTTTTGTTGCCCATCCGGTAGCCGTCATATGAGCCGTTAGCGGTCTCTACGTGATCCACAATCAACTCTTCTCCTTGCGCTATCGTGCGGCAAGAGAATGTGTCGCCGGCTTGCAGTTTGCTGTTGATGGCTTCTTCAATGCGCCATCGGTAATCGCCCAGATAAGAGAGAATACAGACGCGGTTGGGAAGCCAGGCTATGCGCACTTGTTCGCCTTTCCGGCATGCGTCTGCATGAATAGCGGTCGTATGGATGAAGTCCGATTCCTCCTTCGCTTTCGCATAGTTTTCTAATATACGAACGGTGCTTTGCCGAACGGATGAATAGCCTTTTTTATAGCCCCAGATACGGCTCAGGGTATCCGGACTGACACGTTCACCTGTAACGCGCAGAACAGCAATACTCAGTTCTCCGAAATCGGCAGGCGTAGCCGGAATATGCCCGAATCGTACTTCCACTGCCTTTTTCAGTTGGGTAATTGCAATGCTGTTTGTTTGATATGAAGTCTCCATTTCTTGAAAATTTGTGCAAAGATATGAAATTATTTGCATATGTCCAAATCTTTTTGTATTTTTGCACCGCCAATGGATACAAATTCGCTTACATCGGGTCCCGTTCGTCCGCTCAGTTCACAAGAATTAGGTGCAGAGCGTTTTACGGATTATGAGTTGTTGTCCGACAGCGGACACAACCTGGTTTACCGTGCGCAGATGGGCGGTAAATGGGTGGTACTGAAGGCTGCCAAACCCAATGAAGGAGAGCAGACACGCAATCAACTCCTTTTAGAGCGCGAGTTTGAAATCATGCACCGTCTGGATTCTATCTATGTGGTCCAAACGATTGCCATGGTGGACGACCCGCAGTTAGGCCGCTCCATTCTGATGGAATATGTCCATGGGCGTCCGTTAGACAGGTTTATAGCGGAGAATCCTTCTTCTGCGGAGCGCCGCCGTGTGGCGGACGAACTGATGGAAGCTTTGATTTTCCTGCATGAACGCCAAATCGTCCATGGCGATTTGAAGCCGAGTAACATACTCATTACCGACTCCGGCAATCATGTCCGGCTGATTGATTTCGGTTTCTCGGATAATGAAGTATTCATCGCTAAGAATATCGGAACCTCGCCTTCTATCAGTTCGCCGGAACAACTGCCTACTGATGTTTTAAAACCCGAACGGGACATCTATGCGTTGGGTAAGATGCTCGTGCTCCTTTTCCCGCATTCATCAATCCATCAATCCATCATTTCATCAATTGTTCGCCGGTACACCTCCGTCCGTCAGGTCCGCTCTGCGCTCCATCGTTATTGGCGAATGAGGTGGTTGCTGCCGATGCTCGCTTTTTTGGCTATTGCGGCAGCTTGTTTGGTTTGCTTCCGGCCGCAGAAACAAGAGGTTTCCCCTGTCGTTGAGTACCATACGGATACGGTCGTTGTTATGCAGCCTGCGCCGCCGGCGGTGGATTCCGTATGGTTGAATGTAAAGAGTAAGGCAGCCGGACGATATAAGGCACTGTATCGCTCCTATGCCGATTCCCTTAAGAACATGCCGAAAAAGATTCACAATGATGCCTTAGCTATGACAAATCGCTATGCAAGGCGGATGCTACAAACGCGAGACAAATTAATGAAGTCCTATCCTCAATATGAGGAACAATTGCAAGAGCAATACCTTGCTACCTATAGCCGGGACATCAATGCTTTGCATAGCATCCATAAAGATTACCCGTATGTGACTGTCAACCTCAACGGTGACACAACTTTTATTCCAGTGAAGCCGCTTTCCGAATAAAAAGCAAATAAATTCGATTTTTCTTGCACAAATTCTTGTGTAGTTCAAACTTTTGTTGTATCTTTGCAGCCGAATAGTGACGAAATTTGTAGAAATGTGCAATTTTCGTCAGTAGAAAACAAAGATAGTACTATGGTAAATCGAGAAGCATATTTGTCGCAACTTATCAAATTGCGCGATCAAGATCTGATAAAGGTTGTAACAGGAATCCGCCGTTGCGGCAAATCCACGTTGCTGATGGCATTCCGGCAGTATTTGTATGCAAATGGCGTGCAGAAAGATGCAGTGCTGTCGCTCAATTTTGAAGAGCGAGAAAATGCCCGTTTTGCAACATGGGAGGAAGTATATGATTACATCATTGCCCACTTGCCGGACACCCCAAAACGTTATGTGTTCTTGGATGAGGTGCAGATATTACCGCATTTCGAGAAACTGGTGGATGCGCTTTTTGTAAAAAAAGATGTGGATTTATATATCACCGGCTCCAATGCCTATATGCTCTCGAGTGATTTGAGCACTCTGCTATCCGGACGTTATATCAACATTCATTTGCATCCATTCTCTTTTGCAGAATATGTGGCCTCTTTCCCCGATGAGCATGATACGGGCAGGCAGTTCCGCCAATATATGAATACGTCTTGTTTTCCGGAAGCGGTCAACCTATCCCGCACGGCTCCGGAGATGGTCAATGCGTACCTGCAATCGATATATGATACGGTGGTTGTCAAAGATATTGTGCAGCGGAACAAGTTGCGCAAGTTTGACACCTTGCAGCGTGTAATCAATTTTCTGTACGACAGTATTGGCAGCGTAGTCTCTCCGAATAATATCGCAGATACCCTGAACCGCAATTCGGGGCAGCAACTATCACATAATACCGTACTGAAATACCTTCGTTTTTTCACGGAATCGTATCTGATTTATCCTGTCCGTTTGTATAATATCAAGGGCAAACGCTTGCTGGCAAGCAACTACAAATATTATGCAGTCGATCTCGGTTTCCGCAATCTGCTGCAAACAAATGCTCCGACCATTGATTTAGGGCACAAGTTAGAGAATGTGGTGTATTTTGAACTCTTGCGACGAGGCGGCGAGGTCTATGCGGGAAGAACAGATGCAGGAGAAGTGGATTTCGTGGTTATGAGACATAACGGTGAACGCGAGTATTACCAAGTGGCCTATACTGCTAATGACGGAAATACACTAAATCGTGAAATTTCGTCATTAAGAAAAATTAAGGACGCCTACCCCAAATATCTTTTGACTACCGACTTTGACAGCGTCAACATTGACGGTATCCGCAAAATCAATGTGATAGATTGGTTACTGGGTAGCAAGTCTAACTAAAGTCAAATTAGGGCTTATTAGGGCGTAAAGGGTCAAACCTTTGCGCCTTTCTTTTTTTTGTAGTACTTTTGCACACGCGTTCGACAAGGAGATTGCGGCGGTCGATACCGCTCTGCTAAATCGACAAAGCAACTCCTGTCTCCGCTCTCCCCACCACAACAAGTTGTGTCGGGGACCCCATTGGTCGCTAACGCAGTGGTACACCAAACGTGCGATATATTGCAAATTTACAAAAAATGCAGAATTATTTGCGTAATTCAAACTTTTGTTGTATCTTTGCAGCGTCTTTGAACGAAAGACGCCCCCGTGTCAGCGGACGCGGAATACATATTAAATAATCTAACACACTGACTTTTCCTAAATAGTGTTGACAGTTTATTTATTAAATTACCTAAAATTATTGTCACTCTCCTAGAATCTGTTTACATTTTCCTAAAAGAGTT
>JAGKVE010000068.1 GCA_021152555.1 Bacteroidia bacterium | reverse complement strand
AACACTATTTCAAAGAACTCATGCTATTCGGACTAAAATCAGCCGTTTAGCGATCATATTTTAACTAATTTAAGTCAAATTTTTAACGAACTATTGAAAACAAATGAAAAAGAATATTCTCTATATAGCCTTACTACTTGCATTCTACGCCTGCAGTGATGACAGCAGGCGGGATATAAAGGGATTGGTTTCGCCCAACGGTGAGGTAGTCAATACACGCTTTGAGCAGTCTGTTGCCTATAATGACAGCGTTGGAGAAATTCATTTGGACATGCACTCGGATGAATATGTTGTCTATGTTTGTACAGACAGCCATATTACGCGCACAACACACCGTAACCTGGATTATTTCATGGCGCAGTATAGTGCGGCGGCAAGCCCGAAAGTGGCGGTGCATTTGGGCGATATTATTGATGCGCAGAAAAATTTCCCTTGTGCGGACAGTATTATTCATACCGGGCGTACTAAACTGGATACAATGTTTGTGACGCCGGGTAACCATGATATTTATTTCAAACAATGGCAGATTTTCCGCTCGTTCTTCAAAACGGGTACATATTGGTTCGATACGAATAACGGCTCCAAGAAACTGGATCTGTTTGTCTGTCTTGATTCGGCAGAAGGGACTGTTGGAACGAAGCAGATGAAGTGGCTGCGGGATTTGCTGGCGAATAAATCCAAAGAAGGGTATCGCCGCATTGTAGTTTATACGCACACCAATTTCTGGAAAGTGGAGGGCTCGTTGGGAACTACCCCCGGTTTCCCGATAGAGGAGACCTATGAACTGGCTGCTCTTTTTGCTCAGTATGGTGTGGATTTTGTTTGGTCGGGCCATTATCATGCACGCCAGTCGGCTATTTACAAAGGTGTAAACTACCTTGTTTTGGATGCCACGAAAGATCAAGAAAAAAATCAAGCTTATATGACGGTAAATATGGGCGAAAGTGCCGTATATCACTACTATAACTATCCAGTAATAGATTAAAACCATTAGGAATATGAAACAGAAACGATTTATTTTGGGGGAAAATGAACTGCCTCGTCAGTGGTACAACATTCAGGCAGAGATGGTTAACAAACCCCTTCCCCTGCTTAATCCGGCTACTCGTGAGCCGTTAAGTGCGGATGATTTGGCGCACATATTCGCTGCGGAATGTGCGCGTCAGGAGTTAGACCAGTCTCATGCATGGATAGATATTCCGGATGAGGTACTGGAAAAATATAAATACTATCGTTCTACGCCGCTCGTTCGTGCCTATGCTCTTGAGCAGGCATTAGGTACACCTGCGCATATATACTTCAAAAACGAAAGTGTCAACCCGCTCGGGTCGCATAAACTGAACTCTGCTATTCCGCAGTGTTATTATTGCAAGCAGGAAGGCGTTACCAATGTCACAACGGAGACCGGTGCAGGACAATGGGGCGCTGCGCTCAGTTATGCGGCTAAGACTTTCGGACTGGAATGCGCCGTCTATCAGGTGAAAATATCAATGCAGCAAAAGCCCTACCGCAGTTCTATCATGCGTACGTTTGGAGCTACTGTTACGGGATCGCCTTCTATGTCCACTCGCGCCGGGAAAGATATTATTACTGCAGATCCGAATCACCCGGGGTCGTTGGGAACTGCTATCTCGGAAGCGGTTGAGTTGGCCACCACAACGCCGAATTGCAAATATACATTGGGATCGGTTATGAACCATGTCTCGCTTCACCAGACGGTTATCGGTCTTGAGGCGGAAAAACAGATGGAGATGGCGGGCGAATATCCGGATACGATAATTGCTTGTTTCGGAGGGGGAAGTAACTTCGGCGGTATGGCGTTCCCCTTTATGCGCCATAAAATTAAAGAGAACAAACCGATAGATTTTATTGCTGCCGAGCCGGCTTCGTGTCCGAAACTGACGAAAGGGAAGTTTGAATATGATTTCGGAGACACGGCGGGCTATACACCTCTGCTCCCGATGTACACGCTCGGCCATGATTTCAAGCCGGCAAATATTCATGCGGGAGGTTTGCGTTATCACGGCGCAGGCGTCATTGTCAGCCAGCTCCTCAAAGATGGTTACATGCGCGGAGTGGATATCCCGCAGTTGGAGTCGTTTGACGCAGGACTGTTATTTGCCCGTACTGAAGGTATCATTCCGGCTCCGGAGAGTTGTCATGCTATCGCTGCAACAATCCGCGAAGCCAATAAATGTAAAGAGACGGGAGAAGCAAAAGTCCTCCTATTCTGTCTCAGCGGTCATGGATTGATTGACATGACGGCATATGATAGTTTCCTCAATGGAGATTTAGTCAACTATACCTTGCAGATGTAATAGTGCTCATTTGGCGAGCGCTATTACTTCCGTTGCAATACGTTTTGCTGAGTCGGTTTGGGCTAATTGCAGCACGTTGGTGTGTAATTGCTCAAGCCGTTTTTTGTCTTTAATCAGTTCCAACGCTGTCGGTATAAGTTTCTCTGCGGCTTCGGCATCGCGCACTAAAACAGCGGCATTTTTATTCACTAATGCCATGGCGTTGTGCGTTTGGTGGTCTTCCGCTACATTAGGAGAGGGAACAAGTATAGCCGGTTTGCCTAACAGGCACAGTTCGCTAATGGATGAAGCGCCTGCTCTGGAGATAACGAGGTCTGCTTGCGCATATCTGTCCGGCATATCGCTCAAGAAATCCAGACACTCAATGTTTGCAGGACTTCCGGCTTCTTCCCATGCCTGACGGCACTTCTCGTAATATGTCTTGCCTGTCTGCCAAACGACATGAATGTCCGTTCCCGCCAGTTTCGGCAGTGCGGATTTGACGGACTCATTGATGGTACGCGCTCCCAGACTGCCGCCGATGATAAGCAGATTTCTTTCCTTTGTACCTCGTACTTCGTCCCTTTTCCCATCAGTCAGGTTCTGCCGTACCGGATTACCGGTCAAAATAATCTTGTCTGCAGGGAAAAATTTTTCCATTCCATCATACGCCACGCATATCTTTGAGGCTTTGTCCTTGAGTAACTTGTTTGTTACGCCGGCAAAACCGTTCTGTTCTTGAAGAAGGATAGGAATACCCATGTTCGCTGCTGCCCACATGGCAGCACCGGATGCGTAGCCGCCTACTCCTACTCCTACATCGGGCTTGAAATCGCGGATAATCTTTTTTACCTGTCGGATAGACTTTGCCAAATCAATCAGTACAGAGATGTTTTTCCATGGCTGTGCGCGGTTGAAACCTCGTACGGGCAATCCAATAATCTTGTAACCAGCCTGTGGCACACGCTCCATCTCCATGCGGCCGAGAGCACCGATAAACAATATTTCTGCTTCAGGATCTAACTCTTTCAGCGCGTTTGCGATACTTACTGCGGGGAAAATGTGACCTCCGGTCCCGCCGCCGGAAATAAGATATCTCATAACTGTACTAATTTATTCCAAAGTGACGATTGGCGCATCTTCTGCGCTCTCTACTTTCATCTCCTCTACGCGTTCACGTAGCTCTAACTGCTCACGACTGACGCCCATCATGATACCGAAGTAAACGGAAGTAATCAGCACGCTCGTGCCGCCTCGCGATATGAGAGGAAGGGGTTGTCCGGTTACTGGTCCTAAGCCGACGGCGACTAGCATGGATATGAGCGCCTGGCATGTTATCATCAGAGCCAGACCCATCACCATCAGCATCGCAGGCATATCCGAATAGCGGCTGGATACATTGCACGCGCGGAAAAGAATCGCCAAATAAAGGAAAATCAGGAAACTGGCACCAATCACGCCGCTTTCTTCAACGATAATGGCGAATATATAGTCGGCGAAAGCCAGTGGCAGGTAGTCGCGCTCTTTGCTGTTCCCCGGAAAAACACCCAGAGGTGTCGTCCCGCCGCGAGCTATGGCTACAGATGCATATACTTCCTGAATATTGTCATCCGTGAGTTGGTATTTGCTGCCGCCATCGTCATCGGCGAAATGCCGGTCTATACGGCTGACCCATGTGGTCGCACGCTTGAACGGACCGTGCATCTCATGACCCGGACGGACAAAAGCAAACTCTACCAACAAGTAGCCGAGCATAAGAACGACAACCGCTATGCCGACGACAGACAATGTATATTTCCAAGGAATGCGTGCCAGTACCCATAGGCAGAATACGATGCCGCATATCAATATGGCGGTTGATAGGTTGGACGCCATAATCGGTAATGCAACAACGCCTGTGATTATCAGAGTACGGAGAAAATATTTCCATTTGTCTTCCTCTGTGCGAATACGTGCTAACTGGTCTGCGACAACGATAATCAGGCTCAGTTTAGCCAATTCTGATGGCTGAAACGTGATGCCGGCTATCCGAACCCAGCGCGCTGCTCCGTTGATTGAGACAACGAACGGGTTGTGGGGAATCATTGTTGAATAGACAAGTAATGTGCTGATTGCCAGTAATATATATCCGCCAAATCGTATCCAGTAAGAGGGAATGAACTGAATGACAAAAGCTGCCGCAACACCTAATACAATAAAAAACATCTGTTGTCCAATCGGACCCAGTGCAGAGTGTTTCATATATACTAATGTAGAAGATGCGGAAAACAGCGCGATGATTGCTACTACAATCAGAAGGATAAACAACCCCCAGAAAGTACGGTCAATATTTTTGTAATTTAGTTTCGGCATATAATTCTCAAAGTGCCTTTACCGCTGCCATGAACTGCTCGCCGCGGTCTTCATAACTCTTGAATAAATCAAAACTTGCGCAACACGGGCTCAGCAAAACCGTGTCTCCTTCATGCGCCGCATGGTACGCTGCCTGCACGGCATCGTGCAAGTTGTTGGTATCAATAATCTGAATGGGGCTTTCGTTTTTTGACTTTTGGCTATCGGCTAATTGCCCGAAATGCTCATGCAGTTTCTCATTATGCAGGCCCATGAAAATCAGCGTATGGCATTTTTCTTTGACCAGTTCGTCAATCTCGCTATAGTCATTCCCTTTGTCCTTACCGCCTAAAATCAGCACTGTCGGTGTGGTCATGCTCTCCAAGGCATACCAGCAACTGTTGACGTTTGTAGCCTTGCTGTCGTTAATCCATCTCACGCCGCGGACTGTAGCAATATATTGCAAGCGGTGCTCAACGCCATGAAAAGTCTTCAGGCTCTCGCGGATAACCTCTTTCTGGATGCCCACTACATTGGCTGCTATAGTTGCTGCCATCGAGTTGAGCACATTATGCCGTCCTTTCAGTGCCAGTTCGTCCTCGCCTACAGGAAGCGGGTTGGGCTGCGTAAAACCATATGGATAGAGGGTCGCTCCTAATTGGATTTTCTTCATTTCGCGGTCAATAACGGGGTCTTCCGCCCAATAGATAAACGCATCGTCGGACGTCTGGTTGAGTGTGATACGGAATTTGGCATCAACATAGTTTTGGAACTTGTAATCATATCGGTCCAAATGGTCGGGCGTGATATTCAGCAAGATAGCGATGTCTGCTTTGAAATCATACATGTTGTCCAACTGGAATGAACTTAACTCAATCACGTAATAATCATGGTCTTCATGCGCCACTTGCAGCGCTAATGAGTTGCCGATATTGCCAGCCAAACCGACATTCAATCCAGCTTGCTTCAAAATATAGAAAATCAAGGAGGTGGTTGTCGTCTTGCCGTTCGAACCGGTGATACAAATCATTTTCGCGTTAGTGTATCGTGCTGCGAACTCAATCTCCGAGATAATCGGTGTACCTTGTGCCTGCAGTTTCTGTATCAGCGGTGCTGTCAGCGGAATACCCGGTGATTTGACTACCTCGTCGGCATTCAAAACCAAATCTTCACTATGTCTCCCGTCTTCCCATTTCACGCCGTTTTGGTCTAACAGCGCGCGGTATGGTTCACTGATGGTGCCGCAGTCGCTTACAAACACATCGAAACCTTTTTCCTTTGCAAGAATAGCCGCTCCCGTGCCGCTCTCGCCTGCACCTAACACTACGATTCGTCGAACCCCTTTCCGACTCTCCCCGCAAGGGAGAGGGGACTGATCATTTTTGCTCATATTAGATATTTTTTTATATATTCAACAGTTTGTTCGATATGAGTAGATACCTCCTCGTTGGTAAAACGGATTATTCGATAGCCTTCTGATAATAACTTATTCTGCCGCATTGCATCAAACTCCCGCTGTTCACCATCACTATGGTACTTTCCATCAACCTCAATGATTAGTTTCTTTTCAAGACATATGAAATCTACAATATAATCATCAATGATTTGCTGTCTTCGAAACCGATACCCAAGTTGTTTGTCCCGTATGAAGGTCCATAGTACCGCCTCTGATTCAGTTGGATTATTTCGCATCCTCCTTGCATTCTCCTTCAATTGTTGATAGGACGCTGTTCTTGCAGTAATATATTGTGGTATCTTTTCCATCTTTTGTGTTGCTGCAGCCCTTTCCCCTCCCTTGTGGGGAGGGTCAGGGTGGGGTTTTTACCCTATCTTATTTTCAATGTCAGTATGGTGATTGCTGCCAAGATGAGCGTCACAATGCAGAAACGCAGCACTATCTTTGTCTCATGTTGCAACTTGTTGCTTCCCTTGAATACAATCGAGCACGTCGGGTCATTCTTCAAAACCTGGTCTACTGAGGTTCGGAAATGGTCATGAAACGGCGTTCGTTTCCATATACGGACATGTTTTCCGCGTTTCTTGTAGAATTTGTACACTTGAGTCTGCAAAATCACACTCACACTCTCCATCAGGAAGATTCCGCATAGTACAGGCACCATTAACTCTTTATGAATAACCATCGCGCATACACCGATGATTCCGCCTACGGTCAGACTGCCCGTATCGCCCATGAATACTTGTGCCGGAAATCCGTTGAACCACAGATAGCCCACCAATGCGCCGACAAATGAAGCCAGGAATACTACCAACTCTTCACTGCCCGGAATGTACATCACATCGAAATACTCCGCCCAAACGACACTACCGCTCGTATATGCCAGTATCAGTAACGCACTTCCGATAATGACTGAATTGCCGGCACACATACCATCCATGCCGTCGTTCAGATTGGCTCCGTTAGATACTGCCGCTACTACGAACACTGTCAGCAGCACAAAGAAAATCCACCCGAAGCGGTATTTGTTGTTCTCTCCTGTCCAGCTGAATAGGTCAGCGTAGTTGAAGTTATGGTGCTTTACAAATGGAATAGTGGTCTGTGTGGACTTGATCTCAGGCGTCTTTTCTACCACCACTACGTTGTTCTCAATTCGGCTTGTCACTACCTCGTTCATGCTCACTGCCGGGCAGAAACGCAGCGTCAGACCCACAATCAAACCCAGCGTCACTTGCCCTGCAATCTTTATCCAACCGTTGAGACCGTCTTTGTTCTTCTTGAATGTCTTGATATAGTCGTCTGCAAAACCCAGAGCACCCATCAGTAAGGTCGTCACAAGCATCAGAATCATATACACATTGCTCAACTTGCCTAACAACAGGCAAGGTATCAGTATTGCAGCAATGACTATCAGTCCGCCCATTGTCGGTACGCCTTTCTTGGCAACATTGAACGGGTCGGTTTTCTCATCGCGCTGCGTCTCGCTGATATTATGGCGCTTCATGTAGTTGATAAACCAGTTGCCGAACCAGATACTGATTAGCAATCCTAAAATACCGGCTGTGATGGCGCGGAAAGAAATGTAAGTGAACAACCGCGCACCTAACACATCGCTAAAGTGGGTAAAGAATGAATAAAGCATGACGCGATATTTCTTGATTTTTAATTCTTAATTCTTAATTTTTAATTCTTAATTTACAAGTGTTTCCGCACTTGTTCGTGGTCATCAAAATGGTGTTTCACGCCCTTGATGATTTGGTAGTCTTCGTGACCTTTACCGGCAACGAGAATGACGTCGCCCGCCTGCGCAAGTGTGCAAGCCGTCTGGATGGCCGCTGCGCGGTCTTCAATCACCAATGTGCTGCGCAATTCCTCTTCAGTCAGACCGTCGGTCATGTCTTTGAGAATGTTGCGCGGCTCCTCGTCACGCGGATTGTCGCTCGTCAGAATCAACTGCTCGCTGCCTTTCTTCGCTATCTGCGCCATCATTGGACGTTTGCCTTTGTCCCGGTTACCGCCGCAACCAATAACTGTAATGAGTTTAGGATTTCGTCCCCCCTCCCTTGTGGGGAGGGCTGGGGAGGGGGTTAAGATCTCCCTTATGGTACTTATCACATTGTCCACGGCGTCCGGCGTATGGGCGTAATCGACAATCGCTGTCCAGCCTTTCGGACTGCGGATGGTCTCAAAACGTCCGTTCACGGGTTTCAGTGTACTCAGTACGCGAAGCACATCCAGCTCTTCAAAACCCAGGCACAGCGCTGCGCCGTAGATACACAGCAGGTTGCTCACATTGAACCGTCCTACTAAGGGAACGAATACCTCCTTGCCGTTGATATTCAGCATCATCCCCTCGAATCCTTCTTCTAAAATCTGTGCCTTGTAGTCCGCTAACGAGCGGGTGGAGTAGGTGTGTACGACCGCCTTGCAGTTCTGAGTCATCACCAACCCGTTTTTGTCATCTTTGTTGGTAACGGCAAACGCACTCTTCTTCAGGCCGTCAAACAGCCGTTTCTTGGTGTCGCGATAGTTGTCGAAAGTCTTGTGATAGTCTATATGGTCGCGCGTCAGGTTGGTGAATAGTGCGCCGTCGAAATCCAGTCCGGCAACACGTTCCTGGGCTATCGCATGCGAAGAAACTTCCATGAACGCATACTCGCAACCCGCATCAACCATCCTTTTCAGCAATCCGTTCAGTTCTATCGCATCGGGTGTCGTGTGTGTGGCAGCGACCGCCTCATCCTCGATATAATTGACTACGGTGGAAAGCAATCCGGCCTTGTGGCCCAGTGCGCGCACGAGTTTGTATAGCAAGGTGGCGATGGTCGTTTTCCCATTGGTTCCGGTTACGCCTACTAACGTCAGTTTCTTACTCGGCTCGCCGAACCATCTGCTTGCCAACAGACCCAAAGCCTTGTCCGTGTTCTCCACAAGGATATAGGTGGCGTCACACTTTGTACATTGTACATTGTCCCTTTGTACATCTGCCATGTACTCTCTTTTAGAGAGAATAATGGCGCTTGCGCCTTTTGCGACACAACCATCAATGAACGTGTGCCCATCTACTGCCGTGCCGACTTGGGCAACAAACATGTCTCCTTCGCCAACCTTGCGGCTGTCGAAATGCAGACCTTTGATTTCCTTGTCCGTCGAACCGATAACCTCTATCGGCTTGATTGCTTTCAATAATTCTCTTAATAACATAACAATGTATATTGTAGTTTACCTCCCTCCCCCTGTGGGGAGGGTCGGGGTGGGGTTATTATCTCTTCTCT
>JAGKVE010000067.1 GCA_021152555.1 Bacteroidia bacterium | reverse complement strand
ATAACCCCACCCCGACCCTCCCCACAAGGGAGGGAGTTGTGATTCGGGATTGCTAAAGTAGCCGCAATTTCCGGATTAATCAACCCGTTCATACCTGAGGTCAGTTTGAGTCGCACATCGTGCTCCCTCCCTTGAGGGGAGGGCTGGGGTGGGGTTGTCTTAGTAACTATATTAATCGCCCCGGAGAAAGCACCATATAGGTTGGCGGACGTGCCTTGAAGTACCTCCACTCGCTCAATCAGTTCCGATGAAACCGGTATATTCAGCGCATAATGTCCGGTATGGAAATCCGAGAGCGGCACTCCATTGAGAAGCACTAACACCTGGTCGAACGTACCGCCGCGCATGCTTATATCCGCCTGCGCACCATTGGCTCCGCGCGTACGGACATCAACACCAGGCAGATATTGCAAAATATCCGCTACGGTCTGAATCGGCAACGCTTCTATCTCGGCATGCGAGACCTGCGTGATAAGACGGTAAGCTTCCGAATGAACTTCAGCTTTGTGAGAAACGACCAACACCTCCTGAAGACTAAGTTGTTGGGCTGTTAATGGTACGGAATCCTTGGGAACGCCTTCATCGGCTTCCACTGAGGATACGCCGACAAAGAGGAGCAGAGCCGAAACGGCAATACTCTTTCCGCTCTTGAGCATCTCGAGATCCGTCATATATGCTGCCACACGTCCGATAGTCACCTCGCGGTGAAGCGAACAGAAAGCTGCATAAGCCTTGTGGCAGAACCGACGGAAACGAATTGTACTCCGTTGTTTGAAATTGTTTGAAACTGTTTGAAATTGTTTGAACATAAAATTTAAGCATTCAGCTTCCAGCTATCAGCCATCAGCAAAAAAGCGTACAAAATTACTGCTTTTTTTGCATATTTGCAAATATTTTCGTACCTTTGCAGCACTTTTCAAATGAATAAATGGTAAATGATTAAATCGTAAATGGTTTTATGCCTGAGATAATATTGCATTATATATGGGAGCATTGCCTGTGGTCCGGATATGAGCAAAAGACGACGGATGGCCGGTCTGTGGAAATCCTGTCGGTAGGTGAGCATAATAGAGATGCCGGTCCGGATTACAGCCATGCGCGGATTCGTATCGGTGAGCGTGAATGGGTAGGAAACGTTGAAATACATGTTTGTTCAAGCGATTGGGTGAAACACCGCCATCATTTGGACAAAGCATATGACAATATCATACTGCATGTTGTGCGTACCGCGGACAAGCCCGTGTATAATTCCCGCGGCGAACTTATTCCTCAGTGCGAATTGAACTATCCCAGTGATCAGGACTACTTGAGCAAACTGTTTGAATCGGCTCAACAGATGGATAGTGCGAGTGGCAGAATTGGCTGCGCAGAGCAATTATTACATGAACCGGGATTGCTGACCGAAGGTTGGCGGCAGACGTTACTTCGCAAGCGAATGGAATGTAAGCGGTCGTCAATCATGAGGTTATTAGGAATAACGAAAGGCAGTTGGGAACACGCATTGTATATCTCTCTGGCGCGCAATTTCGGATTCCATACCAACAGCGTACCTTTTGAGGAACTCGCTATCAATACTCCGCTTTCGTACTTACAGAAACACCGGAACAGTTTGTTTCAACTGACGGCATTGCTGATGGGGCAGGCAGGGCTGATTAAATATACGAAAGACGAAGAATTGGCAAAAGAATATGAGTTTTTGCGGACTAAATTCTGTTTGACGCCATTAGACGGAAGTGTATGGAAACATGCACGGATGAGACCTCAGAATAGTCCTGAGTTACGGATCAGACAGTTTGCACAACTAATCTATCAGTCTGAATCGTTACTGAGTAAGATACTGGATACCAATGATTTGAAGAATTTGATTCAGTTATTTGAATTCAAAGAAAGCGAAGTACCGCCATTAGGTAGCAGTAGCATAGATATATTGCTTATAAACACGGTTATTCCTTACAAATACGCGTATGTGCTTCACGGGGTTTCCGGTTCAGAAGATACGCATCATAAAAAAAAGGCGGAAGATATATTGAAGTTGATGGAGCAAATTACGCCGGAAAATAATACCATTATCCGTCAATGGCGTGTATTAGGTCAGAGAGTAAAGAATGCGGCAGATACCCAGGCACTTTTACACCTTTACCAAAACTATTGCCAACACCATGAGTGTATCAACTGTGAAGTTGGCTACAAGATATTTCAAAATAATAAAAATGAGCCTCTTTTAAATTTTTAACTCATTTCCAACATGCGTTGTATAGAGGAGACGGCTTTTATTGCTGTCTCTTTTGGTACATTCATTTCCGGATATTCGTTGAGAAGGCAGTTGTATAGTTTATCCAGTGTATTCATGCGCATATATTCACATTCGTTACAACTGCAGCCTACGCCTTCTGTCACCTCCGGTGGAACCGGAATAAACTCTTTTTCCGGACATGCTTTCTGCATCTCATGCAGAATACCGCTTTCCGTTGCAATTATAAACCGTTTGGCAGGCGATTTGATGGTGTGCTCCAGAAGTGCCTTTGTCGAACCTATTACGTCGCTCTGTGCTAAAATAGGCGCCTTGCATTCAGGATGAGCAAGTACTTCTACACCCGGGTTTTCTTTTTTAAGTTGGAGCAAGGCTTCGAGAGAGAACCGGCTATGTACATGGCATGCACCATCCCAAAGAAGCATATGACGTCCCGTGACCGAATTAATATACGAGCCGAGGTTATGATCGGGACCGAAGATTATCTTAGCGTCTGCAGGAAGCTGATCTACTATCTTTTTTGCGTTAGAGGAAGTGACAACTACATCCGTGAGTGCTTTTACTTCGGCGGAAGTATTGACGTAACTCACCACCATATGGTCGGGATGCTGTGCTTTGAATGCTGCCAATTCTTCGGCTTTACAGCTATCAGCCAAAGAGCATCCGGCATTCATATCCGGAATGAGAACTTTTTTATCAGGACAGAGGATTTTCATTGTCTCCCCCATAAAATGAACACCGCACATTACTAATATATTCGCGCGTACATGCGTGGCCTGCTGAGCAAGTGCAAGTGAATCACCGATGAAATCGGCACATTCTTGTATTTCCGGACGTGTATAATAATGCGCAAAAATGACAGCGTTCTTTTCCTTCGCTAACTTTTTTATTTTATCTATATATTCTTTATTTTTTAAATCCATGATATTATATATACGTTGAAAATGTAGAAAACTAATTTAATTAATTGAAATATTAGATTTTATAATTTATATATGCTTTTTGAAAAATGTTAAAAGGTTTGAAAAAAGCAGTGTGGAACATGAAATAAACTGTTTAACAAACGAATGTTTATAATAATGTTTATAACCATTTTTTGAGTTTGAAAATGAGGAGGATAAGTGCTACGGAAATCAACATGAGCCCTATTGCCCACACGTAGCCAAACTGCCAATGAAGTTCAGGCATAAAGTCAAAGTTCATACCATATAAGCTACCGATGAGTGTAGGCGGCAGGAAGATGATATTGATGACGGTGAATATCTTGATTATCTTATTCTGCTCAATATTTACCAAACCGAGGAAGGTATCCTGAAGGTAGTCAAGACGGTCAAAACCGAAACGGGTGTAATCAAAAAGAGAATTTATATCTTTAATAATCATTGTCAGTCGCGGTCCTAATTCCTCCGGAAAGAAATCGCATTTCAATAGATTGCTTATTACTCGCTGTTTATCCAGAATATTCTGACGAATGATAGTTACTTTTTCTTGCAAGTCCTTGATTTGAACGAGCAAATCTTCATCCACATGCTCTGAATTGGCGTTAATACGTTGAGAAAGTTCGGTAATCATATCGGTGGTATCCTCAATCAAGTCGGCATCCTTTTCCACACGTGTCTCCATCAGGGCGACTAATACGTGGTAACCGCTTGGAAAATTACGAGTATTAACGAACATTTTTTTAACCGTCTCATTAAAACTATCCAGTTCCACATCACGGATGGAGACGAGTATGGAGTTTTTGATGATGAAGTTGACCGGTTCCATCTCAAAATTAGATTTGAGGAAGTTGCTGTTTGCCACGATGGAATCGTCAGTTTGTATATAACGGCTGGAGAGCTCGATCTCCTCCATTTCTTCGTCTTCCTGGATTTCAATTTTCAGGAATCCCTCAAGTGTATCCTCGGTCTTGTCACTCACATCGAGCAGATCAATCCAGATAATATCTTTCTTATCCAGTTCTTTGAGGGCGGAGATAGTGCGTGCAACTTTTATTTTCTCCTTGTCTTTGTAAAATATCTTGATTTCTGACATAAGGCTATTTACGATTTATTTACCATTTGGTCATTTATCATTTTAGTGAGTTCGATAAACTCATCTACGCTTAACTGTTCCGGTCTTCGAGTAAGGAACCATTCCAAACGACTTTCTTCTTCAGAACTTCTCTCAACTCTCAACTTTAAACTCTCAACTAAATTCCGCAAGGAATTCCTCATCTGTTTTCGGCGCTGGTTAAAGGCAGTTTTGACGACCGTTCTGAATAGATTTTCATCGCAATCCAACCGTCGTCGTCGGTTCCGGGTCATACGAATCACTGCCGATTTGACTTTTGGCGGAGGATTGAACACATATTCGTCCACCGTAAATAGATATTCTATATCATAATAAGCTTGTAATAAGACGGATAAGATACCATAAGCTTTCTTTCCCGGCTTGGATGCAATACGTTCGGCAACTTCTTTCTGAATCATGCCGGAACAAACAGGAATACGATCTTTGTATTCTAAAACCTTAAAGAAAATCTGACTGGAAATATTGTATGGATAATTGCCGATGACGTTGAATTCGCCTTCGGGATAAATGATATTCAGATCTAATTTTAGAAAATCTCCCTCTATCAGATGTAACTCCGGATACCACTCCTTGAGATAAGCAACACTCTCGCGGTCTATCTCTATCGCCGTGAGTTGAATATTAGGATTTTTTAATAAGAATTGGGTAAGAACACCCATTCCAGGCCCCACTTCGAGTACTTGAACAGGATTATTTTCTCCCTTCCCTTCACGGGTGAAGAGCTCTGCTCGATCGGACTGCCGGTGGCCGTCCGTAGAACATTGATGGGGGTAGGCTACTTCAGCAATTCTCCGGGCGACGTTCAGGTCCGTCAAGAAGTGCTGCCCAAGAAATTTTTTGGCATGTACTTGTTGCATTATCCGTGTGATAGTCGTCCATAAATTGTGTTAATTTAGTTCCTTAATACGATTAATCATTCTCAAATCACGAGAACCTAATCGCCGTTTGCGGCGACAAAGGTACTGCTTTTTTTTTAATTGACCAAATTTTTTAGAGAAAAAGTGTGTTTTTCTTGTATATATAGAAAATAATGTGTAATTTTGCACCCGAAAATCTACGCCGGAGGGATGTGTCTCTTCTGAGGGGTGTGGATTTTAACATATAAGGTCTTTCTATCTGCAATTTAGTGCAAAGGAACACCTTTCAAAAATATAAATACATATAAGCGCGAAGCGTCGCGCAAAAACATATTAAAATAATAAGCATTACTATTATTTCGCGTTTACCGAAAACCCGGCAAAGTTTAAGGAGATAAACAGCAAATAATTAGTAAAGGTTTCCGTATATAGGATGCCTTGATCCAACTAATATAGATGCTTCACACTTCTGTGTGAGTTTCTTAAGTTGGATGAGGTCTCCTTGCCGGGTTGCCTTGGTACGCGATAAGAAACTCGCACTTTTCTTATCGCCACGATTGATAGTTATGCACAAAAACAACTATCAATCTATGGCAAAGGCAGATTTAGCAGCTGCACGAAAGGCAAAAAATGATGAGTTCTACACCAAATTAGATGACATCGCCAAGGAACTCAAATACTACACGCAATACTTTCAAGGGAAAGTAGTGCTCTGTAATTGCGATGATCCGTACGAAAGCAATTTCTTTAAGTATTTTGCACTAAACTTTAACCGATTAGGCCTCAAGAAACTAATTGCCACCTGCTATGATGGTTCGCCTGTTGCCGGAGATGAACTGCCTTTGCTATTCGAAATAGAGGAAACGGAACCAAAGAAAATTGCTTATAAAGTAGAGATTACCGAAGTGCAGGATTATAATAATGACGGAGCGGTAAATCTTGCTGATGTGCAGTTCCTTATTCAAAATGACAAGAATGTCCTTTCTTTGCTCAAAGGAAATGGTTCTTTTGACAGCCCGGAGTGTATCGAATTGCTCAAAGAGGCAGATATAGTAGTCACAAATCCACCTTTCTCGTTATTCCGTGAATATCTCGCTTTATTGGATAAATACAACAAGCAATTCCTAATTATCGGCAATACGAATGCGCTAACATTCAAAGAAACATTCCGTATGTTTCAGCAAGATAAAATTCGAACTGGATACACTAATTTTAATGTAGGAATGTTCTTCCAAGTTCCTGATAGTTGGGAGAAGTTTCATCACATTGAAAACGGCAAAAAGATAGCGCGTGTATCTACGTCGTGTTGGTTTACAAATATGCCTGTTGCAAAACATAACGAGGACTTGATTTTGTATAAGCACTACACGCCAGAAGAATATCCTAAATACGATAATTATGATGCTATTAATATTAACACTTACACAGACATCCCATGTGATTACGAGGGAGTAATGGGTGTTCCCGTTACATTTTTGGACAAATATAATCCAGACCAATTTGAAATAATAGATATTAATCCTCACTTTTTTACAATAGTAGAACAGGGGCTGCCAAAACCAAAGCAACTGACATTGCATAGTGTTGGACAAAAAGATCCTTACGCTCGCATTTTAATTCGCAATAAAAAACCACAAAAGCCATGAAAATAGAATTACATGAAGTCCGCGTGCGGGAGTTGTGCGCGGGGTACAACGATTTGAGTATTCAAGAGGAAGGAATCGTCGGCTACGGCGGACGATTGAATATCCGCCCGAAATACCAACGGGAGTTCGTTTATGACGAAAAACAACGAAATGCCGTTATGGACACCGTCTGGCAGAACTTTCCGCTGAACGTCATGTATTGGGTTAAAACAGACGGTACAGACGGCATCGAATACGAAGTGCTGGACGGGCAGCAACGTACCATCTCTATTTGCTCGTTTATAGCAGGCGAATACATGATGAACTTTGACGGTAACTTGCTCGGTTTCAATAATATGACTATTGAGCAGCAAAACCGCATATTGGATTACAAACTGCAAATCTATATCTGCGAAGGAACCGACGAAGAGAAACTGAAATGGTTCCAGCGAATCAACATTGCCGGTGAGAAACTCAAAGAGCAAGAGATCCGCAACGCTATCTATTCCGGTTCGTGGGTGACACAAGCCAAACGCCGTTTCTCCAAGACAGGCTGTGTGGCATACAAAATCGGTTCGGACTTCATGAATGGTTCGCCGATTCGGCAGGATTATTTTGAGACCGCACTCGGTTGGATTGCCGACAAACAAGGCATAACGATTGAGCAATACATGGCGCGTCATCAGCACGACACCGATGCCGACGAGTTGTGGCAGTATTTCCAAGACGTTATTCATTGGGTGGACAAACTCTTCGGACGTAAGTACAAGAAAGAGATGAAAGGCGTGGAATGGGGCTTGCTCTATAACAAACACAAAGACACTACTTTAACCGCCACGGCTATCGGCGAACAGATGGCGAAACTGATGGCGGACTCCGATGTGCAGAAGAAAAGCGGTATATTTGCCTATATCCTCGATGGAGACATTCACCATTTAGGTATCCGCACTTTTGATGCAAATACGCGCCGCGAGGTCTATGAGCGACAAGACGGCAAATGTGCTATCTGCGGCAAACCGTTTGACATCGAAGTCATGGAAGCCGATCACATCACCCCGTGGGTGGAAGGAGGAAGAACGATTGCTTCCAACTGCCAGATGCTTTGTCGCGATTGTAACAGACACAAAAGCAGCAAGTAAAGAACAAAGGAACAAAGTACCAAGGTTGTCCGTGACGGCAAGATGTATATAATCCGCGGAGACCACATCTAAGATGCCCAAGGAAAACGGATTAAATAAAAATCATTAAATTCCACAAAAAATGGCATACAAATTTGTGTATGTCATTTTTTTGTAGTACCTTTGCTCCCGAATATGGTTTCCAACCGCGAATCAGACGAGAACGCTGGAAATATAAGGCCTGCATAGGGGCAGTATTGTGTGATTAATGTGTGATTATTGAGTGGTTATTGTGTAATTCAATATGATTTTGTATGGCAAGGGAAAAACTATCCGGACTTGTTGAGGAAGTGAATGGCGCTACATCGCCCGGACATATCCATCGTGTTAAACGCTTTCGGGACGCGAGAGGGCGAATTATTGGTGTCGGCGTACAAGAAACCTACGATGTCTTGCACCCGCGTGATTGGAAAAAGAAGCCGGCTAGAGGTGCTGAAAAAGCGAACCATCAACTCTTTCAAAAAGCTGCTTTGATGGCGGATAAGGAATTGAATAATCCTGTACGGAATGAATACTGGCAACAACGTTTCGAGGCACAACTCTATGCCACGCGTGGCTCAAAACCGGATCCTTTTGCCACTACTTTGCCGAATGGAACGAAGAAACGATACAAACGTTTTGATGCTTTCGTTAGAGCCATCATCAGTAACGAACTCAAACAGAAGCAAAATCGCTAATTTCCACAAAAATTGGTATACAAATCTGTGTTTTCTTGCATATCTCAAAAAAAAGCAGTACCTTTGCAGCGCGATTTAAATCCATATGAATCGATTGGCTCAAATAATAACAAAAATCATAGATTTTTTCTATATCCCGTTCAAGCGCTTTGTACCGGAACAGATGTTCCGTTATGCTGCCTGCGGGGGAGGAAACTTGGTATTGGACTGGGTACTGTACTTCCTGATTTATAACTTTGTTATAGGGCACGAACTGGTCAATTTACAATTTACAATTTACAATTTACAATTTGCGCAGGCAATTACTCCCCATATCGCGACGTTGTGCATTGTTTTTCCGATTACGTTGCTGACGGGTTTTTGGTTGCAGAAATACGTGACTTTCACCGGTTCTACGCTTCACGGAGCACGTCAATTGGTTCGTTACATCAGCATCGTGGCAATCAATCTGGCAATCAATTATTTTGGGCTCAAATTATGTGTAGAAGGATGGGGCTGGTATCCGACGCCAAGTAAAATGGTGATAACAACAATGACGGTTGTGATAAGCTATTTCGGAAACAAATATTATTCATTCCGGGTAAAATCTTTCAAAAAAAAGTAGTTATTATTATTTCAATAGTTCGTTAAAAATTTGACTTAAATTAGTTAAAATATGATCGCTAAACGGCTGATTTTAGTCCGAATAGCATGAGTTCTTTGAAATAGTGTT
>JAGKVE010000066.1 GCA_021152555.1 Bacteroidia bacterium | reverse complement strand
GAGCAGCGAGTATACACTGAACAGCGCATTGGGATATATCTCCCTGAAGAGCGCCCTTAACCAAGACGAAGTGCTTGCCGTGGCTTACGAATATACGTACAACGGTCAGGTTTATCAGGTAGGTGAGTTCTCAACAGACGGCAGCGAGGAACTACGTGCGCCGAACGCGCTGGCACTCAAAATGCTGAAGAGCAGTGCTAACGCACCTGACAAGAAAAACCGCGGCACATGGGACCTCATGATGAAAAACATCTACTCGCTCGGCGCGACGAGTATCCAAGCAGACAAATTCGAACTATACGTGACCTACCGCAACGACTCGGTGGGAACGGACGTACAATACCTGAATGAGGGCGCCATCAGCGGCAAACAACTGATCCGCGTGATGAACCTCGACCGCTTGGATCAGAAACATAACGCAAGTCCTGACGGCCGTTTCGACTTTATCGAAGGGCTGACCGTTTATGCGAGCAGCGGAAAAATTATTTTCCCTGTATTAGAGCCGTTCGGCAGCCATCTGGCAAAGGTATTGGGCAACGACGAGCGGCTGACCAAGAAATACTGTTTCCCGGAGTTATACGACTCGACACTGATTGTGGCGCAAGAACTGAGCGAGAAGAACAAATTCCACATGACGGGTAAGTACAAAGGTACTAACGGCAGTGAGATCCGTCTTGGGGCAATGAATATCCCTCGCGGAAGTGTGACCGTTACGGCAGGCGGCGCAACGCTGATAGAGAACGTCGATTACACCGTTGATTATACGATGGGTACAGTGACAATACTGAACACGTCGATTTTAGAGAGCGGAACGAATGTTGACGTCAAATTAGAGAACCAGAGTACGTTCTCAATGCAACGCAAGAGTCTGTTCGGCGCGCACCTTGAGTATGAATTCAATAAAGATCTGGTAGTAGGCGGTACAATCATGCACCTCCGTGAGCGTCCGTTGACCACGAAGGTGAATACGGGGATGGAACCGTTGGCGAACACCATATGGGGGGTAAACGGCAGTTGGAAGACCGAAATGCAATGGTTGACGAACGCGATAGACAAGATACCATGGATTACCGCGACCGCCCCTTCCACCTTCCAGATTAACGCTGAGTTCGCGCACCTTATTCCGGGGCACACGCGCGACGTGGGCACCGTCGGAACCGCTTATATCGACGATTTCGAGAGTACGACGACGAATATTGACGTTCATTATCCGAGTTACTGGTTCCTTGCCTCAACTCCAACTGTGTTCGACGAGTCACGCGACGTCAACAAACCGAGTTACAACAAAAACCGCGCGTTACTGGCATGGTATGCTGTTGACCCTATTTTCGGTTATCCGCAAACAAACACGCCGTCACATATCCGTAATGACTTGGCGGCACTGAGCGACCACCGTACGCGTATCGTCTATCAGGACGAGATTTATCCTAACCGCCAGGAGGCGAGCAACGTAGATACCAAACTTGCTATCCTGAACCTTTCCTATTATCCGACAGACCGCGGTCAATACAACATCAGCGCGAGCGAGATAGGCACAGACGGTCACCTGACGAACCCGAAGAAACGCTGGGGGGGTATCATGCGGCGTCTGGATAACACAGACTTCGAGAAAGCGAATATCGAGTATATCCAGTTCTGGCTGATGGACCCGGCGCTGACGAACCCTGAGGGCTATGAAGGTGAACTGTATATCAACCTGGGTGATATCAGCGAGGATATATTACGTGACGGCAAAAAAGCCTTTGAGCACGGTTTGCCGGTAAGCGCAGCCGACCAGGGCCGCGTGGATTCCACTGTATGGGGTTACGTGCCGCGTACAACGAGTACGGTAGTCGCCTTTAGCAATGAGACAGGCTCACGCGCCATGCAAGACGTCGGTCTGAACGGTCTGAGCAGCGAACAAGAAAAAGTATGGCCGGCATACCGCCAGTACCTGACGGAACTGCAGAGCCGCGTATCGCCGGACGTATGGAACGCATGGAACAACGACCGGTTCTCTCCCCGTAACGACCCTGCGGGAGATAACTTCCATTACTACCGCGGTACGGATTATGACGAAGAAGAGACTCCTATTCTGCTGCGATACAAGCATTTCAACGGAACAGAAGGCAACTCGCCTGCAACGGAACAACAGACGGAGACCTACGGCACAGCATCGACGCTGACGCCGGATGTGGAAGACATCAACTTGGATAACACGCTCAACGAATACGAGAAATACTACCAGTATAAGGTTGTTTTGCGTCCCGACATGATGGAAGTCGGTCGCCAGCATATCACGGAGAAGAAAGTGCGCAAGGTAACGCTGCGTAACGGCGAGACGCAAGAGGTGACATGGTACCAGTTCAAAATTCCATTAAAAGGTGACAGCGCAAGCGTGCAGAAGATAGGCGCTATCCGTAACTGGAAATCCATCCGTTTCATGCGTATGTACCTGACAGGCTTTGAGAAAGAGACCCACCTCCGTTTTGCAACGCTGGATCTGGTACGCGGCGAATGGCGTCAGTACACGCGTGACCTGGCGCCGGTCGGAGCGGCGGTGAATACGGGTGCGTCAATAGACGTACAGACCGTGAATATAGAGGAGAACAGTACTCGTACTCCGGTCAACTACGTACTGCCGCCGGGAGTGAGCCGTCAGACCGACCCCGGACAGGCACAACTGATCGCGCAGAACGAGCAGGCTATGGTGCTGCGCGTGATGAACCTCAGTCCGCATGATGCTCGAGCCATGTATAAGAACACCGGGTATGACATGCGGCAGTACAAGAACCTGCAGATGTTTGTCCATGCGGAGCAGATGAGTGCCTTGGACCCTGAACTGAAAGACGGCGATTTGAGCTGTTTTATCCGACTGGGTTCCGACTTGCGAAACAACTACTATGAATATGAGATCCCCTTGCACTTGACAGAGCCGGGTATCTATAACAACAACTCCGCCGCTGACCGAGAGAAAGTATGGCCGAAAGATAACATGTTCGACTTCGCGCTGAAGGTGCTGACGGACGCGAAAATCGCGCGCAACAAAGCTAAGCGCGCGGGCAACGAGGGCGTGAGCAATACCATACCTTACATCATTTACGACGATGCGAACGGCAAGCCGCAGAACAAAATCACCGTGATGGGTAACCCGACGCTGGAAGACGTAGCGTCCATCATGATAGGTGTCCGTAACAGCGGGCAGCACGATGTGAGCGGCGAGGTATGGGTGAATGAGTTACGGCTGAGCCAGTTCAATGAGCAGGGTGGTGTAGCGGCGATGGCGAACGCGGCGTTGGCAATAAGCGATATAGCACAAGTGAACGTAGCCGGACGCTTAGAGACCGCCGGATACGGTTCGATTGAGTCGAACGTACTGGACCGTAATATGGATAACTTCTACCAACTGAGCGTGAGTGCCGCACTGGAGGGAGGACGCTTGTTCCCGGAAAAGGCGAAGATCCAGATGCCGCTGTACGTATCGTACAGCAATGAGACAACAAGTCCTGATTACGACCCGTTGGATACAGACGTCAAACTGAGCGAGACGCTGAACACGTATAACACCAAAGAAGAGCGTGACTCCATCAAGCGGATGTCCAATACGGTTCATGAGTCCACATCTTTCTCTGTCACCAACATGAAGGTCAATATCCACTCCAAGAAACGCGACATGTTTTACGACCCGGCGAACTTCTCTATCTCCGCTTCGTACAACAAGCAGAACGAACACTCACCTGAGATGGAGACCAACTTGACGACCGACCATAAGGGCTCTTTCCAGTACTCGTATAACTTCAACCCGAAACCATGGGAACCGTTCAGCAAAGTAGAGAAAGTACAGAAAGTGAAGTTCCTGAAAGAGATGAATATCTACTACCTGCCGCAGTCATGGGCATTCAATACCAACATGCACCGTACGTTCAGCCATCTGAAGATGCGCGACTTGGCAGGCGTTTCGGCGGAGGCAATGGATCTGACGTTCAGCAAGGACTTCACATGGGACCGCAACGTAGATATCAAATATGACCTTACGAAAAACATGAAGTTCAGCTTCCAGACGGCGATGAACGCCATTATTGACGAGGGCAAGTACACGCCGGAGGTACTGAACGGCCGTTATTTCGACGCGGAATTCAACCACGACAAATATGAGGCATGGAAAGATACAATCCAGCGCTCGCTTGCCAAATGGGGTTCGCCCTACACGTACCAGCAGGTATTCACCGCCAGTTGGAACGTGCCGTTCAACCGTGTGCCGGGATTAGACGCGCTGAGCGCCAACGCATCGTATAACGCAAACTATAACTGGACGCGCACGGCATCCACCACAACGGGTGTGGACCGCGGAAACACAGTCAGCAGTTTGCAGAGCTGGCAGGTTGACGGCGGTATCAATTTCGAGACATGGTATGGCAAATCCAAATACTGGAAATCCATGACGCAGCGTTACAGCGGACGTAACAACCGGCGTAATTTCCGTCCGAAAACATACACGCAGACTATGTCTCTGACGAAAGGCGAGGCGGTAGAAGTGACTCACCGGCTGAACAGCGAACTGCTGAGCGTGACGGTGGCCGACTCGACCGGCAAACCGGTTCCTGTTTCGTTTGTTCCTGCAGGCAATACCAAAATGCGAATCACGCCGCGTGCCTCCTGTGATAAGGCGACCGTGACCGTTTCTACGCGCGACCCGAACGAGCGTACGCCCGCACAGATAACGGGCGACATGTTCGCTTACTTGGGAACGATGATCCGCAGATTGCAAGTGACATACCGTGAGACTAACTCCATGACGCTGCCGGGCTTCGAGCCTGAGGCAGGATTTATGGGACAGCGCAAAGTGAACGGAGCCTACGCGCCGGGCTTTGATTTTGCGTTCGGCTTTATACCCAATGATATGATTGACCGCGCGAAACGGAACGGGTGGCTGTCGGGAGACACAACGGTTGTACAGCCTGCCACGCGCGCACATACTGCGGATCTGGATATCAAGTTGACGCTCGAACCGCTGCCCGGATTCAAGGTACAACTGAACGGTAAGCGCTATCTGGCTAACTCGACAACTATCATCTATAGTTATGACCAGCTGCAAGAGAACATGACGGGGTCGTTCAATATCACGCAGGTGGCTATCGGAACGATGTTCAGCCGCGTGGGCAAACAGGAAGAGAACTTTGCCAACAGTGCTTTTGACCAATTCCTTGCGAACCGTGAATTGCTGACACACCGCGTGCAGGCACAGTACGCGGGCATGGATCTGCCGAGCACGGGATTCCTGTCGAATATACCGTCCGGCACGAAGTACGATCCTTCCAAACACGGCCGCGTGAGCAGTAATTCGGCGGATGTTCTGGTTCCGGCATTCCTATCCGCATATACCGGTCGTGATGCGAGCAGGATGAATCTGAATCCATTCCTCGGCATACTAAAGATACTGCCTAACTGGTCGGTTACATTCGACGGATTAGGCAGGTTACCATGGATGCGTGACCATTTCAAATCGGTAACGCTTACGCACGCCTATACCTGTAAGTACGCCATCGGCTCGTATGGCAGTTATTCGACATGGGTTGGCGCAGACGGCAATAACAAAATGTTAGGATTCGTGCGCGACGTGACGAACGATGCTCCACGGCCGAGTTCGGCGTATGACATCAGTAATGTGACGCTGACAGAGGCCTTCTCGCCGCTCATCGGACTGAACCTGACGATGAAGAACTCGCTGTCCTTCAAGACGGAATTCCGCAAGCAGCGTAATCTGGCCCTGAACGTGACGAGCGTGCAGCTGACGGAGGGCCATACCAACGAGTTCGTCATAGGCGCAGGATATACCATCAAGAACCTGAATTTCATTGCGAAAAAGAAAGATGGCGGTCAGAGAAAAGTAAGTAATGACCTCAAACTGCAGGTCGATGTATCATACAAGGATGTGAAGATGCTGCTCCGTAAAGTGGAGGAGGGGATAACGCAGGCGTCCAGCGGGAACAAGGTATTCGCCATCAAGATTTCTGCGGACTATGTGCTGAGCCAGAAAATCAACCTGCAACTTTTCTACGACCATCAGGGTACAACACCGCTTATCTCATCCAGCTATCCTGTGAAAGCGGATAACGTAGGTCTGAATATCAAGCTGATGCTAACAAGGTAAGCGATGTATAAAGTAGGTATCATAGGACCTGAGAGCACAGGGAAAAGTACGCTTGCCAAGTATCTTGCCAGGCGCTATAACGGTATCTATGTAGGGGAGTATGCGCGAACGTATGTAGAGCAGAAAGGCTCCACCGATGTGACATGGGATGAGTTATGCACTATTGCGCGGAAACAAATAGAGGAACAGAAATCTTACAGCGAAGCGGCCCTGCAGCAAGGAGGTCTTACTGCAAGGCGGTCTTATAACAAAGTGGTCTTCTTTGACACGGAATTGATAGTCACGAAGGTATGGTTTGACTATGCGTTCGGCAAGGTGCCGGAATGGTTGGATGAGGCGGTAAAACGTTATCCGATGGATGTGTATCTGCTGACGTATCCGGATATAGCGTGGGAACAAGATTCTGCTCGCTCCAACGGTTCGGATGCTATCCGGAAGGAGTTATATGATCGTTATAAAGCAGAAATTGAGGCATTAGGTACTCCTTATTATATAATTAAGCATCAATAAATGGCAAAAACACTCTTTTTTGTAAAAAAAGTTTAAAATTATTTGGTCAATTCAAAAAAAAGCAGTACCTTTGCACCCGCTTTAAGGAAAGCGCAAGAAAATTGTCTTCCTAGCTCAGTTGGTAGAGCAACTGACTCTTAATCAGTGGGTCGAGGGTTCGAGCCCCTCGGAGGACACAGAAGGTGCATCTCGCACCTTTTTTTTGTAACTTCTATGGCAGAAGATACAAAAACAGGCACCGGTTAGGATGCCTGTTTTTTGTATGTGCTATACGGGATTATTTACCGAAGTAGAAAGCCATATAGATGTTTGCACCGATGTTCTCGGTATTGAAGGTAACACCGCTGTAGTTGGTAACGCCGCGGAGGTCGGTAAAGGTCTCCACTTTGTTGGTAAGAAGGTTGTAACCCTCATACTGCTTGCAGTTGTTGTTCGTCCACTTGTAGAGGAGGTCGAGGTTCACATTCATACCCAGAGCGATTTTCGGAGCCACGAACCATTCAACACCGATAGTGGTGTAGAGTCCGAAGCGGTGCCAGAAAGCCTCGCCTGCAGCAGGAGAAACAGCGTCGTTGATAAGACGTGTGCCTGCGTAAACACCCGGCTCTGCGTTGTAACCATATACGTTGTCACCACCTGCACCCAGAGCGCCGGCAACTGTCGGAACTTGGTTCATAGCGGTAATCTGGTTACCATACGTATATTTGGTTGTACGGTTCTGGAAAGCGTACATCAAACCAGCACCGAACACACCTTGTACGCGTTTTTTACCAAGGCGGTATTCAACACCTGCGCTGAAGCTACCACCGTACTGGCCTGCCACTTTCACATCCTGAACGAGGTCGTGTGAGAACGGGTTGGCAAACTTAGCGGCATCATCCTCTACCTGATAAACGGTACGGGTATGGTCAACGATAATACCGATATTGGCTTTTACGCCGAGGTTATCGGAGAGCATGTAACTTCCCATGATGGAAACGGTCGGGTTAACCAGTATGTTAGCACTGTTTGGGTTGTAACCAAGTCCCTGACCGCCGATGTTGTAATCTCCGCGGGTGTAGTCATTTGGTGTTGCACCGGCATTGGAAAACATGTTGCCGAGGAAGTTAGCAAAGGGGTCCACCGAGAATCCGATAGAGAAGTCGCCTGCTTGCGGAAGCCATGCAGAATAGTCTGCGTTAGCGCGCTCCTCAGGACTCTGCTTCTCTGCGAACATCGGCATCGCCAATGCTGCAACGAGCATTATACTAAGAATCTTTTTCATTGTAATTCCAATTTAGTTGATTTAGTACTGAATTTTGACTTCTCAAATGAGATTAAAATTTATCAATTCCACCACCGTAGATGGTATATTCGTTACCATCTTTGTCTTTCATCTTGTCATTGTCGCCTTTATTTACACCAAGGAGAGCCTCTTTAGCATCAGGAGACATCTTGAACGTAAGCGTGTTGTCAACCTTAGTAGCAAAGAATTCATCTAATGTAACAGGAGTTTGTTCTTTTGCCTCATACGTACCTTCGCAACTCTGCGTACCGTATTGGTTGGTGAAGTTATCCTTGTCAGTCCAGTCTTGCCATTTGCCAGGGGAAGCAACTGGATCCCACTCGCTCTCTGCTTTGGATGTGGACGGTGATTTGTAATACTTCATGTAGTAGTGTGTAAATTCGCTGTTAACGAATTTCTTAACACGGGTGGTAACTTCTACATCACTGAAATCCCAACTGTCATAGATAGCTACTTCAGTCTCGAACTTACCATTCTCATCCACCTTGAGGTCATAGATGATTGATTGACCATTATCAGTATTCGTCAAAATGAGTTCGAATGCACCGCCGTTGAGTTCCGGAGTATATTTCTTGGTTCCTTTATCAAGTTTGTTGATTTTCTTAGCCTCGTCACCGGTACCATACTCAAATACCTCAGCCTCAACAAGCCACTCGCCTTTTACTTTAACCTTTGTATTCTTGGTTGTCGGCATTTCCAAATCGATAGGTGTTGCTACGATGTCAGCTACTTTTGTTACCTCACCGTCTGTTGCATTTATACCTGTAACAGGAGTGGCATCAAATATAGCGTCAACGGTCAACAGTCCATTGTTAAAATCACCTGTGTACTTGCCGGCAAACTGCGCAACTTTAACTTCAATAGGAAGACTTCCTGCGGCAGGAACAGGTACTTCATAGGAATACGTACCGTCAGCTTCTGTAGCCGTGATGAGAGCTTTTACAGCATCGTCGTAAGCAACGGTAATAGTTACTTTTGTGCCGGCCGGAGCAGCTACAAGACCGTCCTCTTTCGCACCGTCTTTCTCAACATAACCTGCGACATATTGTACATTACCTTTAACGGTAGCTGTTCCTTGGCAAGCGGTCAGCGTTTGGTTGATAGCAGCAATACGTTTCTCAACCTTTGCATCACCTGCAACGAGAGTAATGTTTTTACTTGTCTCGTCCAAGAAGATGCGGTTAGCGCCTTCGCCCAGAACGATTACGTCGGTCTTCAATTGACCATTGATAGTCTTAGCACCTGTCGGAACTACGATTTCGAAACTACCGTCAGCACCGGTGGTAGCCTCAAACTGTTTGCTGCCGTTTGCGCCGTTTGCAAACTGGTTACCGGCAACTTGGAAGAAGATGCGTTGGTTAGCAATCGGAGTCTCAACCGTTGCAGCACCTGCCTTGTCAGCGAAGTACACCAAGGTACCGCTAATCTTAGCAGATTGTTGAACTTGCTCAAAATCAAGGGAGGATTGATTTTGTTTTTCGCAACCTACGAGAGC
>JAGKVE010000065.1 GCA_021152555.1 Bacteroidia bacterium | reverse complement strand
CTCAATTGGTGTCCATTTTATTTTCGGGAGCAAAGTTACAACTTTTTTTTGACATAAACAAATAAATCTTTAGATTTGGAAGAGAATGCACAAGAAGCAACGCGGAAAGCAACACAAATATCAAAACATTCCCTATCAAAATCAAAATTTTATTAGCATATTTCGAAAAAATATTGTACCTTTTGGTGTTGGGGAGTGAGCAGGGAAGGAGATATACAAAAACAACGCTCGGTGTGAGCGTTGTTTTTAATTAGATTATCGCTGTTGTGATGTCTTCGGCTTCGGGGAGATTGAGTTTCTGACGGACTTGGGTCTTGCGCTGGTAGATGGTTTGGAGACTTTGACGAGTGAGCATGTTGATCTCCTTGGTGGAGAAATCAGCTTTGAGCAAACAACAGAGTTGCATTTCCTTCTCGTTCAAGACCGGGTGTGCCGAATCATTGGATTGGTCGGAGGCTCCGTACTTCTGCATGAGACGTGTATAGAAGCCGTCATAAACAAGATCGATGGTTTGATAAATGCTTGGCCAGTCGATGAGGGCATTAGCGGTTTCCTCGTTCAATGCCATGAGACGCGCAAGCAGTTGTTGGTTGGCTTCGGTGGGTGTTCCGGCAATCGTTTTGATGACCCCCAATTGCTGCAACATCAGTTTACGTACACTCTCTTTATCATCCTTTTTATCTGCCGCAGCTAACATGGTTCGCAAGGTCTCAATCTCTTCCTCTTTCTCCATAAGCAGCCTTTGACGACGACGGTATAGATAGATGAATAGCAAGCATATGCCCAAAGCTACGAAAAACAAAACGATGACAACAATCATTTGTCTTTGACGACTGATGGTCAGGTACAGATTACGTTCACGCAAGTCACGGATAGAACGCTCTTTGGCTTCCGCTACGCGGTAACGCACATAGTCCGTCTCCGACCAGCGATTATGGAACTGCACCAAGTCCATGATATGGTATTTCCCGTTCTCGGCATATTCTAACACTTGCCTATGTGCCAACAACGATGCCTCTGTAGCCGGGTCGAACTCCTCCGACTCCTTGTAACCGGCGAACAGTTCTTCCGCCTCACGCATATACCGCTCAGCACGCTGTTTATCACCTTTGTTCAACCACAGACGCGAGAGCGAACAAAGGCTCTCCACCTGCAGCCAGTTGCCCGCCTCGCGGTATTGTGCTGTCAGTTCTTCGAGCATTTGGATAGCACGGTCGGTCTGTCCGATCTCGCCTAACAGGTCAGCATAATTACGGCGAACCACATTGACAATAAACGCTGAGTCCGCAGCTTGTGCAATCGCTTTCTCAAAGCACTTCTCCATCTTGTCATATTCGCCGAGCGAGAAATAGACAATCGCCAACACATTATACACGCGCTCCACTTCGTCCAGATGAATCGCCTTACCGTTATCCAGACCGATGAGTGTCTCCGTGTATTCGCGCACATGTTCGTAATCATAATCGCGCATGGCTATCTCCGCCGACACGCGCAGTACGATCACTTGCCATAGATGTTCTCCTGATAGTTCCGCTACCTCGTCGGCATATTTCTTTTGCCGTTGCAGCACTTCCTGTGTCCGCGCTTTGTCACCGTTCCACCAGAAATACATCGCCTCATCCAATCCGGACAATATCATATGGCGTGCATCTCCGTGCTCTTCTTTCCATTGCGTGCGATAATACTCAGACGCCCAACAAATCATGGAATCCTCGGACAGCGATTGCATGGAATTGGCATGTAGGTCGCAAATAACGAACCAATACTTAGCCAAATGCTCATCGTCCAACCGTTCAAGACGCTCGACTTGTCGTATCAGCAACTCTGCGGTATCCCTGCTGCTATATAATAACTCTTCCGCAGTATCAATCCGTTCCCTATCCCTCCGCACACTGCAGCTCACCATGAGGCAAAGAGCCATTCCGAGAATGCTAAACCATCCAAATTTCGCTATATTCATTTTCGATGTTATTTTCAAAAAACGGTGCAAAATTACAAAAAATTTCTAACATACGCAAGTTGATATAAACCCATAAAGGCTATATATAAATTTTTGTTTTATTAAAGTGCTATATTTCAGCATTTTACAAAAAGCAAATATAAATCGTAGAATTTGGATATAAATGGGTTTTTGTAGTAACTTTGCACCAGATTTTGAAAGATTTAACACCTCAAAAATTAGCATTATGAAATCAAAATTTATCATTATCGGATTGGTACTCGCAGCAGTACTTTCGATGAGCGGGTGTATGCCCGGAAGTGAGAAGTGGAACATCCACATTGCGGCACATTGTTACATCAAAGGCGGTGGACTGCAAGAGGGTGAGAAACTGATTTTTGTCAATGGTATCCAGCGCAAGTGTTTGCGTGAATGGCAAGGACAAACGTGCAAGTATGTAGCGGTCAAGTACACTTTCCGCAAGGCAAACGGCAATCTGGACCAACGTATCATTCATCTGCTGATGACCGAACATTGCGACAGCATCATCGATTGCAGTTACGACGGCAAGGCGGAATGGGTCAAATCCGATGATCTGCTCATGCTGAGAGACATCTTCCCTCATGGTGTCTTCGGCGGCGAACGATAGTATCACCTTATAATATATAATAATATGCAAACAAAGTATTTCGTATTGGCAGCGGCGATGGTTTGCGCCGTGTCAATGGCAGCTAACAACAAAGTTAGCGGAGTTATCAAGGACGCAGCGGACAAGACTGCGCTCATTGGTGTCAATGTCAGTTTGAAACAGGGCGACCAGCAAGTGTCCGGCACAGTCACAGACGCGCACGGAAAGTTCAGTTTGGAAACCGAAACGGGCGAGTTCGTGTTGGAATGTTCGTATATCGGCTATGAGCCTATTGGCATGAGTTTGACGGTAAGCGGTCACACCAACCTCGGCACGATTGAAATGAACGAGGCTTCGACGGAACTGGGCGAAGTGGTCGTGGAAGGTGACGCGGTGATTCAGAAAGTGGACCGCCAGATTCTTCTACCGAACAAAGAGCAGTTGGGCGCTTCTTCGGACGGCATGTCACTGCTGCAGAACTTGCAGATTCCGCGTATCGTGGTGAACCCGGTGGAGAACTCGGTCAAGACCCTCGCGAACCAAGAAGTGCAGTTGCGCATCAACGGCATCGAAGCAAGCAATTCCGAGGTCATGGCAATCAACCCGAAAGATGTCATCCGTATCGAATACCATGACCAGCCGGGCGTGCGTTATAACGGCGCGGCGGCAGTCATCAACTACATCGTCAAACACCGTGATACGGGCGGCAATCTGATGCTCAACGCGTCCAACGGCGTGACCATGCCCGGTTGGGGTGAGTACCATCTGTCGGGCAAGGTGAACTTCGGCAAATCGTCGTTCAGCCTCTTGACGCACTACTCGCCGCGTGACATCTATTGGACGCGCACGAACGCAGAGACGTACAACTTTTCAACGGGCACGATAGAGAACCGCGAGGTGGGCGAACCGACACGTTTCAAGGGTAATCCTGTCAATCTCGGACTGAGCTATAATTGGACAAACGGCGAGAAAAACATGCTCCAGATTGCCTTGCGCGATAACATGCTATTTATGCCGCAATCGGAGACCAACCGCGATTCGTATCTGTATCAGGGCACGGACAGTTTTGCCATCCATGACCACGAGAGCACCCAATCCATTTCGCCCTCGTTGGACATTTACTACGAGCACAACCTGCCGGACGACAACCATCTGTATTTCGATGTGGTGGGTACGTATATCAACAGTAGCAGCGACCGCCGTTTTGAGCAGTTGCCGCTTGGCGAGACGGTTGCCGACACAACGGATGTGACCTCTCGTGTGCGCGGTAACAAATACTCACTCATCGGCGAAGCCATCTACGAGAAAGACTGGGAGAACATCGGTTTGACGGTCGGCGTGCGCCACAATCAGCAATGGGTCGAGAATACCTATCTCGGCAGTGCCGATGCCACGGTCAATATGACAACCGCCGAGACCTACGCTTTTGCGGAAGTGCAGCAGCGCGTCAAGCAGTTTTCGTACGCTGTGGGTATCGGTGCTATGCACACGTATATCGAGCAAGGCGGTCAGAAATCGTCGAACTGGATTGCCCGTCCGCAACTGACGCTGAGTTATGACTTCGGAAAAGGTGTGTTCTGGAAATACAAAGGTTATGTGTCCGGTTACCAACCATCCCTTTCGGCAATGTCGGACGTGGCGCAACAGATTGACAAATACCAGATTCGGCAAGGTAATCCGAACTTGAAGCCTGTTATGTTCGTTGCCAATGAGATGCAGCTTTCGTGGCAGTCCAAGTATGTCAATCTGAATATCTGGGCGAACTACTCGTACGACCACAAGCCGATTATGGAAGAGACGTACGAACAACTGATTGACGGTCAAGCATACGCAATACGTACCTACGCCAACCACCGCGGCTTCCATCGTCTGCAAGTGGCTCCGAGTGTGCAGGTGCGCTTGCTGCAAAACAAACTGATCTTCACGGTTGCGCCGTTCGCTAATTATTACGTCTCGCTTGGCAATTCCTACACGCACAAGCATTTCAACCCGGGTGTCCGCGCCAGTTTCATGGGCATGTACAACGGTTGGCAGTTCTTCGGCGAAGTAACCACGCGCTACAATAACCTCTGGGGCGAGACGCTGGAGTACGGCGAGTTCTACCATCATATCGGTCTTGGTTACAATGCCGACAAATGGGGCTTCCGTGCGATGCTGATGAACCCCTTCTCGGTTAAGGGCTATAGTATCGAGACCAAAGACCTCTCTGCCCTTGCTCCGAACACGCAACATGCAGAGATGCGCGACTTCCGTCAGATGCTTATTCTCAACTTTCATTGCAACCTCGATTTCGGTACGCAACGCCGCGATTCCGGCAAACGTATCAACAACGAGGATAAAGAAAATGGTATCTTGAGTGGTACGAAATAAGCCATTTGCAGACAATTTTGTGAAAAAACTTGTATAACTCAAAAAAATGTAGTAACTTTGCAGCCGCTTTCGGTTAGGAAAGCAACGTCAGCTTCTTAGACCTTAAATGGGAGGACATATTATTAGCGCATAGCGCAGACAGGCATATACTTCTAACAGCAAGTCGGCAAAACTTCACATTAACAGAAAAATATATGTCCCTGTTACTTCATGTCATGGCATGGGCAACGGGGATTTCTGTTATAAGTTTGCCGACTTGGCTGTTAGATCCCCGTTGCCTGTGCTTTTTATGTCCTCCAAAATTCTTAATAAAACCCATGAGACCTTTAATAATCAATCATTTCCACATAAGTGGGAACTATATTGCCGGGGACTTTATAGAAATACATGATAATCCTTCTGCCTCGTTCTATCAAAGGCAACACGTTCCATTTTACACAACAAGCACAGCTACGGTTGAAGATGTCGTGCCAGTTGATACCTCGTTCTTCGGAACGGATAGGTACACTGCAGAAGTTTGTGAGAAGAATCTGCGTGAGGCCATCGACCTTGCTTCCGGCAAGGCAGATGCTTGTCGCCGGATAATGATGGCGGACGCTTGCGGGTACATCCATATTCGTCAGTTTTCGGATGCCCGCAAAGCCGAATTGATCAACCCTTTTGCTTCTCCCAAATACACTTTTACGGACGATGATTTCTGCAAAGCGCGTTGCCGTAATCCCAGAGCCTAAGCGTCGGAATTTGTCCGCGGACAACTGACAGAAAAACGGCATTGTGTCGGAATGTTTGTCGGAGAGTGTCGGAATATGAGACCCAATTTTGCGGGTCTCATTTTTCGTATATACCTTTGCACCGGATTCCAACAGCTAACGGCTGGCGCCAGCCATTTTAGTAACCATTAAAACATTATTAAAATGGCAACAAAAAACAAATTCCCTGAATGGGGACGGACAGAGGACGGTACGGAAGTGCGGCTGTGTCCGTTAGAGAAAACAGACGGAAAACCTCTCTATTGCAGTCGGGACGGTGCGTTCTACTCGCGTCGGTTGATACATGGAGAATGGCGATTCCGACGGATCATCGTGAACCAACGTCCACCACGAGACACACGGCTGTGTCACACGCGCTATCCTTCTGTGCGGCAGTATGGAAACGTCATGTGTCACACGGTCATGGCACTGACTTGGATTGGTCCGAGACCTGCTGGTTGCGAGTGCGACCACATCAATGGTAACATCTATGATTGGCGGGCAGAAAACCTGCAATGGGTGACACCGGAAGAGAACCGCAAGCGCGCAGTGATACTGCGGGCAAGGCGCATGGTGGCGCGGCAGGACAATGATCCAAGCAAAGACCCGAAGAATATGTCTTCTGAAGAATTACTCCAATTGTTTAACATGTACAACGTAGCCGGTGACGTTTACGCCGGAGAATAATATGAACACAACGAATTTGAAAGAGTTGCGTGAGTTGCGCAACCAAGAAAAAGCTATTAAAGCACGTATTGACGAGATTTCTACCGAGGCAACCAACGAAGCCGTTGCCATCCTTGCGGAAAAGGGGCAGGAGAAAGGCGAGTTTGAGGTGGAAGGCGTTGGTAAGTTCCAACTCCAGCGTACAGAGGTTTTCGACTTTGCCGATTACCACAAGTACCAACAGGAACAGGCGGTGAAATGGCGCGAGAATGCCAAGGAGAAAGTCAAAGAGCAGAACTTAGTCAAGGCGCGTACCGCTGTGATGGCAGGGTATGTAAAGACGTTCGTGGAGCTATATCCGGATAAGGAGCCGGACGAGATCAAACTGACGGTGAAGGTCGTTGAGTAAAAGACAAAAGAAAAAGAAGCAAAAAGAAAAAAAGAAAACTCGGTAGGGAGACTATCTGCATAGTATATACTCCCTCTGTAGTCTCCCTCTACTACTTTTTGAAAAATTATTTATGGAAGCCTTAGACGACATACTGAAGAAGCGTAAAAGTTGGGCGGTTATGATTGATTTGCTGAAACCGTACATCGCACCGCAACACGAACGGATGATACGACCTGCCGAGGAGCAATGGAACGCTATCCCACTCCAAAGGCAACGGCAGATCTGGGTCACGCTGTGGGAGCAGAAATTGCGTGGTGTGGCTATTAAAGATCATCCGTACTACGCGATCAAAGATTGCGTGCCAATGCCCTTTAACTGGAACGGCACCGAGCATATAAAAAGTATGATGGCAAACTTCAAGATGGTTAGTGCGAAGTACTATAACCGTTACGGCATTTATACCGTTCAAGCCGCCGAGGCATTCCAATTGACGGATGTTAAACCTCTTAATTTCAAGAAAGATGAAGCAAGAAAATAAGATTCCGTTGGCGCACATCAAAGACGGGATTGAGCAGTACAAGAACACAGCATATACGTCCAAGGAATGGGAGACACTGTTGTATGGTTGGCGGCAGAAGAAGCATTACCGCAAGCGGGAGACCAACAAAGGGTGGCTCAAGACAGAGGACGCGACAAGTCTGATTCAGTACGCGCTCAATGACCGAGTGAAGATCACTTTCGCGCATTTTGCGACGTTCATCGTGTAAACGACCACTTTTGGTCATCGGCGGAGACGAAAATTTGCACGTCTCCGCTTTTTGTTTTATCTTTGCGGTGGATTTCGAGGAAAAGGGATTTTAGTTACTCGCTATCGTCCCGTATCTCTCTCGTAAGCCGCTCGTAAATTAACATTATTAACTTAAACACTTTTAACTATGAGTAAAATCAATTTGGAAGCACCCTTCCAATCTTTCCGAGGCAAGATTTGTAAGCACTCGAAAATTATCTTTGCTCAACGCGGGCAAACGCAGTACACTAGCCAGATTTGCAATCCACGCACGAAAGCGTACAGCGCAGAGGAACTGGCGCGTCAAGCGAAGTTCAAAACCGCGCTGACCAACGCAAGCACCGCATTAGCAGACGCTACGCAGAAAGCAGCGTACGAGACTGCTTTTGCCGGTCAGAGCAAGTACAAGAGCTTGCGCGGGTTTGTTATCGCGAAAGAGTATGAGAAACTCGCGTAAAAAGCCTACCCCTAACCCCTCCCTAAAAGGAGGGGAAGCGGGATGGCATCCCGCACAATGAACGAAATAGAAACCGGCATAAGATGCCGGGACAAGGAACGAAGAAAGACTCGGCGCTTACGCCCCGAGCACAGAACAAACCTAAACCAAATGTTAAACAATCTAAATCTTAATGAAATGGCAAAAGTAGAGTATGAAGACCCGATACATCACTTATCGGGCAAAATCTCCAAGAAACATCGTACGTGCTACAACTACCGCCGTTGGTCGCAACGAAAGTACACCAGCGTACATGGCGAGCGAACTACTCCGGCGAGTGTGGCAGAGTTGGATCGGCGTGCGAAGTTCAAGACCGTGCGTCTGGCGGCTATCGAGCGTTCGATGGACTTGTCGCACCTGACCTACGACCAGATGGACTTCATCGCGGAACGTAAGGCGCAAGGCTCGGCTTTCAAGTACACGACCTACAAAGGTTGGCTGTTCGGCAAGGGATGGAAGTACTTCGACGAGAGTACCAAGACGGTAGTATGGCCGGAGCGGTTGGTGCCGGTGATCGGAGGATAAAGGAGGTATGAACCATGAAAGCAGACATTCAGCTTATTACCGCTGCGGTGCTTTCGGTCGGAGGATTAGTACTTCTGTTCTGCGGGGTTTTCATTGCCCCGCAGGGCGAGGTACACGAGTCTATACTGGTGGGGTTCGGAGAGGTCGCGACCTTCGCCGGTGCGTTATTCGGAATCGATTACACGTATAAATTAAAACAGCGGCATGGAAACGAGCAGTAACCCCCTCCTCGGCGGAGGCCGCTCCTCCCATTCCGTTGGGAGGACGCTCCGCCTAATAAGAACGAGCAAAGCAGTTAAAGCGATATGGGGGAAGATGTTCCTCGGCGGAGTAGTAGGAGAAATCACCACGCTTGAAAATAGCGACTACATCATACCAGATGGAACTTATCCGGTCTCCGTAACATTCTCGCCGAGGTTCCAAAAGAACCTACCGCTTATTGACAAAGTGCCCGGTCGTTCAGGCATTCGCATCCACACGGGGACAATCCCCGAACACTCGAAAGGCTGCGTGCTGGTGAGCGCGCGGGATAAAGAGAAAATCATTGAGTATCTAACCAAAAACAAGCAGAACAATGAAGAAACTATTATTTGTATCAGCAGTGCTTATTAGTATCGCAGTGTGCGCGGGAATGACGAGCTGCAAGGCTTGGCGCACGATCAGCACGAGCGCGACCTACACGCAAGTAGGCGACAGCACGAAGACCACGACCACTATCACAACGAAGACCGTGGAAGAGTATCAGGGCGTGAAGAAGAATTAGGAGACGGGGAGCCGCACGCTCCCCTTCTTCGCGCTATCTGAGGTCGCGCGCACAGGACACCCCCTTAATAGCCGAAGAAGGATCCTCACATCGATGCAATCGATGTAAACAGCCCACCCCACACTCCGCATGGCGCTACGTCCGACCGATAGTAATTATAATAAAAAGAAATCTTTCCCCCCTTTTTTATAAGGCGCTCGTTTCAGGCGCGGTGCAACGGGTGGAGGAACGGAATTCGCCCTCTTAGGCGGAGGCCGTTTCTCCCGTTTCATCGGGAGAACACTCCGGGGG
>JAGKVE010000012.1 GCA_021152555.1 Bacteroidia bacterium | reverse complement strand
CCCCTCCCCTCAAGGGAGGGAGAAAAAGGGGAGAGCAATAGAGGATTGCTGTTTTATAAATGTCACATTCGTCTGGCTACAGAGGATGAGTTGACAACCCCTCCTAACCTCCCCTCAAGGGAGGAAAACCCTCTCCATAAGGAGAGGGGTGGGGTGAGGTTTGAAGTCTATCTTGCCCGTCCATGGAGATGGTGGGGAGAAACCGTCTGGGCATACACTACATGGGACGAAGGGATTCTCAATCCCGAAGGATGGCACACCGGCTTGGTCAAAGACAAAGAAGGGTTCAATCCTGAAAACCCGTGTCCGTACAGTTATGAATACCGCTCTCAAGACAACTCCGTCGGCAGACCAAAATGGGTCTCCGTTCTCCGGAAACCCATTCTACCTGACGGCACCAAACTTAATCCCAAAACCTGGCTGAAATAGTCTTTCGACTTTCTACTTTCGACTTTCGACTTTTGTCTTTCTACTTTCGACTTTCGACTTTCGACTCTTTCACCGCCTTGAAACTCATATCAAGACTCTTGTAACTATGCGTTAGAGCGCCGACGGAAACAAAGTCCACACCTTGCTCGGCATAAGAACGGATGGTATCAATCGTTATGCCGCCCGAAGACTCAATCTCCATGTGACGGCCTGCCGTCTTTTCCCACGCACGGATGAGCTCCACTGCTTCCTTTGTCTTGGCCGGCGTGAAATTATCGAGCATGATGCGGTCCGGGATATTCGTAGCCAACGCTTCGCGAATCTCGTCAAAATTACGCACCTCTATCTCAATCTTCATATTCAGAAAACGCTCGGTCTGTCCCTCCGCCGCTTTCTTCTTTAAATAATCGCGTGCTCGCGTGAGGGCATTCGTTATGCCGCCCGCAAAGTCCACATGATTATCCTTGAGCAAAATCATATCAAACAACCCGATACGGTGGTTCATTCCTCCGCCAAGCACAACCGCCTCTTTCTCCAAGTAGCGGAGACCGGGAGTCGTTTTGCGCGTATCAAGCACATGACATCCGGTGTCCTCAATGAGACTTTGATACTTATGCGCAGTCGTTGCCACACCGGACATACGCTGCATAACATTGAGCATAGTGCGCTCTATCTGCAAAAGACTCAGTTCCTTGCCATACACTTTGAAGGCAACATCGCCCGGCTTCACATGGTCGCCGTCGTGGAGGAACTGCTCTACCCTACACTCCGGGTCAAAATAAGCGATAATCTCTTTCGCTACCTCTACTCCGGCGAGCACACCGGTATCTTTAATAATCAACTGCTGACAACCTGTCTGCGTCGGAGGGATACAACTGAGAGAGGTATGATCACCATCACGGATATCCTCCTCAAACCAGATTGTAATCAGTTTACGAAGTTCTTGTTTGTCCATAGTGCTAAAAATTCTAATTTGCGTGCAAATTTACTGCTTTTTTTTCAAATCAGCAAGTTAAAAGTGGCTAATTTGCATTTTTTTTTAAAAAAAAGCTCAAAATATTTGGTCAATTCAAAAAAAAGCAGTACCTTTGCACGCTTTTTCGTTAGAGAGGTACGATAAACCTCTTCCGGCGGAGGCCGGTTTCTCCGATTAACGGAGACACCTCCGGGTCCATTAGCTCAACTGAATAGAGTACCACACTACGGATGTGGGGGTTGCAGGTTTGAATCCTGCATGGATCACATACAAAAAGAAAACTCATCTGAAAGTTCACTTTCAAGTGAGTTTTTTATTTTGGATGTAGCTTTGTTTGTTTCTGCTATTTGTTATTTCTAACGGCCTGGTGGGCCACACGCTGGGCAATACGTTGCTGCGCACATGTCATATTCGGATTACGGTATCGGTTATGCCGCACATCCTTGCCGGTGACGACCTCATACCATACGCACGAAGCGGTATAACGTCCATACGTGTAATTAAGATGATAGCCGTCCCTGCACATAGTGTCTCCGAGACGTGTCTTTCGCGCACGCTGAATGGCGTCACCGCAAGGTATAAGCATCAGATGTTTTTTCTCCAATACATAGAGCGTGCAAGATTGAATGCTATCCCACATTTCCTGCTGATTAGAATGATATCGCGGATAAGCAGGATGCCCGGCATCACGGCTATATGCCCAAGTCTGTAGCCAGCATAACTGCGCCTCGGGCTGGTACGCTCGCACGGTATCAATAAGATGCGACAACCATGGTTCGTAGGAACCCCGTATCCCGCTATCATGGCTCGCTTGCTGAAAAGAGATAAAATCATACTTACCGTCCTTCAGTGCCTGGCGCAAAGAGATAGTATCCTTGACAACACGCGGCGCATTGTTCGTACACACGCGATGGGAATATGCCGCTGTATCACGCATAAGAAACTGAACATGCTGCTGCAAAGAACAACCGCCGTAATAAAGGTTATGCACCTCTACCTGCACTCCTTTGGCATCGCATAGCGGAACCAATTCTTGCTCAACAGCATCCCATGAGAACGAATTGCCTATACAAAGGATGCGGATGACAAGTACTATGGCACAATATAAATGGTACATAGTAAATTTGTAAATGACGAAATTGTAAATGTCTCAGTGCGCTTCTAACCAGTTTTTCCCTACTCCGCACTCGGCAATCAACGGAACAGACAGATGAACGGCGTTCTGCATTTCGCTCACTACTATCTCGCGCACGCGGCTGACCTCATCTGCCGGTACATTGAAATTGAGTTCGTCATGAACCTGCATAATCATCTGCGCACGAAGCCCCTCTTGCTTCAACCGGCGGTGGATTGAGACCATCGCCATTTTGATGATATCTGCAGCCGTTCCCTGAATAGGTGCGTTGACGGCGTTTCGCTCAGCAAAAGAACGCACGGTGGCATTCTGCGAATGAATATCCGGCAAGTAACGTTTACGGCCGAACAGTGTCTCCGCGTAGCCCTTTTGACGGGCAATTTCTTTCTGCGATTCTATATAGGTAATCACACGCGGGAAGGCGGCGAAATAATCGTCTATCAGTTGCTTTGCCTCAGCTCGGGAACAGTCAAGTTGCTGCGCCAAACCGAAAGCGGAGATACCATATATGATACCAAAATTAGCCGTCTTGGCTCTACGACGCTGGTCCTTGGTAATCTCTTCAATAGGTTGTTTGAAGATGCGGGCCGCTGTCGCAGCATGAATATCCTGACCGGACTTAAAGGCATTAAGAAGATGTTCGTCCCTGCTCATATGCGCCAAAAGACGTAACTCTATCTGACTGTAGTCGGCACTAAGGAACAGACATCCGTCTTCCGGGATAACCGCCTCGCGAATAAGTTTGCCACGCTCGGAGCGAATAGGCAGGTTCTGAAGGTTCGGATTACTGCTCGAGAGACGCCCTGTAGCTGTTACTGTCTGGTTATAGGTGGTGTGTATCTTGCCGTCCGCGGCTATGTAACTCGGCAATGCGGCGATATAGGTAGTAATCAGCTTATTCAACGCACGGTAATCAAGGATAACCCCGACAATCGGATGACGTTCTTTGAGCGAAACCAGAATCTCTTCGGATGTCGAATACTGCCCCGTCTTAGACTTCTTTGCCTTGCTATCCAGTTGGAGTTTATCGAACAGCAATTCGCCCACTTGTTTGGGGCTGTTGATATTGAAAGTCTCCCCTGCAAGCGTATAGATACGTTGTTCCAACTCCTTCTGTTCGTTTGAAAGCGTTGTCTCTGCATGTTTGAGTTTTTCCACGTCAAACCGTACACCGGCAGCCTCCATCTCGCGTAATACCGGGACTAATGGCAACTCTACTTCATTATATAAGTTCCATAAATTGGGATCTGCTTTGAGCGCTTCCCAGTCGGGCTCTTTATTCGGATTGAATGCGACTTCAGGATTGAGGAGGTACTGACACAGGCGATTCTCAATCGTATCGAATTTTTCTTCTTGTTCTGTTTGGGCCGGAGAATTATCTCCGTTCACTTCAGCAAAAAGGTCCAGTTGGTTTGTATCAGCAGGCTTCGCAGGCTTCTTGGCAGTAACCGCAGCTACAGGCGTAACGGAAGGGCTTATTTTTTTGAGAAGTGTATTAAACTCCAACTCACGATAGAGAACCGAAAGAGCGTTGACATCGGGCTCTTTCTTTTCAAGTAGCTGTTCGTCCAACGTAATAGGTACATCTGTACGTATGGTCGCCAGAAAACGTGAGAACCTGATTTCCTCCGCCTGACTCTCCACTTTCTGGCGCAAAGCTCCCTTAATCTCGTCTGTATGCGCCAACATATAATCAATCGTCCCGAACTGATGTAACAGGGCGACAGCCGTCTTCTCTCCCACCCCTTTACAGCCGGGTATATTATCGCTCGCATCACCCATCAGTCCCAACAATTCGATTACCTGCGTTTGGTGCTTGATGCCGTACTTGGCACATACTTCTCGCGGTCCCATTAGTTCAAAGCCCCCCGTATGACGCGGACGGTACATAAAAACATGCTCCGTAACCAATTGTCCATAATCCTTATCGGGTGTCGCCATATAGACTTCATAGCCGGCCTCCTCCCCTTTTTTTGAGAGTGTACCAATAACGTCATCCGCTTCAAAACCGGGTACTTCAAGTACCGGGATATTCATCGCGGCAAGCAGATTCTTGATAACCGGAACTGCTTTTCGTATATCCTCCGGCGTCTCCGGACGTTGCGCTTTGTACTGCTCATATGCCTCATGACGAAACGTTCCTCCTGCAGGGTCAAAAGCGACACCGATATGAGTCGGATTGATTTTGCGAATCAGGTCGTCTAAGGTGATTGCAAACCCAAATATAGCAGAGGTATTCTCACCTTTACTATTCATTCGCGGCGCACGGATAAAGGCATAGTATGCGCGAAAAATCATCGCGTAAGCGTCAATGAGAAGAAGTTTTTTCATAGCAGTATTTTACCATTGGATAGGCGGCATGCCGTTTTTCTCTAAATATTTATTTGCGGCAGAAAAATGTCCACATCCGTCAAAACCGCGATAAACGGATAGAGGGGACGGATGGGATGTTTGCAGGACCAGATGTTTTTTCCGATCGATGAACTGTCCTTTGCGCTGCGCATAAGAGCCCCATAACATGAACACAAGATGTTCGCGTTCGTTATTGAGAGCCATAATTGCAGCGTCCGTCAGTTCTTCCCATCCTTTTCCTTGATGGCTGCCTGCCTTATGCGCCTCTACTGTCAGTGTCGCATTCAGCAACAACACTCCTTGTTCCGCCCAGCGATGTAAGTCACCCGAAGAGGGAATGGGAATACCGAGATCGCGGTAAATCTCCTTGTAAATATTCATGAGTGATGGCGGGATAGGCACACCTTCCGGAACAGAGAAACTGAGTCCCATTGCCTGTCCGGGCTCATGATATGGATCCTGACCTATTATGACCACACGCACTTTATCGAACGGACATGAGTCGAAGGCATTAAAAATAAGTCCTGCCGGCGGGAAACACCGGCAGGTCATATATTGCTGGCGGACATACTGCGTGAGGAGTTCGAAATAAGGCTTGTCAAACTCCGTCTGCAATACGCGTTGCCAAGAAGGGTCTATTCGTACATTCATCAGTCAATAATTAACATTGCATCGCCATAGTCACCGAAACGATAACCTTCCTGAACCGCCACGTCGTACGCATGCATTGTCTCTTCGTATCCTGCGAAGGCGGCCACCATAAGAAGTTGGCTGGACTGCGGCATATAGAAATTGACGAAGAAACAATTAGCAGCAGAGAATCGATATGGCGGGAAAATGAATTTGTTGGTCCAACCGTCGTACGCTTTCAGTTGACCGTTAGTACCAACCACATGCTCCAAGGCGCGCATAACTTCTGTGCCGACTGCGCATACACGGTGCAGGTTCTCATGCGCTTTATTGACAGCCGTAGCCATTATTTCAGGCAGAATGATTTGCTCGGACTCCATCTTATTCTTTGTCAAATCCTCGACATCAATCTCCTTGAAGATTCCCAATGACACATGGCTGGTCATAAAAGTAGTTTCTATTCCGCGAATCTCCATCCGTTTAAGAAGTTGTTTTGAGAAATGCAGTCCTGATGAAGGCGCGGCGACAGCTCCGATCTTATCGGCAAAAACAGTCTGGTAACGCTCCGTATCCATTTCTGCTACTGGCTGGTCATGGAATATCTCTTCATACTTACGCTTTGTTTCCTCATCCATCGGACGGCGGATATAACTCGGAAGAGGAGCACTTCCCAGCGCATACAAGCGTGGCACAAACTCTTCATTGTCATAATCGGTGAGAAAACGGAAAGTACGACCGCGACTGGTTGTATTATCTATCACCTCAGCCACGATTGCAGGATCATCATCAAAAGTCAGTTTATTGCCGATTCGAATCTTGCGTGCCGGGTCAACAAGTACATCCCAATAACGTGTTCGATGGTTTAATTCACGCAGAAGGAACACCTCTATCAGTGCGTTTGTTTTCTCCTTATGTCCCCATAGGCGAGCCGGAAAAACTTTCGAGTCATTGAAAACAAATAAATCGCCCTCTTCGAAGTAATTCACCAGTTCGGGGAGACGGACATGCTCTATCTCTCCCGACCTGCGATGAAGAATCATCAATCGCGCTTCATCTCGGTATGAGGCAGGAAACTGAGCGATTTGTTCCTCAGGCAGTTTGAATCGAAACTGGCTGAGTTTCATATCATTATTCTTGTACATATTCTTATTTCTCTTCGTTCAAACAATTTTTAAGTTCGTATTTATTGAGCTGTTCCAAAAAATTCTCTATCTTCATACAATCCTCTACACGTGTGTCTCCCACTCTTGTGCGTCGAAGAGCTATAAGATGCGCCCCCGATTGCAGCCGTTCACCTATATCACGGGCCAAAGCACGTATATACGTCCCCTTTGAGCACACGACACGGATAGTCAATTGTTTCAAAGACTCATCAAAGTCAAGCACTTCTATCTCATCTATCACCAACAACTTGGGTTTCAAATTCACTTCCTCTCCTTTGCGTGCCAATTCATACGCTCTCTTACCATTTACCCAACAAGCTGAGAAAGCCGGTGGTGTTTGCCATTGTTCTCCAATAAACTCAGGAATAGTTTTGTCTATCAGTTCGCGGGTTATATGGGCAGTCGGATAAGTGGCATCCACCTCCTTCTCCAAATCATAAGAAGGGGTTGTGGCACCTAATTGAAGCGTTGCTACGTACTCTTTTACATCGTACTGCAACGACTCAATAAGTTTGGTTTTCTTGCCTGTACATACGATGACAATTCCTGTAGCTAATGGGTCCAATGTTCCTGAATGCCCTACTTTCAGTTTCTTTTTTCCCAACTTGCGACAGAGATTATAACGAACCTTAGCCACCACGTCAAACGACGTCCAATGCAACGGCTTATCGAACGCCAGTATTTCTCCTTGCTCAAAATTCCACATTTCAGCAAACAGTAGCCACGATCGTTGCGACACCGACTATCGCGCAATAAAGTGCGAACCAAATAAGCCGCTGGCGACGGACTATCTCTATCATAAACCGACATGCAAAACATCCTGTTACGAATGCAGCCAAGAAACCGACTATAGCAGGAATGACACCTAAATTGCATGTCAATTCGCCTTGCAGCAGTTTGAGCAAATCAAGGAATGCTTCGCCAAGAATCGGAATTAATACCATCAAAAAAGAGAACTGGGCTACGCTTTCCTTTTTCACACCGCATAGCAGACCGGTTGCAATAGTTGTTCCGGAACGACTTAAACCTGGCAATACAGCGCATGCTTGCGCAATACCAATGACAATAGCATCCTTATAACCGACCTCATGTCCTTTATTCTGACGGCGTTGTTGCAACCACTCACTCAAGGCGAGAAGCACAGCAGTTATCAAAAGGCACACCCCTATTAACAGCAAACCATTGCCAAAAAATGATTCCACTTGGTCTTTGAAAAACATTCCGACAATAAATACGGGAATCATAGATACCAATATTTTCGCCACGTAGTCTTTCTCGTCATTCCATTTGAGTGTAGTGAAAGTGCCTTTGAACAGACGAGCGACCTCCCTCCATAACACTACTAATGTTGACAAGACAGTAGCAGTATGCACAATAATTGCAAAGATTAAATTCTCTTCACCCGAAGTACCCAAAAGGGCTTGTCCTATCTCCAAGTGCCCGGACGAGGATACCGGCAAGAACTCCGTTAGTCCTTGTACTACTCCTAATATTAATGCTTCTAACCAATTCATTTTTTCTTACGGCGGAACAATATCGCAAAAATCATAGTCACAAAGCCGAACAATGCAATCATTGGCCCGACAGTTACGCGGCGAAACGAAAAAATATCAGGATTATACACCTCACCTGAAGGGGCACCAACCATCAACGCGAAACCTAGTACAATGATAGCAAACGAAACCGCTATCAGAATAAGGTTCAGTTTGGGTAAAGTATGTTTCATACATGTAAGTTTTAAATCTCGTACAACGAGTTATTGTCCATTCGGATATACTTGCCGGTTGCAATCAACGAAGCGAACAAAGTAATCAATAAGCCGGCACACAACACAACCAGCGACACAAACGTTATATTTTGCCATGTCAATGGGAAAAGAAACAAACCTAATTTGAACTCCACATAATAAACCATTCCTGCCAAAATCACCAATGCCACTATGCCGGCGAGAAATCCCATAAGCATGTTGCGAATTACAAACGGTCGTCGAGTTACCCATGACGTTGCTCCGACAAGCGTCATTGTATTAATAATAAAACGCTTCGAATAAATCTGCAGACGAATTGTATTGACAATCAATACCATGGATACTAATAGTAAAACTAACGCAACGGCCAATAGTATTAATGAGAAATCATGCACATTGCTGTTCATCAAGTCCGCCAAATCCCGAGGATACAACACTTCCGTCACATATGGGAGAGACTGAAGATTTTCTGACAATACAGCCAGACTATCCGGATGACTATACTCATCCGTCGGGTGAATTTCATAACTGGCAGATAGCGGATTATATCCCAAAAAAGTGCTTGGGTCCTCTCCCAACGAACGAATATGCTCATCTAATGCTTGCTGTGCAGAGATATAGTGAAAACTGCAACAATGCCCCCCCGCCTTCAGAATAGCTTCCAAGCGAGCACATTGAGCGCTATCCGTTCCTTGCTCCAACACAGCCGTAACAGTCATGTTCTCGCGCATGCGTGTAACAAGTGCCCCTGCAGAAAGCAGGAGCACACATTCCAAGCCTATCAGGCACAGCACCAACGCCACGCTGACGGCAGAAATAAAGTATGAGTTACGAAAACGATGTTTACGCATTAGTATTCCCAGAGATCTTGCTCAAAATTAAGGAGCTCCGCCTCAATACGTTTTTGCTCTTTCTTTATCTCATCCTCTGAAATTGCGTAATCCGGGATATAGCGATTGTACATATTTCCCTCACCAACGATATAGGATGTGAACAAACGTTTCTGGAAGAATTCATCGTATGTCACACGTTTTGTCTCGTTTCGGTTAGGAATGGCATACTGCATTGCCATATACGGACGCAGTTTATCAAACGGAATCCAGAACATAATCGACTCACGGAGCGAAGACATCAAGTTCGTACTATCACGTGTTGATATTTTATCCGACTGTAGCGGAGCTATACCGATAATCTTGATATGCAGACGCGAGGTGTGTTTATCAAAAAATACGACCTCTTGAGTCAGATACTTCAACTGATTGCGCACCAATTTCTCAAACGGATAGAAGTGGAACGACAACTTATCTTCTATACTGTCGTAGTGAACCAACATAGCATCGGAAGATGTTATATCAAAGTGCGTTGGGTCATCCGAATAATCAGCCATAGGGTCGTCAGCCATAAACATGGTTGGAATTACATTGCGGCTAATCGGCTCCTGCTTGAAATCCGGCTTGATAGTTTCCATATTCTTCTCATAGATAGGCATTCCATCAACCACTGCATCAGTGATGACCTTGAACAGATTACGATAATCTGCATCGTCCGATTTTGTAGGGAAATAGAGTTGATAGTTTTGTTTATAACGCATGTCAATAACACGATATATATAGCGAGACCAAATCACATCGTCAATGCGATGATCTACCATCACAATCGTATCATGCGAGGGCGAAAACTCTGCCGTCTGAATGCGTGCACTACCCATCTCGTCAAAGAACGAGATAACATTATGCTGTGCTTGCGCAGTCACTACGCCCAGCATCAAGCATGCGATAATACTGATTTTCTTTAACATATTTCTTTGGTATTAATTCAGTGATAGAGGAATAGGTGAAAGACGCGTCTCTCTGCCATCCGGACCTTGTGCGCGGATATCGGTGATTACGACGATAGCACCCATCTTCAACTTACTCAAACGGTCTCTTTGGTCTTGCGTAAATTTATTACCGCGAGCCTCTGTAAGCACACCGTTGATATTAACCTTGAAACTGGTTATGCGGAACGGAAGATCCAGCAGGCCGTCAGGGCCATAGGATGCGATAACCGTTGCCCCTGCGTTCAGCAAAGCACCACGAGAGATATTACCATCAGAATACTCCGTTTCTCCTGATTTGAAGTATGCACCCGGCTTAGGAAGCGCTTTAACGCGGTAGTCACGACTACCCATGGACTGCATGCGACCATCCAACTCAGCAGATACCGAGATTGTAACATTCTTTGCTCCGTCACCCGGTTTGATAATCCATATGCCTCCTTGTTGTTTAACTGAAGCACCACTGACATTCACGCGCACCTTATCATTCGATACGCCCGGTACAGAAATCGAGAATTTGTTCTCGTAACCGCGGTACATAATATTCAGATCGTTATTGGAAATAGTAACCGCCGGTTCTCCAACACTATACTCACTTGCAAAAGGAAGGTTTTCCATCTCGCCAGTAGAAGGATTCTGATATGCAATCCAACCCGAATACTTCTTCAGGCCGACACCAGATGCCGTTACTTCATACAATCCCTGATCATTGATACGCTGTCCTTCGATATAGTACTCCGGGCGTTGTGTTGAGTCAATAGCAGCCAGAATAATCTGTGCCGAGTAACGACCTCCACGAATTACGTAATTCGAATTAGGAATCACGTACGCGTTCAGTTTATTCACGCGCAGGTCGCCCGCGTCCGTGCGATCCATCAAGTATTGGATTAATTGCCCTTCAGTAGTACGCACGTCATTCTGCATTTTCGTCAAGATAGTGACGGATGCGCCGACAGGCATACCATCAAAAATAGCAACTTCCCAGTCACATGAATCTTTTTCGTGCGAGTTATATCCGCGCTCTGTAGCCAACGCTGTAAGGATTGAGTTGCGTAACTCCGCATCTGTCTCTGCCAAATTAGCTGCATAATCTCGATAATAAGCAACTATTTCTTTAAGTTCCGTACCGTGCCCTTGCACAATTGCGTATTGACCGGTTACGTCAAGGTTAGAATTACCCTGAATATGCATTGTCGGGTCCAATCCCTGAGCTTTAAGTTCGTTTACGCGGCCTTGTCCATCCGCTAACAGAGCAATTGCTTCTTTGAAATGCTGAATATAATTGTATAAGGAGTCCGCACGAACTTGCACCTCTTTCGCCTTATCGAACCACTCATGTGTTTTCTCAGGGTTATCTGCGTTAGCCGCCTGAAAGTCACGATAGAGTTTCTCATTACGAGTGCCCGTAGCAGCGATAGAGGAGTGCAGACTATTGTCCACCAATGTAAAACCATTGAGGATATCCGTACTTACGTTCAACGCCAACATGGCGGTGAGCACCAAGTACATCATACCAATCATTTTTTGTCGCGGTGTTTCCGGACAGTTTTTAGCTCCACCCATTGCTGAAGTGTTTTATATTATATTGTTTTATTCTAAATATTACTGCTCAAAAATAATTACGCGAGCGCATTGAGCATGCTACCATAGATGCTATTCAAGTCAGCAACTTGTTTCTGCAACTGCTTAGCACCTGCAGCAAAAGCCAACTGAGCCTCTGCAGACTCCTTAGCAGCGGCAGCAGCACTGCGTTGTGCCTCAGTTTGTGCATTGACAGCCTGTAATTGCAATTCATAGATACTATTCAGAGATGCAATGCTCTTACCGACTTGCTCTACACCAGCTTTGTATGCCTTCGTTTCCTGAGCAACAGCCTGCATGTCAGCCCCTACCTGGGTATATGCGCCAGACAAACCGTTCGCTGCCTGAGCTAACGAGTCAGTTGCCAAGCCTGCGGCCGTCAATTTCGAAGCATATTCAGTCGTAGCCGCCTCAGCTGCAGCCAATTTTTCATTCAATTTAACACCAGTTTGTGCCACTTTGCTCAATTCGCTAAATTGCGTTGCTGTCTTAGCCAAATCTGCAATGCCATCTTTCAAAGCCTTGAAATCTTCATCCTTCAATCCAGGAGCTTTTGCAGAAGGTGCAGCAGCGGCCTCACCTCCGGCTGCAGGTGCGGTAAATCCGGTAGCAGTAACAGGAGCTCCTGCCACACCGGCACCTAACAATGTAGGACGGGCTTGTTTGGATTTCTCCTCCAACAAACCAGGTTCTGTTCCATACTCTAACAACTGCGGGAATACATTTTCCCAGTGGAACTCAGGGTGCGGGTGATCCAATGCACCGATAATGAACAAGAACGCCTCGGTGAACATACCGACCATCAGCACTTGACTAGCCCCCGGCCAGTGCAAAATCTTAAACAACGCACCGATAATAACGACCGATGCACCTACCGAATAAACGATGTTTACAATGTTCTTTCCTTGGTAAGATCCATACCAATGCATGAACTTTGCACCTAAACCTTGCTTTGCAGCATTTTCTGTAGCCATAATTTTATTTTATTGTATCTTAAAAAAATATATTATACCTTAATTATTCACCAATATATGCACGTACGCAACGGAAACCGATGTACGGACGGCTCTCATATTGATACTCATATGTGCGCACACCGCACTGCATGAAATAGCTGATATCTTTCCAACTTCCGCCCTTAACGATTTTGCGTTTCAAAATATCCGGATCAGCCTTACGTGCCATATATGCATAGTCAGGGTTCAAGTCATGGATATGCGTATTGGCAGCACTTTGGAATGCTGAATTGGTCCATTCAGACACATTTCCCGCCATGTCGAACAAGCCGAAATCATTCGGACGGTACTGAGCCACTTTCATAGTTGTAGTGCCGGTATCATCGTTGTATGCACCGCGGTAGGGTTTGAAGTTTGCAAAGAAACAGCCTTTGCCGTCACGGGCATAATTGCCGCCCCACGGATACATTGCCATTTTACGCCCACCGCGCGCAGCATACTCCCATTGTGCCTCCGTCGGCAAACGGTATTCATTAACTTCAACCGTAGAATATTGATTGAAAAGTTTGGTACGCCAGTTACAGAATGCATGTGCCTGCTCCCATGTTACACCGACTACAGGATACTCATAGTACCCCGGGTGTTTGAAATACATGTGAAGCAACGGGTCATTATAAGAGAATTGGAAGTCACGCGCCCACACGAGCGTGTCCGGATAAATACTGATAATCTTTTCCGTCAACAGGTCTTTCGGTTCGCGCAGCGGGCGGAAAATAGTGGAGTCTTTAATCTCGTTATTCTCATTTACCCAGAACGTATCTACACGTGCCGTAGCTCCGGGAGGATAGGTACTCGTTGCCACGTCAAATTTATTGCGTTGCGGAAGAGCTTCGTCCATATTCACCCAATTGTAACGGTAGTGGAGATTGTTCGTATTGAATGAACCGTCAGAGTAGAACATTGAAGAGAGAGCATCTACAACATCCTCTTCTTTGCTGTTCCATGGAACTTTCTTACGCCAATTGATGCGGAAGTTCTCCTCATCAAAATCTTCGTCCTTGGGCTGAATAGCATAGTCCGTCATGCCGGCAGCAACCAGATTAGTCAGTGCAATCGAATCGCGGACCCAATCAACGAACTGATGGTACTCATTGTTGGTAATCTCCGTTTCATCCATCCAGAAGGCTTCAACGGTTACCATCACTACATTGTCCGGCTGCTCAAAAACAGCAGACTGGGTGTTTGCGCCCATCATGAAGGAACCCTTCTTGATAAACAACATTCCGTAAGGATTAGCTTCCTTGAAATTGGTTGACTTGTACGATCCTACAAGTTCTCCCGCCGGTTTGTTGCAACCAACCATTACTATCGCCAATAATGCGACCAATGGTAAAATTTTTGTGACTTTCATATAGTTATATTAATCGATTAATTTTTCTAATTGTATTTCACTTAGTCTTTTGACTACAAGTATCGTATAGATTTATATTTGTTTGTCCTTTTCGGTTTCAGGATATCAAATCCGTATGCCAAATAAATCTCATGACTTCCGTAACTTTCCAAGAGCAATTTGTTTGTCGGCAATTCGCAACTATAACCTAATTGAAGTCCTGATATTATATCTATTCCTAATAGTATATTAACGCTTCCCGCGATGCGATACCCCAATCCCCATCGATAGCGGTCCTTATAATCGCACATCAGTGTCAAATTCACATCCCATCCTTTAAAATCAGTCATTACCATTGCACTCGGCGTCAGCATCCATTCTCGGTAATTTTTCAGCCGGAAGTGATAACCACCCGTCACATACATGGTCCCGACCAAAGTTACATCTGAATATTCATCCCACTCAACTGTCGGTCGTGTCACATGGCTGTAACTCGCGCCAACCCACCACGTCGGGGTGCTGTAATACAATCCCACACTCATGTCAAATTTCATACCCGATTTGCTGCCCGTCGGCACCACTTCGTCGTTTGCGTCATGGTAATCGTCTCCCATTTTCCCGAGGTTGACAGAATCACCCTTAAAGCCTACATTTACAAAGCCCAAATCAATTCCTGCGCTCAAATATCCAGATCCTAATTTCTGACGATAGGCATACTGTGCATAAAGTGATTGTGTTGTAAACAATCCGTACCTGTCGTTCAAAAAACGAATTCCCGCGCCGTGGTTTGTTTTTCCTATTACAAAAGGAGAACTAAAACCAAACCAAGTACTCATCGGGGCATTCCGGATGTCAACATATTGCATGCGGTGCATTCCTGCCACTTTCATCAAGCCTCCGTCCCCCACCGCTGCAGGATTATAAGCCGTTGTCAAATACATATATTGTCCCATCTGCGGATCAAACTGCGCGCTCGCATTTACCGCCACGAAAGCCATCATTGACAGAACAATTATATATCGCCTTATATCAATACTCTTCTTCGTTATACAAAAAATCATCATCGTTAGTAGGGAAGTCAGGCCATATATCCAAAATACTTTCATACTGCTCTTCGTCATCTCCCTCCAACTCATTCAGGTTCTCTATAACTTCCGACGGAAGGCCTTCCCGATTTGCATAATCAAGCAATTCTTCTTTGGTTGCCGGCCATGGTGCGTCGTCCAATCTTGATGCTAATTCCAAAGTCCAATACATACGCGTCTATTCAAAATTGCGTGCAAAAGTAGTAAAAACTTTCGGTTCATGCAAATATTTAATGAAATATTTTACATTTTTTGTCATTTTTTGCACTTTCACACACAAATCCGTCAATTTTTCCACATTTAGGCAGGATTCCATATATCTTCCTTTTCATTTTGGCAATAGGCTATATATCGCGACAAAACAAACAGGTAGTCACTCAGCCGGTTGATAAAATGCAATTCAACTGCGGCCGCTTTGGAATTAATAATACATCTCTCAGCCCTGCGGCAAACGGTCCGGCACACATGACATTGAGCAACAAGCGAACTACCGGCAGGCAAGACAAAAGCATGCTGTTTGGGGGTAACAGTTTGCATCGAGTCAATCCATTCTTCGAGTTGTTTCACCTCCTTCTCAGAAACCCACTCTCCTTGAGCTTCGCTCAATGCGGCGCCTAAGTTAAATAGTTTGTTCTGAATCCATTGCAACTGTTTATCAGCAAGTTGGACATTCTCACTTGATTGTTTAACATCCGCCCGTAGCAAACCGATCCAGCTATTGAGTTCATCAACCGTGCCGTACGCTTCGATACGCAGATCTGTTTTAGTAACACGCTCTCCGCTCGCCAACGAAGTTGTACCATTGTCTCCTGTTTTTGTGTATATTGCCATATTCAAAAATTAAATGGATTTTTCATCAATAGTCAAAAAAGTTATTTGGTAAAAAGGCTTTTAAGCATTCCCATACTATTCAGTCTGTACGTGAGGGACACAGTATCTTCAGCAACAAACTCTTTATGAAGTTTCCTCCGTGAATACTTATCCTAAATAGATCCTGTAATGTCTTTTCAAGTAATGTTTATCCACGAACAGCAGTCCAATGTGATACAAATCCATGCTTGTCGTAACCCGCTTGTCTTGTTTCAAATGCTCCCAAGCCCTCTCCATTTCCTGCGAATAATGAATATCGTCGATAGCGACGACACCTTTCTCACTCATACGTGGCAGCAAGAAATCCGTATATCGCATTGTTGCATCAAACGTATGATTGGCATCCAAATACACAAAGTCCAATTTCTCGCGCGCGCATTTATACAATGTGTTGTCGATTGCACCTTCTTGCCATTCAATGTTTTCAATTTTCAGCGCTCTCCATACACCTTTTGCTATTTTAAGCACTTCTCCGCTGCCTTCCATTGTCATGACATGGTTTTTTGTATTTGCCATTGCCAAATATGACGTTGTGACACCAAGCGATGTGCCTAATTCGAGTATTTCGAGCGGACGTTTTTCATGCCCGACAATAAAATTGATTATGCGGAACAGTGTTTGTGCTACTTTCGGGCTTTCCAGGTGGTGTTTTGCAATGTCACATACCCTGCGCGTTATATGCATCCCTTCAGGCGCCCCTTGCGAGCCAAAATCAAGGACGTCCAGTTCATCTGCACAATGCAGTAGGAGTTGGCGACGCCGCTCAATATCAGCGAAACAATAGTATGCATTCTCGTCTTTCAAGACAAACCGGACCAATTCAAACAAATAGGGCGAATGAATCCCTTCGCCGGACGTATTCCACGCTGAAAACAGATGTTTTGCATACGCCCAGATACTATGAAATTGTTCCTTTCGCATGGCTAAATTGCGCCTTTGTCAATCACATTTTGTCATTTATGGCGCAAAAATACTAAAAAATTTGCACATGTGCAAAAAAAAATGTAATTTTGCAGCATGATTTTGAATTATATCTGGATTTCGCTCATTTTAATAGCAATTTTAATGGGCATGGTGCAAGCAATTGCCTTCGGGAACGTTGATATATTCTCCGCGATACTTAATTCCACTTTTGACAATGCCAAGACTGGTTTTGAATTGTCTCTTGGTTTGACCGGTGTTCTGTCATTATGGATGGGCATCATGAAAATCGGAGAAAAGGCAGGCGCTGTCAACACACTCGGCAAGGCGATAAATCCATTTTTCTCGCGCATATTTCCTGAGATTCCCAAAGGTCATCCTGTTTTCGGCACGATGCTTATGAATATCGCTGCCAACATGCTTGGTCTTGACAATGCCGCGACTCCGATGGGTCTCAAAGCAATGGGTGAATTACAGGAACTGAACAGTGATAAATCCAAGGCATCGAATGCAATGATAATGTTCGTTGTGTTAGGTGCGTCCGGTCTGACCCTCATACCGACAACCATCATGGCATACCGAGCCCAGCTCGGAGCCGCCAACCCTGCAGACGTATTTTTACCGATACTGATTGCCACGTACGTTGCTACGCTTGTCGGACTAATTTGCGTTTGTATTGCGCAGAAAATCAGGCTAAAAGACCCAGTTGTATTAGGAACTCTCATTTGTCTGACAGCGCTTGTCGGTTTGCTCGTTTGGGGCGCGACACTCCTTTCTCCACATGCGTTGTCAGTTGTATCAGCTGCAATTGCAGCAATCCTGTTATTGGGTGTGATTTGTTGGTTCATACTGCAGGCTTCCATTCGGAAAATCAATGTGTATGATGCTTTTATTGACGGTGCCAAAGGCGGCTTTCAAACGGCAGTCGGTATTATTCCTTATTTGATAGCAATTCTCGTTGCAGTAGGAATGTTCCGTGCATGCGGAGCAATGGATTTGTTGGAACATGGCATCGCATGGTGTTTCTCAACATGCGGAATAAACCCCGACCTTGCAGGCGCTGTGCCTACCGCACTGATGAAGCCGCTTAGCGGAAGTGGCGCAAGAGGTTTGATGCTTGAAGCGATGACCACTCATGGAGCAGATTCTCTCGTAGGGCGGCTATGCTGCATTCTACAGGGCACTACAGACACTACGTTTTATGTACTTGCTGTCTATTTTGGTTCGGTCAATATAAAAGACACACGCCATGCAGTGGCATGTTGTCTACTGGCAGATTTAGCAGGCGTGATTGCCGCTTTTGCGATTGCACCTATTTTCTTTGGTTAAAAAGAAAGAAAAACATCAAAAAGTATATATATACGTAGTATATATATAGTGCGAGCATAAAAATCGCAAAAAAGGGCTTTTATGTTATGGGTATCTTATGGGTATGTTATGGTTATCCTATGGTATTGAGTCGTAATTGGGTCGTAATCGGGTCAAGAATGTGGCGTGAGCGGGTCAAGAATGTGGCGTGAGCGGGTTGTATTTATGGTGGAGTTATGGCGAAGTTATGATGGAGCTGTGGCGAAGTTATGATGGAGTTGTGGTGTAAATAGCTAAAAAGCAAGATGATACGATATAGTAACGATAGTATTGAGATGCCGGAGATAGATGAACGGCAGCTGAACCGCTGGATAAAGGCTGTGGCAGCGGATTATGGTTTCAGCGTGGGAAATATCAATTACATTTTCTGTTCCGACGAGCGCGAGTTGGCAGTAAACCGTGAATTTCTCGGGCACGACTATTATACCGATGTCATTACCTTCGATTACTCGACGGGTACGACGCTGAACGGCGATATTTTTATTTCATTAGATACTGTGCGTTCGAATGCTGAGATGGTAGGAACGACGTTTGAGGATGAGTTACGTAGGATTATTATTCACGGCGTGCTGCACCTCACCGGGCAAGGGGATAAGACGCCGGAGACCAAGGAGCAAATGACCGCCAAAGAGAACAAGGCTCTTGACAAACTGTCACAATGGGAGTAAAATCATAAAAAAGGGGAATAATTGACGAATAATGTGTATTCTGCCTCAAAAATTTGGAGCAGAATATTTTTTTTTGTACTTTTGTGCGTTATTTGTTAGAAACAAATATTAACGAAAATTCTAATCAAGGTACAAATATGAAAAAGCTTTTTCTCCTTTTAGCGCTTATTGCAACTACCCAGTTGAGTGCAGTTAATTATTGTGCAAGTTCCTCCTGGGGTTACGCAGGTACAAGTGTGACCGGCGGCGGAACAGCGAGTCCAACTTTGGTAACAAGTGAAAGCGAGTTGAAAAATGCACTCAGCGGTACAGATCCGAAAGTGGTGATTATTACCGAAGACATCGAGATTACACACCGATTGAGTGTCGAAGTAAGTAACTTGACATTGATGGCATTGCCAGGAAAGACGTTGTATTCAAACAAGCGCTATAAAGATGATTCCGGTATTTTAATCATCAAAGGCAGCAGTAGCAACATTATTTTGAGAAATCTCACTTTCAAGGGTCCCGGAGCCTATGATTGTAACGGCTTCGACAATTTGAGTTTGGAAGGTGTAAGTAACATATGGATTGATCACTGCGATTTTCAAGACGGTATGGACGGTAACTTCGATATAAAACAAACAAAAAACAGTTCCTACACTACCGACAATATCACAGTAACCTGGTGTCGTTTCCGCTATTTTATTGATCCTATTCCGCACGGAGAAGGCGGCGATAGCGACGACCACCGTTTTTCCAACCTCGTTGGCTCGGGAATTGACAACAAACCTATCGATAGTTGGTTTAATATCACATACGGGTACTGCTGGTGGGACGAAGGATGCAAACAACGCATGACGCGCTGTCGGAATGCAGAGTTACATTTTTTGAATTGCTACTGGAACTCCTCTGTGGCCGACTATTATGTTGGTCCGGAGAATGCCTATTGTTATTTTGAGGGTTGTACTTTTGAAGGAAATGGTACGGTATGGCAACCATTTACTTCAACCGGCTATAATAGTTACTGCAAGTTCGTTAACAGTACCGGTGATTTGCCATCGAATTCCGGGAATGTGAGTGCGCCGAGTTACACTTATGACCAACTCAGTGCTGCAGATGCCAAAGAATATGTAACAAACAACACATGCGGCGCAGGGGCGACGCTGACAGTGACCAAAGAGGGAGCTGTAAGCAGCAGTTGCGACGGAGATGCCCCGACACTCTATACCATCACATGGGACGCAACGAAAAATGGCGGAACATGCACAACTGCCACAACAGAGATAGAAAGCGGCAAGAAAATAGGAACCCTGCCCACGGCTACGAAAAGCGGTTTCACTTTCGATGGCTGGTATACCGAAATCAGCGGAGGAACAAAAATAAGCAACGAGACCGTTGTTTCCTGCGATGCGACATACTATGCACACTTCACAGAACAACAAGAAGGCGAAGGAAGTGACCTTACATGGAATTTCTCAACGAGTGATTTTAATAGTTTAGATACTATTAATACCACAACAACAATTAATGGATTGACTCTTGTGGCAAAATCTGACGCAACAATGATAGTCGATGGCAGCGTAAAAGACATTGACGGACATCATTTCACTCATCGTCTTAAAACAGGAGGAAGCGGGAAAGCCACCTCTCGTCACTTATATTTTTCCGTTACAGGTGCATGTACAATTGAAGTATATCTTATTAGCGGCAAGACAAACCCTGTTGAAATTCGGACTTTGAATGTCTATCAAGACAGTTATGGAGGCCCCCAATTGACTACCATGACAGCCGGTGAAACCCTCTCTAAAGTTTCGTATAACTATACAGGAGGTTCAACTACCATTTATATGGGCAGCGCGCAGAGCGGTATCAACCTATACGCCATCAATGTCAAATACGACACTGCGACAGGCGTTGAGGAAACGCAAAGTGAAACGCAGCGATTGAGCAGCAAGAAGGTTCTCCAAGATGGACAGATATTGATTATCCGAGGAAATCGAGTTTACGACATATATGGAAATTTAGTGAAATAATGAAACGATTGTATATACTGTTCCTTGCTGCTGTATGCGGCATTGTCAATGCAGTAGCGGTAAACTACTGCGCGAGTTCCGCATGGGGCTACGGTGCGAGTGCTACGGGCGGAGGGAATGCGAGTGTGACCAAAGTGAAGAGCGAATCGGAGTTCAAAAGTGCTCTCAAAAGCGGGAAAGTGGTACTTATCACTCAGGACATCACCATCAGTGACCAGATTAGTACAGATGCCAGTAATATAACTATTATGGCATTGCCGGGGAAACGACTCATATCCAAAAGCCAGACCAAAGATAAATCCGGCATTCTATACCTGAAAGGCAGCAATATCATATTGCGCAATATCACCTTTGAGGGGCCTGGAGCGTATGACTGTGACGGAAAGGATTTGCTCACATTAGACGGAGCGAAGAATGTTTGGGTTGACCACTGTGATTTTCAGGACGGCTGTGACGGCAACTTCGACATCAAAGGCAAGAGCGACAACATCAGCGTCACCTGGTGCCGTTTCCGTTACCTCAAAGCACCAAAAGCAGGCGGTTCCGGTGGATCAGACGACCATCGATATACAAACCTTATCGGTTCCTCCGTTTCAGACAAGCCGTCGGACGGGACGTATAATATTACGTATGGTTTTTGCTGGTGGGACGAAGGATGCGTGGAACGCATGACGCGTTGCCGCAATTCGCTTCTCCACTTCATCAACTGCTATTGGAATTCATCTGTCTCCAATTACTATGTATGCCCAGAATATAGTTCATGCTATTTTGAGGGTTGCACATTTGCCGGCAAAGCTAACACCAACAAAAAGAACTGGAAGGAATACAAAGGAACAGAGGGAAAAAATTACTGCAAGTTTGTCAACTGCTCCGGTAATTCTCTTTCAAATGCAGGCAGTGTATCAGCTCCGAGTTATAGCTACGACAAACTGACGGCAGCAGAGGCGAAAACGGTTGTAACCGATTCATCTTGCGGCGCAGGGGCGACACTGACAGTGACCGAGAATGCAGAAGTTTCCTCTTCCTGCGACAGCGGGAGCGAGAATCCGGGCGGAGAACAAGGAGGAGAGCAAGGAGGAACTGCAGTTGTCAGCGGCAACTGCTGTGTGGATCTCAGTTTGGGTGAAGAACCATCAGTCGCCAACGGAGGTATTCCCGCGGATTTCGCACAATTATCCGTCACAGCCAATATGTCCAAGAGTACTTGGGACCAGGGCTACCTAAACCTTGGCGGCAATGCGGACTACATCACTTTCGATTTCTCGGCGTACCAGACCACGATCAAAGCCGTTGAGTTTGATGTCACTATTCCGAATTGGGCGGAGACGAAAAACACTATCGCTTATCATTGGGGGAATGCGTCAAACACCCAATATACCATCCAGAGCGCAAACAAAGAGATGGTTCAACTAACTGCCCCTGCAAACGCTAAATCGTTTACTATTCAGCGTTCTGCAGGAACTGGTACACGCATCAGTAATGTGTGTTTTCAGATTGAGGGCAACGAACTCACAGAGAGCATCAGCCCGGTAGTTCCTAAAACAGCCGTAGTAAAAATAATTCGCGAAGGACGATTGCTCATCCTTCGCGACAATAAGACGTACGACTTAACAGGTCGGCAGGTCGATTAGTTCAGCCGCTGACCGGTAACGGTAAAGGCCTCTCCGCCGCGGATGATGATCAATTGTCCGTGGCGGAGTATTTTTTGTGCATTCGGCTCTATCGTCAGGTTCTCAGTAGTTGTTACTGTCTTGTCAAACTGCAATCCTACTAAAATAGGATCATGGTCGGCATAGCGATAGAGTGCATATTTGGAATCTACTGTATAACTATATCCAAGACGTTTGGAGGCATCGGTATTCAGGTGATAGGGTTGCACATCTACAATGTATTCCACTAAATCATTTGATGCAAACGCGCGATCCAGATAGCCCGTTTCACCCTTGTATACATAGGAGTAATCTGTCAATGGATTAGAATGCGGCAAAACATCCTGATACCCTGCAGATATAACCGTCTGGTCGGTCTTCTCGTGCGTATAACTATTGAAGTCACCTAAGATAAGAATACGATCTGTAGCAAACACATCATTATTGACTATGTGATCCAAACCGTTAACCAAATTACTAACATTATAATTCTGTGTTGTCTGCCAAGAAGAAACCTTAGATTTGAAGTGATTGACACTCACCGCGAACTTCTCCCCCGAACTAATCTCCATAAACTCGCGAATAATTAAACGTCGATACCATGTCATATAGGATGTTGAATAGGGGAAATACGCCGGTTTGTCAGTCAAAGCAACTTTGCTTTTGCGATAAATAAAACCAACCGAAGCTTGATTTGACGCATCTTCCAATCCGTTGTCCACAAAAGCGAATGCATCAGAGCCTGCGAGCTCATTCATTTTTGCTACCAATGCTGCAGGAGCTGTCATGTTACACTCTATTTCGCAAATCGCGTATATATCGGCGTTGATATTGATAAGCGCACCAGCTATCTTTGCGGTCTGTGCAATAAACTGCTCTTCCGTCTGCGCACCATTTGACCCACTTCCATACGAACTGAAATAGTTTTCAATATTGGTTCCACAAACGACAAGCGAAGCGGTCGGCATGGCCGGAGGTATGGTAGGTCCTACGTTATTCTCCAATACTAATTTCTCGTTCAAACGAAGTGAACGTTCCCCCACTACAGTAGCGTGTAAAGACGGGACAATAGCACCGCAACGAATCGAATCAGATTTGAAATAAGTCGTCGAACTTTTCAAACCAATCTTGAGAGTATTATTACGCGCTTCTATCGCTTTATAAGCCGTTGAATCTCCGTTATGTAACTGTGCGGCTATCTCGTCTGCTATTTGCAAACGCTCAGGGGAGATAAGCAGTGAATCCCAGTTACCGGTATTCACTTCAATGACATAAAAAGGATTCGTAAAAGTAACCGTCTGTCCGATCAGTGCATTCCATCCACCGTTATTGATAACGGTAAGGACATCCACGCCTTCATCAACTGGCGGATCTACCGGTGTCACCTCCGGGCGCACACTACGGATATATTGAGCACCCGAAACTTCATGTTGGCCACTATATAATTGATAAATACCGGAAATGGTCAAGGTATCATTGACTGCTATATCATAACTGCTAAAATTGGTAATGCCCCACACCAAGATACTGGCAGTCTCATCCTCTATATACAAGTTACCGTACGCTGCGTTTGTGATGTCGGTCACAACGCCGGTCAGGATATAGCGTTTACTGTCATTGCGCGAGATAAACTCACTAATGCTGATGGGTACAGGCTCCCACGTTTCTGCAGGCTTTACATGCGATACATATTGCGCTGGATCTACCTCATGCTTAGTATTATTATACAATTTATACTTGCCATCCAAGGTCAGCGTATCACCCTCCTCTACGCCAAGAGTAGCAAATTGTTTCGATTGACCGTCTGCTGTTTTCAAGCCATACACCAGTATCTTACCAGAGTCATCCGTCAGATCAAAATTACCATACTTCGTACTGGTAATATTCGATACGACGCCGCGAAGACGATAGGTAGTATTCGGATCCGCATTCTGAATGAATTGATCAATACTAATCTGCGTCTGTGCTTGTACCAGCATTGCCGGCACTAAGAGTAAGTAAAGGAAAAACTTTTTCATAAGCATAAAATTTAAAATTAACAATAGTGCATCGAGGGCGGTAATCAACCGCCCTCGAGCTATAGACTTCTGCTATTAGTCTTTGAACTTTGCGCAGAGGAACTCGCGGTTGAGGCGAGCGATGTTAGCCAGACTGACGCTCTTCGGACATTCCGCAGCACAAGCGCCGGTGTTGGTACAGTTACCGAATCCGAGTTCATCCATCTTAGCCACCATCGCTTTCGCGCGTGCCGCCGCCTCAATCTTGCCTTGCGGCAGGAGAGCGAGCTGCGAAACCTTAGCCGCCACGAAGAGCATTGCCGAGCCGTTCTTGCAAGCCGCAGCGCAAGCGCCGCAACCGATACAGGAAGCTGCATCCATAGCCTCGTCTGCTACAGGCTTCGGAATAGGAATGGCATTCGCATCGGGTACACCGCCGGTGTTGACGGAAACGAATCCGCCTGCCTGCATGATTTTGTCGTACGCACCGCGATCCACCATCAAATCCTTGATTACAGGGAACGCACGGCTGCGCCACGGTTCCACAGTGATCGTCTCACCATCTTTGAACTTCCGCATATGGAGCTGACAGGTTGTGATCGCGGAGTCGGGTCCGTGCGGGTGACCGTTGACGTACATCGAGCACATACCGCAGATACCCTCGCGGCAGTCGTGATCGTAAGTCACAGGGTCCTTGTGCTCTGCAACAAGCTGCTCGTTCAGGATATCAATCATCTCCAGGAACGATGCGCCTTGGAATACATGTTTCAGCTCGTAGGTCTCGAAATGCCCCTGAGCCTTGGGTCCGGCCTGACGCCATACCCGTACTTTAATATCAATATACTGATCCATGATTTTTATAGTTGAGTGTTGAGTGTTGAGAGTTGAGTGTAGTTAATAGTTTATTGTTGAGAGTTTTCACTTGGAGTTATATAACTTTTCTGCAAACCAGACAACAGACGAGCTGTGTCCGCAATTAATATTTCTATATTGTGAAATTGCTCAGTTGTTATATATTGTTCTTCTTCAGCTACTTCGATTTGGCTCATTACTTCCATAAGAGAACCGTAGGAAATCTCTAAAAAATGAACCTTATCCTTTGCTGAATATCGGGTTATACCTTCAGCAATATTTGAAGTTATAGAAACAGCTGCACGGCGTAATTGATCACACAAAGCGAATTGTTCGGATTTAGGAAACTGCTTTAAGAGCCGGTAAACCTGTTTCCGTACTTCTTTCGCTTTCTGGTAAGCCACTAAGTTTCGATAACCGAAGAACTCCATAACTTTCAACTTTAAACTACTCTAAACACTAAACTCTAAACACTAAACTTATTAAAAACATTAGTTTTTATAGTTTCTGGTCTTACGTTCCGTGAACTCGTAGTCAAGCGGCTCTTTGATCAGTTGCGGCTCTTGGTCCTCACCCATATATTTCCAGCAGCCAACATAACTGAACTTGTCATCCTGACGGAGCGCCTCGCCTTCCGGCGTCTGGTATTCCTCGCGGAAGTGACCACCACAGGACTCCTCACGATGGAGAGCATCGACAGCCATCAGACGGCCTATCTCAATGAAATCCGCCAGACGGAGCGCTTTCTCCAGCTCGTTGTTCAGGCTGTTAGCCTCACCCGGGATATAGACGTTGGTCCAGAACTCTTTCTTGATGGCATCAATCTTCTTGATACCTTCCTTCAAGCCTTCTGCGGTACGTCCCATTCCGACGAAGTCCCACATCACGAGACCGAGCTCTTTGTGGATGGAATCCACCGAACGCTTGCCCTGGATAGCCATGAGGCGGTCGATCTTGTCCTGTACGGCTTTCTCTGCCTCGGCAAACTCCGGCAGGTCAGTACTCATACGCGGCACGCCGATCTGGTCTGCGAGGTAGTTCTGAATGGTATAAGGCAGTACGAAATAGCCGTCAGCGAGACCCTGCATGAGGGCAGAAGCACCCAGACGGTTGGCTCCGTGGTCGGAGAAGTTCGCCTCACCGATACAGAACAGACCCTTGACGGATGTCTGCAACTCGTAGTCCACCCAGATACCACCCATCGTATAGTGGATTGCCGGGAAAATCATCATCGGGTTCTCGTACGGGTTCTCGTCCACGATTTTCTCGTACATCTGGAAGAGGTTTCCATACTTTTGAGCAACGACATCCTTGCCCAGACGCTGGATTGCCTCACTGAAATCGAGGAAGACAGCCAGACCGGTGTTGTTCACGCCGTAGCCCTTATCACAACGCTCTTTGGCAGCACGCGAAGCCACGTCACGCGGGACGAGGTTTCCGAACGCCGGATAGCGGCGCTCCAAGTAGTAATCGCGGTCCTCTTCAGGGATATCACGTCCTTTGATCTCGCCGGCTTGCAGACGCTTGGCGTCCTCCAGTTTCTTCGGCACCCAGATACGTCCGTCGTTACGGAGCGACTCGGACATCAGGGTCAGTTTGGACTGGAAGTCACCGTGCTTCGGAATACAGGTCGGGTGGATCTGCGCGTAGCAGGGGTTTGCGAAATAGGCGCCGTGGCGGTACATCTGCATAGCAGCCGAACCGTTGGAAGCCATGGCGTTGGTGGAGAGGAAGAAGGTGTTTCCGTAACCACCCGAACCTACTACTACCGCATGGGCGAAGAAACGCTCGATGCGTCCGGTAACGAGGTTACGGGCGATGATACCGCGTGCACGCTTCTCGCCGTTCTCATCTGCGATGAGCACGATATCCAGCATCTCATAGCGGGTGTACATCTTCACTTTGCCCTTGCCTATCTGGCGGCTCAGTGCGCTGTAGGCACCGAGGAGCAGCTGCTGACCGGTCTGACCCTTTGCGTAGAAGGTACGGGAAACCTGTGCGCCACCGAACGAACGGTTGTCCAGCAGCCCTCCGTACTCACGTGCGAAAGGAACACCCTGCGCCACACACTGGTCGATGATGTTATTGGAAACTTCCGCCAGACGATAAACGTTTGCCTCACGGGCACGGTAGTCGCCACCCTTGATGGTGTCATAATAGAGACGATAGACGGAGTCACCGTCGTTCTGGTAGTTCTTCGCCGCATTGATACCACCCTGCGCAGCAATCGAGTGCGCACGGCGCGGGCTGTCCTGGATACAGAAGTTCAGTACGTTGAAGCCCATCTCTGCGAGTGACGCGGCAGCCGAAGCACCGGCCAGACCGGTACCTACCACGATGACATCAAGACGGCGTTTGTTAGCCGGGTTCACCAGTTTCTGATGGTTCTTGTAGTTGGTCCATTTGAGTTCCAGCGGACCTGCAGGAATCTTCGCCATTTCCGGCGTGATGACCTGAGTGTTTTTCTCGCTCGGGGTACCCATCACTTCGGCAGCAGCCTTTGCAGCTTTACCTGCCTTCTTTGCGGCGTTTTTGACTGCCTTGACAGCCTCTTTCACCTCTGCGCGGTCTCCGGCTTTCTCAGCGCGGGCTTGCAGTTCTTCTGCAGCCTCTGCGGCTTTTTCTGCAGCTATTTCTGCTACCTCTTGAGCTTTTTTAACTGCTTTAGCTGCAACTTTTTTTGCAGCATCCAATATATCTTCTTTCTTTGCCATAATATTCAATTATTAAGCGCAGAGCATGCCAATGCCCATGCCAAAGTAATACAGTACCACAATTGTGAAAGGCAGTATAACGATGGTTGCCACTACAGTGCTGATCACCTCCACACGCTTCTGCCATTTCAGGTTGTTGAGTCCCATAGAGGTCATCGCCGACCCCACACCGTGATTGAGGTGGAGCCAGAGCACAACGAGCCAAAGCAGATAGAACACACAATATATCTGCCCCCATAGCGGTTCTGTGAACAGCGCCTTTACATACGCGGCACCATTCTGCGGGTCAAACGCCCCCGTCTCAATGCCCGTCAGTTCGGCAAACTGCATCTTGAACCAGAAATTGTAGAGGTGCAAGCAGAGGAAACCAAGAATAGCAAAGCCCAGAACAAGCATATTCTCCGATTCCCATGTCACGCCTTCTTTCTTACCGCGCACTTCGTAACGGTCGTTTCCGCGGGCTGCACGGTTCTGGATGGTCAGATAGAGACCGTAGCAGAAATGCACCAGCACGAGGAAAGCGATTCCCATCGAGCCAATCACGGCGTACCAGTTAGCGCCAAGCAAACGGCAGATAGTGTTGTACGCCTCATCGCTGAATACCAACGCGAGGTTCATACAACCGTGGAAGAGCAGAAACAGCACTAACGCTGCGCCGCTCAATGCCATAACGAACTTACGGCCAATAGATGAATCTTTTAACCACATAAGATTGTTTGTTTTTTGAGGATTAGTATTATTATTTTGCTATATATTTCAAAATCGTGTGCAAATTTACGACTTTTTTTGCACATATCAAAATTTTTTTGTACTTTTGTGCCCGATTTGGGCAAAAAAACGTACATAACTATCAGTATTCTCTGTTTTGCGCTCTGTATTCAGATGCAAGCACAGGTGTCGAGTGCGGGACGATCGGTATTCTCTTTCATGAGTCTGCCCGCTTCATCGCGCATCAACGCATTGGGCGGTTCGAACGTCAGTCTCAGCGACGGAGACATCTCGATGGGAATGTGCAATCCTGCCCTGCTCCATGCCAACAGTCACATGGTGCTGCAACTCAATTATTCGTATTATCTACCCGGCACAATGTTCGGCTCGGCGCTATACGGCCATAATTTCGGGCGCTCGAAAATAGAGAAGCCCTTTGCCGGAGAAGGCGAACCAGACAAGCCTAACTATTTCGCAGTCGGTATCCATTACCTTGATTACGGCCGTATGCAATATGCCGACGAGAACGGCAATCTGACAGGAGGTCAGTTCGGCGCGCGGGATATATTGATAGACGTGATGTACGCGCGACAATTAGGACGGATGTTCAAGGTCGGCGTAACGCTCAAACCGGTCTATTCAATCTATGAGAGTTACTCGTCTTTCGCCATCGGAGCCGATATCGGCGCGCATTTCCAGTCGCCCGACTCAACATTCCAAATGGGACTGGTGCTCCAAAATATCGGATGGCAGCTCAAAGGGTTCTACTCCAGTGAAGACGGTTCGGCACGAGAGATGCTGCCGCTCAACCTGCAACTCGGACTGACCTACCGCATTAAGCATGCGCCACTCCGATTCCACATGCAGATTCATAACATGCAGACCTGGTATCTGAATTATGAATGGACATCGCTTGACAAGAGCCCCACAACCGGAGACATCATCCCGCACGACATCAAATGGTATGACATGATGTTCCGCCATACTATCTTCTCCATTGAGGTAGTGCCAAAGAGTGAAAAGTTTTACATCGCGCTCAGTTACAACCATCGTCGTCGGGCGGAACTGAACCTAATAGACCAGAAGTCGCTTGCCGGCTTTTCGCTCGGTGCGGGTGTCAAGATCAAGCAAGCGCGTGTCGGTTTTGCCATCAGCCAACTCACCAAGTCTAATTTCTCATACCAAGTAGGACTCACACTGGATATCAATTCGCTACTAAAGTAGGTTGTTGGTGATTGGTAATTTATAATTTGTGATTTATGAATAAAATAATTGTTGCCATAGACGGCTATTCGTCCTGCGGTAAATCAACGATAGCCAAAGCTCTCGCCAGGTATGCGGGCTATACATATGTCGATACCGGCGCCATGTACCGCGCCGTAGGACTTTATACCCTGCGCCATACCCTGATATCCAAAGAAGATATCATCTCCGCTCTGCCGGGAATCCGGATCGGCTTCATTTGGTCAGACGGAGCGCAACATGTCACGCTCAACGGCGAAGATGTGGAAGCACAAATCCGGACCCTGGAGGCCGGTAACTGCGCCAGCCGCATCTCGCAAATCAAAGAAGTGCGGGCATTCCTTGTGGCGCAGCAACAGGCTATGGGAGAGGCGAAAGGTATCGTCATGGACGGCAGGGACATCGGCACTGTGGTCTTCCCACGCGCCGAACTCAAACTCTTCCTCACCGCCCGTCCGGAAGTACGGGCAAAACGGCGTTTTGACGAACTCATCGAAAAAGGAGAGAAACCGGTTTATGAAGACGTGCTCGCCGATGTCAACGACCGCGACTACCGCGACACCCACCGTGCGGAGAGCCCTTTGCGGCAGGCTGATGACGCCATCGTCGTGGACAACAGTGACCTCACGCCGGACCAACAAATGGAAATCATCATCGGGCTTTTCGATGAGAAAATAAATGGTAAACAGTAAACGTCCAAATGGTAAATTGCTCGTCACGATAGACGAGCACAGCGGTTTCTGCTTTGGCGTCACGCGTGCCATCAAAGCAGCCGAGAGCGAACTTGCCAATGGTCCGCTCTATTGCTTAGGCGATATAGTGCATAACGGACAGGAAGTGAAACGGCTGGAAATCAAGGGACTGCAGACCATTGACTATGACGATTTGCGGACGTTGCCGCCGCATTCGCGCGTACTTCTTCGCGCACACGGAGAACCGCCTTCCACCTACTGGATTGCGCAGCAACGGGGAATAGAAATCATTGACGCCACCTGTCCTGTTGTAAAGAAATTACAGGACCGTATTCGCGCCTGCTATGAGGCACATAAGAACGATGAGCCGCAGCCGCCGCAGATTGTCATCTATGGCAAACCCGGGCACGCGGAAGTAATCGGATTGCAGGGCCAGACCAACAACACCGCCGTTGTCATTGAGGACATCAGCCAACTGGACCACCTCGATTTCTCGCGTCCCATATATCTCTTTTCACAAACCACCAAGTCCGTCGAAGGCTTCAACAGCCTCGTAGAGGCTATTTTACAGCACAAGCGGTCTTACAGCGCAAGCGGTCTTACAGGCGAAGCCGGTCCTACAGCAGAGCCGTCTTTTGAATACCACGACACTATCTGCCGCAATGTGGCGAACCGTGTAGCGGAGCTGCAAGCCTTTGCACGTGCAAACGACATCGTTCTATTTGTCGGCGGAGCCAAATCATCCAATGCCAAGGTGCTATATCAAAAATGTGCCGAGGCGAACCCCGACACGCTTTTCATCTACTCGCCCGACGAACTCGAAGAAAAACTTTCTACTTTAAACTTGAAAACTTCTTTCAACTTTAAACTTTCAACCTTCAACTTAAGAGTGGGTATCTGCGGCGCCACCTCGACTCCTCTATGGCTGATGGAACAAGTAAGGGACAAGCTTTCGCTCATCCCTTCCCTTTAATCCTTCGTACATCGTACACCTGTACTTTGTATTTTACCGGACGCTTGTCAGTTTCTTTATTTTGGCATTCAGCTTGTCTTCTTTCATCAATTGCTCAAGCGTCAAATGCATCCGGTAGTTCCAGAAATGGCGCGGGTTTGCCGGCACGTTGATGCGGTCGGCGAACTGGTCTTTCAGACGCACATCGCCGTCGATAGCCAGCCAGTCTTGCAGCGGCAGGATAGCCCACATAGCCGGACTGTACATATGCTGATTGATGATAAACTCCGCTATCTCCGGTGTCATCTCTTGAGGTGCATCGCCCCACCAGCCCATCTGCTCGTTGTAGAAACGCTGCGTCACCTCGTGGTCTTCTTCCCACCATGCGCGAAGCGGATTCATGTCGTGCGTGCCGGTCGTGCAAACACTCTGATAAGGAGCATCCGCCGGATGGGCGAACTGGACGGTCGGGTCTTTCGGCATGCGCTGAATCTCCAGACTCAGGATCTGCAACTCATGCATCACGTCAGGTACGCAGGCAGGCACCATTCCGAGGTCTTCGCCGCAGCAAAGCATATGGGTTGCGCCTATCAGCGTCGGCAGTTTGCGCATTGCCGAATCACGCCAGAACTGAGTATGACGGCGGTAGAAATAGTCGTTATAGATACGCATCAGCACCTCTTTCTGGTCGCTGTACAGTTCGTTGAACGAATGGCTCTGGTAGATCGAGATACGCGGATGGAGCCAACCCGGACGGCGCTGGTCTTCCACCATCAGCACTTCGCAATGCAGATAAATCAGTCCGTTGCATATATTCTTCACCGCGTCAGCACTCAAACCGCTGGCCTTCAGCTGTTTAGGATTTCCTAACAAACGGTCTGCCCATTCTTGCACTTTGACTTGCGTGTCGAATTCCGGCTTGAACCAATAGATATAATTATCGTTCGTATTGAGGGCGTTTTTCTTTGCCCATTCGGTATCAAAGCCCAGCACGTCGCCTAAGAAATTCGAGCGGATATACGGCTTTGTCATGCGGTCCCAGTCGAGGCATACGCCTTGCGCACAAAGGTCGTCGTAGGTGTATGGCAGCGCCGGAACGAAATGCCCGCAGAGCCCCCATACATCCGTCTTGCGCATCTGCCATATACGGAAGAATCCGAGAATATGGTCCACACGGTAGGCATCGAAATAATCCTGCATCTTGCGGAACCGTTTCTGCCACCAGCCGAAGTTATCCTCAGCCATCTTGTCCCAGTTATACGTCGGGAAGCCCCAGTTCTGACCGCTGATGGAGAAATCATCGGGCGGTGCACCTGCACTGGCGTCCAGATTGAACAACTCCGGATAAACGGCGGCGTCCACGCTGTCAGGACTGATGCCGATAGGTATGTCGCCTTTCATGGCTACGCCTATCGAGTGAGCATAAGCCACCGCGTCCGCCAACTGCTTGTCTGCATGGAACTGCAGGAAATAATAGTACTCTTTCGGCTGCTTGTCACGCTTGCTCAGGAACGCCGCATACGGTTCCAGCCACTCGCGGTTCTTCTCGAAGAACACCTTGTATTCTTCGCTGCCGAACAGCGCATCCTTATCCTGCTTGAAAAGCGCCTTGAAGAATACGGTCTTCTTGTCATATACGTTCTGATAGTCAGCAATCTTCAGCGCGTTCAGTTCCGCCTTCTGCGCCTCGTATTTCTTCTTCTGCGCCGGAGTCAGACGACCCATCTTCTCAATATTGATATATATCGGATGGAGCGCGAAGACAGAAACAGCGTTATAAGGATAACTGTCGAGGTTGTTATGACGCAGCGTAGTGTCGTTGATCGGCAGTGTCTGTATCATCTTCTGCCCCGTAGCCGCAGCCCAGTCCGCCATCTTCTTCAGGTCCTGGAACTCACCGATACCGAACCCTTCTTCCGTACGCAGGGAGAATACCGGAACGGCCACACCAGCACCTTTCCAACGGGGTTGCGTGCGGCGGAAACCGCGGTCGTTTTGACATATGATTTGGTCCTTCTCTATGCCCCATATCTGGCGGTTCTCGCCCCATTCGATATCCACAACAGCTCCGCTTTTCAGGTCATAAACGACATATTTATACTCGATAATATCGGGTCTTCCGACTTTCGACTTTTGACTTTCGACTTCTATCTCTGCTTTCCAAATCGGGAACTCCGCATCGCTCATAATCAGTTTGCGGTCTGCGTTCCATGCGCCTAATTCTTCGCAGTTACCGATGATAGCTACGCCTTGCGACGGCAGAATTTGCGGCAGGTCAATCGAGAAATGGATATTACCTTTCGACTTTTGACTTTCTACTTTGAGCGAAGCGGTCTTTTGTCTTTCTACTTTCGACTTTCTACTAAAAAGGGCTTTCAAGAAGGCCGTCGTATAGAAACTGTCCTCGTACGTGCTTGCCTGCCATGCGTCGCGCACCACGATTTGTCTTTCGACTTTCGACTTTTGACTTTCGACTAAGTTCAAATGTCTTGGCTCGCCTGCCTCGTAAATATAACCGCCGTCTTGCAAACGGATGGCATATTTATAATGAATACTTCCGGCGAAATCGCTTACCGGCACATTTACCTGCCAGAAATCCGTTCCTTGACAGTTCAGCACCAACGGCTCTTTCTCCGTCCAACCCAAAATCGACTCTTGCGTCTCAATCACGCATAGACTTTGGCCATACTCGGCACGATAATGAATTTGAAAATTGATGTTCATGGTATATAGTGTTTTATATCGTCTTTACTATAATTCGGCTACAAAATTACAAAAAAAATATTAATTGTGCAAATATTCGATATTTATTTTGCATTTTTTCTCAAAAAAGGCCATACCAGACATGGTAGGAGGGTGTTTATCATCCATAGCAGCACCCCTGCCAAGGCGGCATTCATCGACCCGAACACCACAATCGCCCATGCTCCGCGTACGCCCACCTCGGCAAGCGGCACATTCGGAGTTATGGTTACTAATAAATAGTATATCGCCGTCTGCGCAGGCAATGCGCTGAACGTTCCCACTCCGCCGAGCGCATACATCACCAGCGCCAATTGCACGCACCAGCATGCCAAACGAACAAAACTCTGACCGATGCTGGTCATAACCAAGCCGCTGTTCACTTCCGCGTATTTCTTCAATGCACGGGGAGCAAATGCCAGAAGAAGCACCAAAGCGGCTGCCACTGCGCAAAGTGCATATAAATAGCTGCCGCCTAAATAGGCAAGAAATGCAGGCGAGAAAGCCAAGCCTATGGCACCGGCTGTCACTATCGCCGCCGTCATCGTTGCGCTCCCCACCGCCCCCATACTCAGGACTTTCTCCCAAATATTGGATTCTCTTCCCTTTACGGGTGAAGAGCTCTGCTCGATCGGACTGCCGATGGTCGTCCGTAGAACTTTGTCAGAGGTAGGCTTCTCATTCATCAACACCCCTCTTGCCGGATATTCGCCGAGCCGCCATGGCGTAATCAGACCTGCCAACTTACTGTAATACACCTGCCGCTGCGCCTCCCTGAACGTTAATCGTTCATCCGTTAACTCGTTCGCTTCACCATTTGCACCATTAAGCGTAGCATCACCATTCCATAAGGTCATCCACCGCCATGCCTCAATCGCCATATTCACCGGCATAAGGGCTATACAAAGCGCTATCGCCAGCCACTGCCGCCAGCCCATCCCTTGAAGGCACACCCACAGACCCGCGTAATCATCATACGTCGCCAATTTCCACACAAGCCATCCGCACGCCGCAACAGCTACACTCCATTCGATGGTATGATAAAGCGTCCTACGATCCATTTTCGCCACAAAAGTACTACTTTTTTTGCATATGTGCAAATTTATTTGTACTTTTGTGGCGTGAAAAAGTTCATAAGGACATTATGCATTCTACTTTTCCTTTCCCCCTCCCTTGGAGGAAAGGCCGGGGAAAGGTTTTCAGCCTCTTTAGACGACATTATCCTTGACATCTACAATGCCGCCGCAGAACTCTCCGAAGTGGATTACGAGCAACTGCAATCCGACCTCTATGCCTTGTATGAAACGCCCGTTGACCTCAATAACACGTCTGACGAGGAACTCGCGCGCCTCTATTTCCTTTCTCCCAAACAGATAGACGATATCCTCGCCTACGCCGACCGCCATCCGTTTGAATCGCTTGCCGAACTGCGTCTCATCCCTTCGCTCGCTGATTATGAAATCCGCGACCTCCTGCCGTTCGTCCATATCACCAATCACCATTCACCAATGACCAATTCTTTCCCAAAAGAGGTCTTCGCTAACGCCCGCCATGAACTTATCGCGCGCGTAGATGCGCGTAATATAGAAGGAGTAGAAACAGCGGACCCTATGTATGTCCAGACGCGCTATCGTTTTGACTACCGCCGGCGTGTGGTGTTTGGCGCACAACTGCGCCGGCCAGCCGGAGGCGGAGCCAAAGACCTGCAGTATGGCGCATATGTCCAACTGCGTGACATCGCACCGCATCTGCACACCGTCGTCGGAGGTAATTTCCAAGCCTCTTTCGGGCAGGGACTGGTCCTCGCACCGGTCTTTCGTTCCGGCAAAGCAGCGTATGTGGCCTCCGTCGGTCAAAGCGCTGAAGGTTTGCGTTATTATTCGTCTGTTGACGGCGAAGGACTGCACGGCGCAGGAACTACGTTGCGGTGGGAATGGGGCAAACAAACGCGTCTGGATGTCAGCGCACTCTACTCGATGAAACGAGCCAACGACTCAGTATGGCATCATCTGGTCGGAGCGAACCTCACCTTTCGCTATAAGCGGTTGCAAGTCCAGCTGACCGCCATCGAGAATATATGGTCGGATAGTATTCGCCCCACACGCAATGCCGCTTATAATCAGCATTATTTCCGCGGCACCAACCAGGCTGTCATAGGTGCCTCCGCCCGCTATAACCATGGCTGGTTTGACGCCTTTGCCGAACTCGCTACTGCCCAGAATTACACCATTTCATCATTAGGCAGCTCTGCTGTATCATTAAGCGAAGCGGCTCATTCCCCCATTCCCCATTGGGGTTTCGCCGCAACCGCCGGTTCACGTTTCTACCCGGCAAGCGGAGTATCACTTGTCGCCCTGTACCGCTATTACTCACCCTATTTTGACAATGCGCAGGGCTACGCTTTCTCGGAGACTTCGCGTATAGGCGATGAGAACGGCGGATATATCGGGTTTGATGTCACACGCCTTGCCAAGTGGCGTTTCAGCGGATATGGAGACATCTTCTATTTCTCCGGTCCCAAATACGGCATCCCCGAATCCCCCACCCTCGGCTACGATGCCATGGCAGAATTGCAGTATCATCATTCCACCATTTCATCATTCAGCGAAGCGGCTCATTCCGTCATTCCCCAATGGCGGCTTTCTCTCCGTCTCCGTGCAAAGCAGAAAGGCGCTACTTCCACCTACTCCGCTCGTTTTCAGTTCAATTGGCAGCGCGATGCACTCTCTCTCCGAACCACCGCCGAAGCCAATATCATTCCCTCTAAACTCTCAACTCTAAACTCTCAGCTAACCTACGGTTTCACCGTTTACCAAGATATTTCCTACACCCTTCCCTTTAGGGGAGGGCCGGGAAGAGGCTTATCCTTCCACCTCCGTCTGCAAGCTTTCGACGCCCGCGAATGGGGCAACCGTATTTATTGCTACGAGCACGATGTGCTCTATGCGTTCTCCATACCCGCGGTTTATGGACTGGGCGGCAGGGCGTATCTATGTCTCAAATGGCAGATTATCAAGCAGCTCGCGCTTTATTTCCGCGTCTCCGAAACACTCTATGCCCGCAATTGGTATATAGAGAAACATCCCGAATCACCAATTACCAATCACAAATCACAAATTCCGTCAAGGACAGACCTCCATCTGCTCCTCCGCGCGAAGTTATAGCTGAAGCCAGAGTTCCAGGAACTTATCATAGACCTGATAGACTCCTTTATCGCTGGTAATGAGACCTTTGTCCAACAGAGCCGGCACTGCAGATTTGACTGAACTTGCGGATAGTAATCCATGACGTTTTATAAACTTTCCGGATGTCAGATTCTGCGCTTTACCTTCTTTAGCAATCGCTCGCAACACCAGCGATTGTTTCTCCGGCAACTGATACATCAAATCCTCATAAGTAGAGGCGGAAGTGAGGATAATATAATGAATCGCCTCTTCGATATTCTCTGCCGTACATATACCATCCGTCAGAGTCCGGGAGAATAGCTCATTCATGACGCGTTGCATGTAATACGTGACACCCCCGAATCGCTCGTAGAGCGTATGCGGAACGTCCTGAGACAGATGTTTTCCGTATTCCTCGAACAAACGCACGCAGAACTCAACGTACTTATCTTCGGGCAGTAGCGGCAAGTTATAGATGGATACACTCTGATAGAACGGTCGCGCCGGAGAAGTAAACATCTGCCCCATTAGATGGCGCTGCGAACCGGAGAAGATGAAATGCGTATTGGTGCACTGTTGCACATGCGTTCGGAGGGTCGCCTCGATCCGCTCGTCTCCATAATGCGTAATCTGCTGAAACTCATCGATGGCTACAATACAAGGTTTATCCGCATGCTCCAGATAATAGAATATCTCCTCTAAGGTAGTAGTCGGAGTCGTTATGTCTCCAATACTCATCATCCATGACGGGTTCCCGGAAATATCATAACTAATACCGCTTCGCACCGAAGAAAGCACTGTTATGAATTTCTCCCATGCCTTACGCCCTAATGGTTTCAAGGTCTCGAGGATCGAAAGTCCCAAACGATGTACTAAATCCGCAACGGATTTCGTAGAATAAATATCAATTACAAAAGTATAATATTTCTCTGCTATCTCCGGTTGTGCAAAACAATGACGAATCAGGTTCGTCTTTCCGTAACGACGAGGCGATATCAGAGCCACATTATTCCCGTTCACCAGCATGCGTGTTATATCTGCTGTTTCTTGCTCGCGATCGCAAAAATACGCTGCTCCGGCATAGCCCGTAGTGATAAAAGGATTAATGATATTTATATTCATAAGGCACCTTGTTTTGTGATTTTCGCTACAAAGGTACTGCTTTTTTTTGACATGTGCAAATATTTTTCCACTTTATGGAAATTATTTTATGGAAAAAATTATTTACGCGCGAAGTTATAACTTCATTCCGGTGACGGTATAGACCTCGCCGTTGCGGAGAATCAGAAGAATGTCCGAGCACAAATCACAAATTCCGTCAAGGACAGACCTCCATCTTCTTCTCCGCGCTACGTTATAGAAAACGAGGCATCTCTGCCCCGTTTTCTGACTCTTTAACGATTTAACTTATGTCCCATTAAAATCCAAAACCAATTATCTACAATATTGAAATATAGTATGTTATGGCGATATTTCAAGTGCGACGATTTGTTTTTTTTGTTGTATATTTAAATTATTTTTATTATCTTTGCAGTCGATTTGACATCTAAGTATGGAACAAGGCCGAGTTTTTGGTGGTGATTGTACACCGT
>JAGKVE010000064.1 GCA_021152555.1 Bacteroidia bacterium | reverse complement strand
ATCGATTATCTTGTCCGGTGCGCCGATGACTTCAGCAATACCGGCCAGAATCTTACGGTTGTTGATGCGCAGACAAACGCGTATTCCCAGACGGCGGTACACTTCCTCTACTATCTGAATCAGTTCCAGTTCGCCAATCAGGCTGTCACTGCCTATCACATCCACATCGCATTGATAGAACTCGCGGTAACGCCCTTTCTGCGGGCGGTCTGCGCGCCAGACGGGTTGAATCTGAAAACGCTTGAACGGAAAACTCAGTTCTTCGCGGTGTTGTACTACATAGCGGGCAAAAGGAACTGTCAAATCATACCGCAGTCCTTTCTCTGGTGCCAGACTGGCTTTCTCACCGCTGTTCTGGATACGGAATAGTAACTTGTCGCCTTCCTCGCCATACTTGCCCATCAGCGTGCTCAAGTTCTCCATCGCCGGCGTCTCTATTTGCTGGAACCCGTAGAGAGAGAACACGTCCTTAATAGTATCGAAGATATAATTGCGGCGCGCCATTTCTAATTGGCCGAAATCTCGCGTGCCCTTTGGTATACTTGGTTTTTGTGCCATATGTTGTTAAATATCAAATAATTCTTTATAGATTTTTTCTGTAGCTCCGGTTTCTTCCGCTACATATGCGGCGGCCTTTGCGCCAATCAGTTCATGCTGCTCTAATGCAGTATTCAGCGCAGACTCCAACTCCTGATAGTTACTTATGCTCCGCGCTGCGCCTGCTTCAATCAACCCCTTTGCTTCACGGAAACGCTGGTAGTTAGGTCCAAAAACAACGGGCACGCCATATACAGCCGCCTCAATCGTATTATGAATCCCTACGCCGAAACCGCCGCCGACATATGCCGTATGGCCGAACTGATAGATTGAAGAGAGTAGGCCGATGGTGTCAATGACCAGTATTTGCGTCTTTTGAAGAATATTCTGCATGCTTTCACGGTACGGTCTGTCATTGGCAAACTTCTCGATGTCCAGCGATGAATATTTCAGGAACCGGCCCTGTAACAAGTTGAAAATAAAATGCAAATGTGTCTCGTCCGTTTCGTGCGGCACAAGAATAAGTTTGGTTGAAGCGTTCGTTTCTGCCGCCTGAAGCTCTAAATTCGTGATATATGCGGTAAGCAACTCTTCGTCTTTCGGCCATGTACTGCCGGCTACAATCACGCGCTCGCACCCTTTCACAAAATGCGCGATAGGTGCCAGTCTGACGGCCATCTTGTCGCGGTCGTCCGATAATTGGCGGCGCACATCCGCTACGCGGTCAAAACGGGTATCGCCGACAACCGAACAATGGCGGATCCCATGGTTGGCTAACAGTATGCGGGAGGCCTCGTCTTGCGCGTAGATGTGCGTGAAGCAATTCAGCAGACGGAGATAACTCTTGCCCCACCAGCGGAAGAACAACTGTTCCGGACGGAAAATAGCACTGATACTGTATGTGGGGATACCGCGTTTCTTCAGTTCGCGGAGATAGGCCGGCCAGAATTCGTATTTCACAAACAATGCCATGCGGGGTTGAAGCGTATTCAAAAACCACCGTGCGTTGCGGCGGGTGGCAAACGGAAGGTAATATACACCGTCCGCTTTGTTATAGTTCTTGCGCAGCTCATAGCCGGACGGCGAAAAGAACGTCAGTATGATGGGAATACGTTCCCCTTTTGCCTTCAGCTCTTGTGCCGCCTGTAATTTCTCAATCAGCGGACGGGCCTGCTCAAATTCGCCCACAGACGACACATGAATCCACAATGGGGAACGCATAGCCGCAGTCTGTATTTTCAGATTGGCCAAAGTGTGCTTTTGACCGCGCACTAATAATCGGGCTTTTCTATGCCCGAAGAGTGCTGCAATCCTTATAAGAAGAAAGTAAAAAATCATCGTTAGGAGTACTGGCTTTCAAATCGGGCGCAAAGTTACAAAAAAAAATCCATATGTGCAAATATTTTATGTAAAAACATAAAAAAAGAGCGCCTAAGCGCCCTTTGATACTCTGTTTTCAGTTTGTGTTCGTGCTGTTATCGGGGTCTTGTTGAGGTTTTATCGAGCCGTTATCGAGCCATTATCGAGCCGTTATCGAGCCGTTATCGAGGGATAAAACGGAGTAAAGCGTGCTTATTGGGCAATAAACGCCTCCCAATTCTCTGATTGAACGACATACAAACTGTCGTTTTTTGCTACAAGCAGATAACAAGCGGCATCTTCTGCCCGGCTGATCATTGCTAACGCCTCTTCTTCACCCAACACCATACATGCCGTTGCCAAAGCGTCGGCTCGCATGCAACTGCTGCTGGCTACTGTAGCACTCAGCACGGAATGTTGCACCGGATAGCCTGTCCGAGGATCAATCGTGTGACTGCGGCGTTGGTTCCCGTCATAGTAGTAATTACGGTAATTGCCGCTGGTAGCCATGCAAATGTTGTTTACTGCAAGTATATCCTGCAATTCGTCCTGGGCACCCTCATTGTTGAGGTTCGGTTTTGTGATTCCGACGCGCCACTTTTCTCCCTTCGGATTCACGCCATGCGTCACTACTTCACCGCCGATGTCAACGAGGTAATTGCCACATCCATTGCGTTTTAGCAAATTGGCAATCACATCGCATGCCTGGCCTTTGGCTACGGCCCCGCCGTCTATCTGTATCCGCGGGTCGGATTTTAGCACATGATGACCGGTCAGCCGTATTTTTTCAAAACCTACGAACTGACGGATGCTGTCTATCTCCTTTCCCTTCAGAGAGGGGGTGGGGGGAAGCTTCTTATTCCCGAATCCCCAGTAGTTGACAAGCGGAGCGACAGTGATGTCAAACGCCCCGTCGGAAAGTGCGTTGACGCGGACGGCTTCTTCCCACATTTCTTCAAAAAAAACATCAGTCGCCGTGTCGCGGTTGGCATTGATGGCAGATAGAACAGAGTGGGGGTTGAACATACTCAAACTATTGTCAAATGCGGCAAAAGCAGCCTTGATGCTGTCTTCTAAATCAGCCGTTGATTCGTAGCGAATATTGTAATATGTTCCAAAAACCTTGCCTTCGTTATGAAAATACCGCGGTTTGGGGTCGTCTTTCCAACCCCATATTAGAAATGTCGCTACAGCCAGACCGACCATCGCCGCAATAGTATGTTGCCTATTGATTTGCATAAATTTGTGCTACGGATGTTGGTTAGAACCACACGCCGAGACCGATACAACCGTTCAGTTTCTGAACGTATAGTTTGTCGTCACCTGCTGCATTAACAAAAACGTTATATTCCGGATCGTCTTTATCTGTAACCATACCATTCGGGTTCAGACTTCCGGTAGCAAACAGATCCAGCGTACATGGTCCTACTTCCCACTCTTTATGGATATTAAGTGCAATGTTTACTACGGCAAACTTCTCATTGCCATACAACGGACTTTCCCATGGCGACATGCCTAATTGTGCTCCAAGCGTTAATCCGTAATCTTCAAAGGTATAATCGTAACCCAACTCAATATAAGTAGAGAAGGCTTGGCGCTCTAACTGTCCGTTGGCAATCTTTTTAAGGTCGGTCTCCAATACTTTGTCTGCTCCGCCAACTACGGTGTACCAGTTGATATAAGCACCTTGACCGAAGAAGTGGTCAAAGTTATAGCCAAACCAGATTTCAGAATTGTGAGTGCTACCGTCATCACAATAATAATACTCGTTGAATCCGACGCTTGCACCATAAGCGGAAACCGAGGCGATAAAGTCTATCTCAGGCATAAAATACGTGTTAGGATTGTACACATCGGGAATTTCGATGCCGTTCGTTTTGAATTTCCAATCCGAGGCACCGACACTTGCCCATACACCGCCGCGGAACTGAATCGCTTCGTCCAAAGCGTTAAAACCTACTTCTACGTCCGGCTGGAAACTCAAACCGCCGTTGTACATACCACGCCAGATATACGAGCTGACGAGTTCTGCACCGGCTTCATAAGCGAACTCCACTTCTGCTTTCGCAGACATTACAACCGCGAACATTGCGGCTACTAATACGGAAATCTTTTTCATTTTGTTCCTCAAATAAACTGTTTTTAAGTTTTGTGTATTCTTTATTTCAAAGATATACCCAAAGCGAGGTTGGCATTAATAGCCTGTCTGCCAGGGGATTTGGGATGCCATTCTGTGGTTGTTTTATCAGCGGCCATCATAGACGGACTACACGTGAAAACGCCTTGTAACATAAGCCCTAAACGCTTGTGAAGACTCCAGTCTTTGCGCAGTCGCACTTCTATGTTCTGTACTGCAAATCCAAGTTCGTATTGTGTATAGCAACTGCGCCATGGCGTAATACCGAAAGCACCGTAGAGGCTAAGCCCGTAGGGGAGAGCTTGCGTGTAACTGATCTCTGCGTAGGAAGAATAGGCCATAATGGTGTCTCCGGCGGCATTGACATAACCGTCCGAAGCTCCGATACGTGTTGCCCAAAGGAAACTAAGCGGCAGTTTGCTGCTGATTGTGTAGCGCGCATTAATTTCAAGGCGGTTTCCTTTGTCGGGATAGTTGTTGAAATCAAAGAAACCGCAGTTGAAATTATGAATGTATAGCAAATGGACATCTAATCCCCAACGGTTGAAACCGAGGCTCAAATCCAGTTCCGGTTGAAATGAGTTAAAGTTCCAATCGGGCGTGCCTATATTCCACCACATATCTACATATAAACCTCCATAGCCGACATTTGCGCTCGGCTGAATATTCAATCCTCCGCTATACAGCCCTCGCCATATATAAGTCGTTTGAAGTGTAGCAGTGAAACCATATGTCAAACCGACAGGAGTGTTGTAATCGTCCAGCCACGGATTGGTTTGACTTGTTTTCTTTTCCGCTTCTTGTATCTGAGTCTCTTGTGCGTAAACCTCCTGGGTCTGGGACATCTCCTGTGCGTGCGCGCTCGCGATAAATAAAAAAGGTAGCGCTCCGACTAAAAAAGTCAGAGCCACTACACTCTTTTTAACCGAATACCGATTTCTTCTCACCGATTATCGATTCTTACAGCGCATTCTGTGCCTCCCATGCCTTGCGCAAAGCAACCTCAAGGATGCGGGTGTTGCTGAATTCTACAATACCGCCGTCAAAACCCGGCTCTAAATGGTAATCAGCAGTGCCTTCACCATTGAAATATGCTCTCACTTCCTCACCGGACAAACCCAGCTCTGCAGCGATTGAATCCATACTACCATGGGGAAGGCTGTCCTTGACAGCACGAAGACGATTAAATGATGTACGCATAATTGTGTGTGTTAATATAGTTTATAAATGTTAATTGTCACTGATAATCAGATAAATGAGCGCATATGTCTGCATTTTCGGTGCAAAGTTACAACTTTTTTTTGATATATGCAAATTTTTCATGCAATATTTTCCCTTTTGCTCAAAATTGTTTTTTTTATGGTATTTTTAGAGTCGTGCGCGCTTGCACATGTGATATTTTTTTACTATTTTTGTGCCCGATTTTAAATTGCCGTAAAAGGTACAAAATTGTAAATAGCATTATGGACAAGCAAACAAAAGCGTATGTGGACAGCTTCATGGCGGAGCTGGTTGCTAAAAACCCTGGTGAGAGCGAGTTTCACCAGGCTGTAAAAGAAGTAGTGGAGTCGGTGGCTCCGATGATCATGGCGTATCCGTATCTGCGTGAGCAGAAAGTGATGGAGCGTATCGTGGAGCCCGAACGCGTGATTATGTTCCGTGTGCCGTGGATGGACGACCAGGGCGAAGTGCAGATCAACCGCGGTTTCCGCGTGCAGATGAACTCCGCTATCGGTCCCTACAAAGGCGGAATCCGTTTTCATGCCTCTGTCAATCTGTCCATTATGAAGTTCCTCGCTTTCGAGCAGACCTTCAAGAACGCGCTGACGACCCTGCCGATGGGTGGTGCCAAGGGCGGTTCGGACTTCTCGCCGAGAGGTAAGAGCGACGCGGAAGTGATGCGTTTCTGCCAGAGTTTTATGACAGAACTCCAGCGTCATATAGGTGCTGACACAGACGTGCCGGCAGGCGACATCGGCGTAGGCGGACGCGAGATAGGATATATGTTCGGTCAGTACAAGCGGCTGCGCGACGAGTTCACGGGCACGTTGACAGGAAAAGGCCAGATGTGGGGCGGCTCTCTCATGCGTCCGGAGGCAACGGGTTACGGAGCTTGCTATTTCGCAGAGGCTATGCTCGCTACCCGTGGTGAATCCTTTGAAGGCAAGCGCGTTTGTATCTCCGGCGCTGGAAACGTAGCGCAGTTTGCGGCGCAAAAGGCAATGCGTCTCGGTGCCAAAGTGCTCACGCTCTCCGATTCCAACGGCTTTATCTATGACGAGGAAGGGCTGAACGAGGAGAAACTGAACTATGTCTTCGAGCTCAAGAACGTCCGCCGCGGACGTATCAAAGAGTACGTTACCAAATATCCGCAGGCGAAATACTTTGAGAACGAGCGTCCGTGGTCTATCCCATGCGACATCGCCATGCCGTGCGCAACGCAGAACGAGATAGAGAAAGCCGATGCCGAGAAACTGATGGCGAACGGCTGTTTCTGTGTATGCGAGGGAGCGAACATGCCTTCTACGCCGGAAGCTATCGCAATCTTCCAGAATGCGAAGATTCTCTACAGCCCGGGCAAAGCATCCAATGCCGGCGGCGTAGCTACCTCCGGTCTGGAGATGACCCAGAACTCCATGCGCCTGAAATGGACGGCTGAAGAGGTGGACGCCCGTCTCCGTACTATTATGGCGGACATCCATGCAGCCTGCCTCAAATACGGTACCGAGCCCGAAAACCTCGGTCCCGACGGCAAACCCTATATCAACTACGTCAAGGGTGCCAACATCGCCGGCTTCATGAAGGTGGCAAACGCCATGGTCGAACAAGGATTAGTATAATAATGTACAAAGATAGCGCAAGGTCGGTGTAATAGGCCGGCCTCGCGCTGACCTTTAGCAATCATACCGAAAACTGAGGGCGAGAATAACCATGGAATGGATAGTTAAAATTTACCGAAATAATCGGATACCAACACACAAAAAAAATAATAACTATGACAAACATTAGTGAACGAGTACAACAAATTCTTACCAAACAAAAATATAGTGAAATTGTAACGGAATTACTCCGCGCTGCGCAAGAAAGTGGGAATTTTGATCCCCTTAAACGCAACGAAATTCTGCATAAGCATTGGCTTGCATTCAAATGCCGCTATGTAAATGATGCACTAAATGCCATTTTAGATTATGCAGATGTTATATTAGAAGACAGCATACTTACTGCTGAAGAATGCGTAAGTATCCGCTACATGCGAATTTATCTTAATGTAGATGAAAATGATTTTAATAGACATCATAAAGAGACGCGTGTGCGACAGATTGTTATAGACCAATTGAGGAAACTATACGCAGATAATCAAATAGACCGCCAAGAGGCTATAATGCAAAGTGAAATGCAGGGCTTATTTGGCTTAAGTAGCGAACAATATTTCAGATATGTGGATGAAGTTAAGCACGAAGCTGTTGCTCATGGGGCAAAAAACACAGACTTAATAAAGAATATCTAATGAAAAACTTACGGAAAAAGATATTTAATATAGTAGAGCCGCAAAAGGCTTTTACTCTTAGTCGAGCATATGACTATTTAATGCTTGTCATGATTATTATTAGCCTTGTACCACTTGCTTTCAGAACTGAAAGTACATGTCTTTTGTGGCTCGACAAAATATCTGTCTCTGTATTTATTATTGACTATTTGTTGCGTTGGATTACAGCAGATTATAAGCTGCAAAACTGCAAGAGATGGCAGGCTTTTTTGTTATATCCATTTACCACTTTTGCTATTATAGATTTGCTATCAATCCTTCCTTCGTTTGTGGCGTTTAATAGAGTGCTCAAGTTGCTTCGTATTACACGTTTGTTAAAAATATTGCGAGTCTTTAAGTTTGTGCGCTATTCAAGGAATATCCAAGTACTAGTCAAAGTACTACATAAAGAAAGGCACATTCTATTTACTGTATTCTTGATAGCAGTTGCATATATTGTAATAACAGCCTTAATCATGTTTAATGTTGAGGAATCAGCAATGTTTGAGGATTTTTTTGATGCATTGTATTGGGCAACAACTACGCTTACAACAGTCGGTTATGGGGATATTTACCCATCAACGGATATCGGCAGAATCATTAGCATGTTATCTGCCATTTTTGGCGTTGCCGTAATTGCGCTTCCTTCAGGCGTAATTACTGCTAGTTATTTGGATGAACTTAAAGAAGAAAAGAAAGGGGGAAAATCCAATGAAAACTTCTGAGCGATTAGGATGTTTGTCAATTCTAATTGCAATCATATGCTTGAGTTGTTTGATAGCATTTGTATTCCTAGCAGACGAACTAAATTTTGATGAACCTGCAGGGCAAATATTGATAGTTGTTACTATATCTTCTGGTGTAGTTGGTTTGATAATGTATTTTGCATATAAGTCAATTTCTAATAAAGAAGATCAAGAAACCGCAACAATGAAAGAAAAAGCACGCATTGCGGCTATGAAAGAGGCAGAAAGGATTGCTGCTATGCCAAACTATTTTGACGTAAAAGTAACAGAAGATCTTTTTAAAGAGATAAAGAATTCCATTTCTTCGATTTCCGACTTCACACATTATTTGCTGATAAACGATTTCTATGGGTGGCTTGGAAGACATACAGAATTACCAAACGGAATAGAACCATACCAAATAGGACGTTACATGATTTTATCTGACATAAAAACTGCATTCCTTGCAATGGGTAGTTCTATAGATTACAAGTCGAAAGAAGGACTCGCTTTGGTAATGGCTATCAACGCACTCAATTCAAATGGGGATATTGAATATGAAATGCTAAAAATAATAAATGAAGAAACTCTTCAACCTGCAAAAGATTTGTTAGACGGGTCATACAATTTATTTAATAAGGAAAAGGATAATAATAAACTCGTTTTTGCTGATGTTCTGCAAAAGTTCGATAGAGATACCAAACTACAATATCTTGTTGTCCTTTATCGTTTTTTATCTGTAGCGGCAAAGTCCGATGAAATTGTAACGGAGCAGGAAACTAATTATCTTAAACAACTCTTTGCAAAAGCTCGGGCTATTGATAATAATGTAGATGTAGAAAAGGACATTATAGATACTCTTAATGTGACTTTTGAGATGATTCATGCTGGGAAAAGTGATGAATATGATATAGGCAAATATATTGTTCGCGCGCAAAAATGCGTTATTTCAGATATACAAGCTGAACTAAAGATAAGTCGGGCTCGAGTATTAGCAGCATTAAAAACGCTTGAAAATGTAGGAGTTGTTGCGACAGAAGGCACGAAGCGTAAGGTATTAATTACGCGAGAAGGAGATGTGATTCGCTTATTACGTGGACAGGAATTAATTAGCGAGGAAGAACAAACTCACCAGTTTGAAGAAAAAACACAGCCGAAAGAGGAAATCAAAGAAATGTCCGTTTGGGATCCTCTTTTTGTAGATGTAGCAAAATTCGTAGTCTCGGAACAACAAGGATCTGTCGCAGCCATCCAACGTAAATTTGAAATTGGCTACAATAGAGCAGGAAAGATTTCCGATCAATTGGAAGCTATTGGAATTTATGGTCCAAATAGAGGAGCCAAAGGACATGAGGTCTTAGTTAAAGACTTGAACCAATTAGATGATTTGTTATCCAGAGTGGGAGGAAACCAACCTAAGAC
>JAGKVE010000063.1 GCA_021152555.1 Bacteroidia bacterium | reverse complement strand
ACATAATCCCGATCGTCATCTTCATAATAATCATACATAATAAAAGAAATGATTTAATGGTTAGTACTAAAATAGGGATTTTTTTTACGTGGCTGTCCTTCTCTTTCCAAGCCACCTGCAAGCTAGCGAGGAGTAGCAAGTCTCCAGTTTTTCAAAAACCGATGCAAAAGTACTGCTTCGCCAATTTCCTCAATTAAACCACCCTAAATTCCCCAATTTAATCACACCAAATCTCATAACGAAAAATCATTCCCGAAAACCAGCTTGTTTGTAGATTTTAACTCAAAAAGGGTGGGCACCAAGAGAGAATGGAAACGCAAAAGGAACGCTGCAGAGATACCCTGAACTTTGTTGAAAAAATGTGCTTTAATATGATAATTATCAAGCAGTCATAAGAATTTCAAAAATAACCTGATTAAAGCATTTCTGCATTTTCATTTCACAAATCAGGACCATTTCCCAAGGACCGGCAACACACACATATAAAAACCACCGGCTCGCGATGAGTTGGTGGTAATTGGTATTGCCCGTGGGCTTGCGTTTATAATATGCATCAAAGCGCAGCCAGGTTCTTTTCGTTGAATAGTTCCTTGCCTTCCGCTGTATATGCATAGTCGATGCGGTCTTTGAAATAGGTCTCTACTTTTCCGCGCACTACTTTCATGGTGGAGTTAACCAGATGGTTCTGTTCGGTCCATGCTTCGTCGAGTACAGCGACGGCAGCCGGCAGCCATGCTTCAGGGAAGATGCCGTCTCTTGCCCCTCCCGGTCGGTATGCATCAATCTCGCTTTGTATTTTGAGCAGCATACATTCTTTTCCTTCTTTTGTTGAGGGGTCTTTTCCTTGCTCTTTTGCCCATTGCTGCAATGCCTCTTTGTTGGGGACCAAGAGGAGGATGGTGTAGGGGTCCTGATTGTTATGAAGAATACACTGGTCGACGTAGATGCTGCCGTCAGTGAGCGAGTCCTCAAAGCCCTCCGGGCTATATTTCTCACCGTCCGCACGTATAAGGAGTGATTTGAACCGTCCAACGACCCATAGATAACCCGGATGTTCTTTCGTGATATAGCCCATGTCTCCGGTATGCAGCCATCCGTCGATGATAGTGGCTGCGGTACTCTCGGGGTTTTTCCAATAGCCAGCCATGACGTTTTCTCCTTTGATGACGATTTCTCCCCGTTCTCCGTCCGGCACTATATTTCCCTCGGCGTCGCAAATCTTCAGTTCCATTGGTTTGACTATTCGTCCGGAAGAACCCAAAATAGCTCCGTCCATGGAGTTGGAGCATATGATAGGTGTAGCCTCGCTCAGTCCGTAACCCTGAAACATAGGCATTCCGATAGCGCAGAAATAGCGTTGCAAGGCGATGTCCAATAGTGCCCCGCCTCCGACAAAGAACCGCATTCTTCCGCCGAAGTTCTCGCGTACGGCTTTGAAAATCAGTCTGTCAAATAGTTTGACGAGCGGCCATCGCCATGCGTTGCGCCAACCGCCGCGGTTCCAGTACTCGCGGTTATAGGCGATGGCATTATTGAGGGCAAAATTATAGAGTTTCTCCACTTTCGGACCCTTGGCATGAATAGCGCTTTCAATACTTTTACGGAAATTGCGCGCGAGCGCAGGCACAGAGAGCATGACATGCGGCCGTACTTCCCGGATGGCGACAGGTATGTTCTTTAGCGTAGCCATCGCCGTCTTGCCGACAGGGACAGTTGCGATACTGCCGCCATAGGACATCATCGTGTAGAAGCCCGCAACGTGCGCGAAACAATGGTCGAGCGGCAGTATGATAAGCATGACGTTATCCAATTCGCAATGAATGACCGAACTGCCTTGCTCTACATTCGCCGTATAGTTACGGTGGGTGAGTAGGATGCCTTTCGGGTCGGCTGTGGTGCCGGATGTGTAACTTATATTGGCGTAATCATCGGGGCTCACACTCAAATAGCGTGTGCGGAAAGTCTCTGCCTCTGTGGCTAACAGCTCATCACCCATGCGGAGCACCTCCTCAATAGATATTTCCTTGTCCTCATAGGTATCCAAGGGGTCAAAGACGATGACTTTCTCCACATTCGGACAATCGGGCATGATCTTCCGAATTTTATGCAGTTGTTGTACGGATGTCATGATAAACCGAGCGTCGGAGTGCCGGATGCGGAAGAGGAGGTCATTCGATTCCTCTAATTTGATGCTGAGCGGTACATTGACGCCTCCGGCATAGAGTATTCCGAGTTCGCCGGTGACCCATAGGTTTCGTCCCTGACTAAGCAGGGCGACGCGTTCGCCTTTCTGTAGGCCGAGCGCCATCATACCGGCTCCGATACGGTGTGCCTGCTCGCGCGTCTCGCGGAACGTTGTCGCAGTCCATTCGTTTCCTATCTTCTCGCGCAGGAAAACATGTTCGCTGAACTTTTGAGTATAAAACTCAACAAAATCAATGATTGTCGGTTTTTCTTTCATATTGGCCATAATTGTCGTATTTTTCAAAAAGTGTGCAAAGATACAACAAAAAATGCAAATATGCAAATTTTCACATGTTTTCGCCGTTTATTTTTTTTAATGCAAGTGTACTCGCACGCCTTACAGACTTCATGGCTGCAGGTCCCGAATGGTCTTCGCCACGTTGATGAGGTGGTCGGCAACACGTTCGGAGTTCTGGGCAAGGGAGATATACTCGGTTCCGGCTTGGGGTTTGCAGATTCCCAGCGAGAGCCGCTGGATATGGTTGCGCTCCATCTCGTCGGTCAGACGGTCAATCTCGTCCTCAATCTGGTTCGCACGCCCGAGCGCGGACATATCCATCTTATGGTATGCCTGCATGGTGGCTTCGTGGAGTTGGGCGATGAGGTGGTTCATCTGGTCAATCTCGTTGAGGGCATAGTCGGAGAAACGCACCTCCTGCTGGCGAAGGCTGTCTGCATATTCAATGATATTCTTGGCGTAATCGCCGATGCGCTCCAAGTCGCTGACCGTGCGGATGGTGGAGACGAGATATTGATGGTCGAACTCACTCAGTTGGCTATTAGAGAGCAGCAAGGCATAGTGGACTAATTCGCGGTTGAGATAGTTGAGTTGGCGCTCCGTGCGGTTGAACTCATCGCGTTCGGAATCGTCTAATGTTGTGACGTCCCGGATGGCGCGTTGGTAGTTCAGCAACGCCATTTGCGACATGTTCTCGATCTCCTCTTTGAGCTGGCGGATAGCAACTACCGGCGTGCGCAACATCTGCGGATCAAGGAAATAGAGATGGGGTTCGTCGGTCTGCTGTGCAGGCTGGTCTTTGACGAGTTTGCAAGCGATGTTCACAAGGGCGTTGGTAAGCGGCAGGGCAACTAACATGGTCGTGACATTGAAGACCGTGTGGAACATAGCCAGCTGGAGTTGCGGCGTGTGGAAGAAACGCTCGAAGAGGATTCCGAAGCTATATGTACCGCCGGTGGTGAGTTTGATCAGACCTCCTGCGCAGAGGAATAGTACAACGCCCAAGACATTGAAAATGAGATGAATCATCGCTGTGCGTTTGGCGGCTACGCCGCTGGTGAGACCTGCGATAATCGCTACGACGCACGAACCGATGTTACTTCCCATCGTGAGGTAGATACCTTGGTCGAGCGAGATAAGCCCCGTGACAGCCATCGTGATTGCAATGGACGTCATGACGGACGAAGACTGGATGATGGCGGTAATGATAGCACCTAAAAGAACCAATAACAGCGGGTTACGGATAGAGGCGAGGAACAGTTTGACGGAATCGAGTGCCGCGAACTCATCCATGGCGTTTGCCATCATACTCAGACCAACAAAGAGCATACCGAAACCCGTGAGGATACCACCAGTTTTCTTCCATGCATCGCTTTTGGAGAAGAGCATCATAAACGCTCCGATACCTGCGAAAGCTGCGAAGATGACGGTTGTGGAGAGGCTGTTCGAACCCGATAGACCGAGTGCCACTAATTGCGCTGTGACGGTTGTACCGATGTTCGCGCCGTAGATGATGGTGGCGGCTTGCGTGAGGGACATGATTCCCACGTTCACGAAACCGATAACCATGACTGTTACGGCTCCACTGGACTGAATAGCAGCCGTTCCAAGCGTTCCAATACCGACACCGACCAGCTTGTTGTTGCCGGTGTGCGAGAAGAGTTGTTTGAGCCGCCGCGAAGCCGCCGACTCAAGGTTGCTACTCATCATCGTGCAGGCTACCAGAAAGACTCCGATACCTGCTGTGAGGGTTAAAATTGCAGTTAGAATACTGATAATATCCATATGTTATTTGTGATTTGTTATTTGTGATTTTATAATAAAAAACGGTACAAACTCAGATGAGTTCATACCGTTTTAAGTTATGTCAGGGTATAGTTATAACTCGCCATGCCCTTTCGCGGTGCATAGCGGCGCACTAATCCCAATTTCTGCTTGTCAGAGACAAAACCTCTCTCCTGCCTCCCGGAAAGGGAGAAACTGCGTCTCCTTGGGAGAGGGGCGGGGTGGGGTGTGAAAAACTGGGTAAGGTTTTGTATCTGTCCTTCATCCCACTCAGAGTCTTCCGCCTCCAGTTCGATGCACGCTTCAATCCGGTTGTCCTGCATAGCATGACGCACATCGCTATATTCGTCCAAAACCAACGAAATGAAGAATAACCCCATCAAAACGACGAGCATTACCGGCATATTTTTGCGTAGAAACCGAAACACGGTGCAAAATTACAACATTTTTCTGAAATATGCAAGAGGAGATGAAAATAAATTAAAAATAACGTGCCGACAAATCTTTTGGGACTTTTGACTTTTGAGGTTGTTGAATTTTATGATTTTAAATGTTAACACTTTCGCTTGAGCGTATATCAAGGGCTATCGAGCCGTTGTCGAGAGATAGTCAATTCTTACATTTTATCCCTTGTCCTGCCTCCATTGCTCATTTCTTTTTATGTTTTTACATAAAATATTTGCGTATGTCAAAAAAAAGCAGTACCTTTGCAGCGCAAACTATGCGCGCAAAGCCCATCACTGGTTGGAACGGTGGGAGTAAATGAAAAAAAACGTAAATAAACCGTACATCGTAAATTTGTAAATCGTAAATTAAAATATATGGAATACAACTTTTCTGACATTGAGAAAAAGTGGCAAAAAGCGTGGGAGGAGAACGGCGTTTATACCGTTTCCAATGAGTCCGACAAGCCGCACTACTATGTGTTGGACATGTTCCCTTATCCTTCGGGAGCGGGATTGCATGTCGGTCACCCATTAGGCTACATTGCGAGTGATATTTACAGCCGTTACAAACGGTTGAAGGGCTTTAATGTGTTGCACCCGATGGGTTTTGACTCCTATGGTCTGCCGGCGGAACAGTACGCTATTCAGACAGGTCAACACCCCGAGAAAACGACGTTCGAGAACATTGATCGCTATATCGAGCAGCTCAAGAAAATCGGTTTCTGCTATGACTGGAATCGCGAGGTGCGCACCTGCGATCCGAAGTTCTACAAGTGGACCCAATGGGCGTTTGTGCAGATGTTCAACAGCTATTTCGACCCGAAGACGCAGAAAGCGCAACCGATTAGCAAGTTGATTGCGGAGTTCGAGGCGAATGACCCGAAATGGGCGACGCTAAGCGAGAAAGAGCAGCAGGAGAAACTGATGAACTACCGTATCGCTTATCTGGCGGACACGAAAGTCAACTGGTGTCCGAAACTCGGAACCGTGTTGGCGAACGACGAGGTGAGCGAGGGTTTGAGCGTTCGTGGCGGTTATCCGGTGGAGCAACGCGTCATGAGACAGTGGTGTCTGCGCGTGAGCGCGTATGCCGGTCGTTTGTTGGAGGGCTTGGATAGAATTGATTGGACGGAGAGTCTGAAAGAGACGCAGCGCAACTGGATCGGCCGCTCTGAAGGCGCAGAGATGCAATTCGCCGTGAAGGGGCAGGATGCGCCGTTCACCATCTTCACGACGCGTGCGGACACCGTGTTTGGTGTGACGTTTATGGTTCTTGCGCCGGAGAGCGAGTATGTGCAACGGGTGGTGACCGACGAGCAGCGCGAAGAAGTGGACGCTTATCTGGCGCGCTGCAAGAACCGCACAGAGCGTGAGCGAATTGCGGATAGAAAAGTGACGGGTGTGTTCACGGGAAGTTATGCCATCAATCCGCTGACCCAGGGCGAGATTCCTATTTATATTTCCGATTATGTGCTCGCGGGTTATGGAACAGGCGCTATCATGGCGGTTCCGGCACACGACAGCCGCGACTACGCGTTTGCCAAACATTTCAACCTGCCGATTATTCCGCTGATTGAAGGAGCGGACGTAAGCGAGGAGTCATTTGACGCTAAAGAGGGCAAGATGATCAACTCCGGTTTCCTCAACGGCATGGAAGTCAAGGATGCTATTCAGGCGATGAAAGAATATATCACGAACACGGGCATCGGTCGTGTGAAAGTGAACTACCGTCTCCGCGACGCTATTTTCTCGCGCCAGCGTTATTGGGGCGAACCGTTCCCTGTGTATTACAAGGACGGCATGCCTTATACCCTGCCGGAAGAGTGCCTTCCGCTGGAGTTGCCGGAAGTAAGCGCTTTCCTGCCAACCGAGACCGGCGAACCGCCGCTGGGCAACGCGCAACTCTGGGCATGGGACGAAAAGAATAAAAAGGTAGTGGACAAAAGTCTTTTGTCTTTGAGTGATAGCGGTCTTTCTACTTTGAGCGAAGCGGTCTATCCTATTGAGCTCTGTACCATGCCGGGCTTCGCAGGCTCGTCGGCGTACTACCTGCGTTACATGGACCCGCACAACGATGAAGCTCTTGTGGGCAAACAAGCGAACGAGTACTGGCGCCAGGTGGATTTGTATCTGGGCGGTAGCGAGCACGCCACAGGGCACTTGATTTACAGCCGTTTCTGGAATAAGTTCCTCTATGATTTGGGCTATGTGTGCGAAGATGAGCCGTTCAAGAAACTCATCAACCAAGGTATGATCCAAGGTCGTTCGAACTTCGTCTATCGCTATATCGGCGAAGGCGCGACGGGCAACCTCTATATCAGTTACAACCTCATCGAGAACCCCGAATACAAGGGCAAAGTGCAGCCTATTCACGTGAATGTGAACATCGTCAACAACGACGTGCTGGACATCAACGCCTTCCGCGCATGGATGCCGGAGTTTAAGAATGCCGAGTTCGTCTTTGCCGATGGTACTTCATCTGAACTCACGGGTTATACCGCTGGTGCAAAGCAATATATATGCGGCTGGGCGGTAGAGAAGATGAGTAAGTCCATGTTCAACGTCGTTAATCCGGACGATGTCATCGCTAAGTTCGGAGCCGACACGCTGCGTCTGTATGAGATGTTCCTCGGCCCGCTGGAGATGTCCAAACCGTGGGACACGAATGGTATCGACGGCGTGCACCGTTTCCTCAAACGTCTCTGGAACATGTACGAGAATATCGTGGATGAGGAACCGACGAAAGAAGAACTCAAGAGCCTGCATAAGCTCATTAAGAAGATCACGTGGGACATCGAGAACTTCTCGTTCAACACCTCTATTCCGGCGTTCATGATTGCGCAGAACGAGTTAAGCGCGCTCAAGTGCAGCAAGCGTGCCATCCTTGAACCGATTGCGGTTCTTCTTGCGCCGTACGCTCCGCATATCGCAGAGGAAATGTGGCATAGATGCCATTCCCTCTCCCTTGAGGGGAGAGCCGGAGAGGGGTTATTCGTCGTAGACGCCGAATGGCCGGAGTGCAACGAAGCGTACTTGGTTGAGGACACGCAGAAATATCCTGTGCAGTTCAACGGCAAGGTGCGTTTCACGCTCGAGTGCCCGAAAGACACCCCAAAAGAGGAAGTGGAGAAACTTGTTCTTGCACACGAAGACACATCCAAATATCTCGCCGGCAACACTCCGAAGAAGATCATCGTCGTCCCCGGCCGGATTGTCAACATTGTGATGTAACGAATGGCAAAGAAGAAGGACATAGAAAAAGTTGAGTCCGCTCCATTGCAACCTTTGGAGAATATCGAAAACCTCATCCAAGTCATCCGCGGCAAGCAAGTAATTCTTGACCGCGACTTGGCGAGGTTGTATAGAGTAGAGACTGGGCGTTTGAACGAGCAAGTAAAACGTAACATAGAGCGTTTCCCTTCGGACTTTATGTTCCAACCTCACTAAAGAGGAGGAAGAACTTTCAAGATCGCGATTTGCGACCTTGAATGATGAGCCAGAAAAATTGACATCGCAATTTGCGATATCAAGTGACGAAAAAAAGACCTCGGCAAGAAGTGGTTTGCTTTCGCCAAGATGGAATTAACAACCGACGAATTATTAACTAAGATATAACCTTCCGCGCAAAGTGTTGCGCGATAACATATTGATTAAAAGCGTTTGCTTTACTCTTAGTCAGGAAAAATTAGGAACTTTTCATAGGCGAGAGCATAGCGAATAGGCTTCGCGCATCAGCGTGAAGTTACTATGTGCATACTTGTTTCACGGTTTTCCTAGTACCCTCAAGCAAAGTGTGTGGCATAGCAGCCTCACGCTTTTGTTTATATATTATTTAACCGCTTTGTCCGTGGCTGTTGCAGAGCAAGAAAAAAACAATTTATTATTATGCAAAAAGTATTATTCTTTGCAGTATTAATGTCCTTTCCCATTAGTACCTTCTGTCAAACGGTTACATTGGAGATGTTGGAAAAATCAACAGATCCTAAAAACGAATTACTAAAAGAATATGAAGCATACACAGCTTCAGATGGTTACACTTATAAAGTGGGAGAAGAGATAACAACTGGAGTACCTAGTTCCAACAAAACGTTTGCATTTCTAACAAGTGAATTGGGAATCGTCGGAGGAAATCCGATGTTAGCAGCAGCTTGGTCTGGTTATAAAATGCAGATAAAGAAAATTAGTGTTGATCGAAATAAGAAGAGGGGGGCAACTGTATCTATGCGATGCTATCTTTCGGGAATAGGAGGTATACTGGTTAAATTTGAGAGTGCTTTGACTAGTGGTGAAATCGTTGGATTAGGCATGACACGTGATAAAGCCCTTAGTGAAATAAAAAAGGCAAAAGAGTTATTAGAACTTGAACTTATAACTCAAACAGAATTTGATAGTATCAAATCGGAATGTATTAAATATATAAAATGATGTACTGCACTATCAAATACGCCCGCTCGTTTTGAGCAGGCGTATTTTCTTAATAATCGTACATCTCTACTCTGCCAGGTTGACGGCATAATACCGTACTCGGCCTTGTGGTGTGCAGCCGGTGATGAAGAGGACGCGGTCGCGCTCGGAGGCGGAGTTGGCACGGCGGACGATGTCGTCAAGGTCTTCTTCGGTGCGCACGGAGCGGTTGTTGACCTTCAGGATGATGAAGTCCGCAGGCACGCCGGCACTCTTCAGTTTACCCGCCTTGAGCGACTTGATCTGCAAGCCGTAGTTGATACCCAGGCGCTCTTTCTGCGCATCGGTCAGTTCGGAGAACGTAGCCCCCAAGACGGACGCTTTGTCTTCGGCGGAGATGACTCCTGTACCGCCATCGCGGTTGGTGAGCGTTGCCCGAACGGTTATGGTCTTGCCGTCGCGGAGCAGCGTCACGTTCACTACATCACCCGGACGGTGACGACCTATATGTTCCTGCAGGTCGGTGCCGGTTTTGACGGCGGCATCGTCAACACGCGTGATCACATCGCCGCTCTTGATGCCTGCTTTCTCTGCCGCACCGTCCGGCACTACGCGCTCTACGTATGCACCCTGTAACGTACTGAGTTTCTTCTCTTTCTGCAACTCGGACGTGATCTCGCGCATCTGCACGCCGAGGATAGCGCGTTGCACGACGCCGTACTGGCGGATGTCGCTCACCACTTTCTGCACAATGCTCGTCGGAACAGCAAAACTGTAGCCCGAATACGAACCGGTCTGCGAAGCGATGGCAGTGTTGATACCCACCAGTTCGCCGCGCGTGTTAACCAGCGCACCGCCGGAGTTGCCGGGATTGACTGCCGCGTCGGTCTGGATGAACGACTCAATCTTCATCTCGGCATTGAGGATATTGATGTTACGCGCCTTGGCGGACACGATACC
>JAGKVE010000062.1 GCA_021152555.1 Bacteroidia bacterium | reverse complement strand
CTATGCACACGTCCGCGAAGTCGAAGAGGTTTTTACCGGACGAATGACGGATGGCAAAGCCCTGCGGTATCTCGTTCTGCCAGTAGGAGGATGATACGGCGACGATGCGGACGCCGCGCTTTTTCGCTTCGTCGGCGGCGTCTATGGTAGCCGGGTTGATGCCGATGTTGTGGAAGATGATGAGCAGCTCGTCCTTTTTTAGATCGTAATACTTCACTATCGCCCGCCCGAAATTCTCGGTGCGCTCCAGCTCCAGGTACTTCAGCGCCTGATTGAACACCGACAGCGCCGGCTCCATTATGGGATCGATATTGCACAGTCCCCCGGCGCGGAAGAACATCTCCCCCACGGGAAGGGTGGTATGTCCCCCGCCTCCGTAAACGTGGATGAGTCTGTCGTTCTTTATGGCGTCGAACATCAGCTCCGCCGCCTTTTTTATGTTGGCGAGCTGTTCGCGCTCCACGCGCTCAAGGTTTTCCCTTACAGCCGGATAATAACCGAAAGTAGTGTCCTTCATAACGCTTCTCCTTATCTCAGTTTCCATATTTCAAGCTGCGCCTTTGCGTTTTCCAGATCCGGCTCGCTCTCGCCCCAGAGCATCCCGCCCGTCGCCAGAACGGTGGGAAGCGTGGACTGAGGACGGTGCCAGGTGGTCTGAAGTATGCCGAGGCTGCCCTTGTTCTTGCAGAGCTCGCGATTGCCGCAGCATCTCTTCTACCAAACGCATTTTATCGTCCAGCACCTTCTGCTGCTTAGCGCGATTGACCGCATTCGTAATACTCCCCTCTCGTTGGAGATAGTTATACACGATAGTATTAATGCTCGCCACTCGCTCTGCGTTCACAAGCATGCGGGGAGTCCAATCTACATCTTCAAAATAGATGCCTTCGGTGAATAGGCAGCCGCCTTGGGCGGGTGGAATGTGTAAGGTGTAAGGTGTACGAATAATTAAATCACGGCGGAGGATGAAAGCCCAGGCATAACACTGCGTATTCATACGCGTATTGAGAAACGTCACGCCGTCCGTTACCGTCTCCGAATAATCATTCCCTGCATATGGGTCTGATTTATAGGGATTAAAGACTTCATATTCACTTTCACTCGTGAACTCATTCACTCGTTCAACCTTACGCACATACTGATATTTAAACCGCAGCACGTCCAAATTGTCCCGCTCTATCTGCGCCATCAAACCGCCCAACACACTCGGCTGCCAGTAGTCATCGCTATCTACGAAACAGAGATACTCGCCTTGTGCCATTTTTATTCCGGTATTCCGCGCAGCGGAAAGACCTCCGTTCTTACGATGAAGAACCCTAATTATTGGTGATTTGTAATTTGTAATTTGTGATTGATCATTGGTGATTGGTGATTTTACATACTCATCGCAAATATCCGCACAACCGTCCGTGCTACCATCATCTACGAGGATGATTTCGTAGTCATCATAATCCTGCGCGAGAAGCGAATCCACGCATTTGCGAAGATAGGATGCCACATTATATACCGGTATGATAAACGAGAGTTTCATGTTATTTTCCTGTAATTTTCTGATATATACGATATAGATACGGATATTTCATCCGGAAACGCATAGTCCACTTAAGCTGTGAATAATCAAACAACTTGGCTATTCTTTGTACTTCCTTACGATAGTGTCTATCAAACAAATAGGGATATAACCGATAAATCATCTCCGTGTCGAAGAATAGTCTAAATTCTGCATTTTGTGCACGAGCCTCAGCATATTTTTCTGTATAATACGGAATGTGTTTCTCTAATGGCGCTATGCGGTGCATCGCCCTATTCTCAGCATCTTGTATATAATACGCATACGGACGTTTATCAGATGCCCCACCATGCATCAACATAAGCCGCCACCACATGTCCAAATCTTCTCCATGGGTCATTCGGGTATCAAATAATCCTGCTGCTACGGCATCAGCTTTATTTACGCAAGCACTACTGCCGGTGAATGCCATCGTATCATAACTCCATGTAGAAACACCGCGATAAAAATCACCTTGTTGCGAAATCCTTTCCCCTCTCTTCAATTGCTCACAACCAAGACCATAGATGCTTCGCTCGGGATAGTCAGTAATGAGTTTCGCCATCGTTGATAGAAAATCAGGCTCCCAGCAGTCATCGGCATCTAAGAATGCTACATATTCGCCTTTTGCTTCTTTAATACCTGTATTACGAGCGGCAGAAACCCCAGAGTTTGATTGATGGAAAACCTTCAATATTGACGATTTGTGATTTGTGATTTGTGCTTGAAGATACTCATCGCAAATAGCACCACTTCCGTCTGTTGAGCCATCATCTACTATAATCACCTCATAATCGCCATACGTTTGTGCTAACACCGACTGAAGTGTTTCTTCAATCGATTGTGCTTTGTTATATAGAGGAATAACTACTGAAATCATTTTAATATACGTATTATATGGGGGCGCACATAAGTTACATACAACCAACTAAACAATAATACAGACCCATCTCTAATTAATTGTGCAGGCCAATATGACAATTCGATATTAAACATTCCTTTTAAAATCATTGTTATCCAACAACAATAAATATCAAAGAAGTGAAAACATAGAATCACTAAAGAATTAACGCCCATCCATATAAAAATTTTACTTACCAGATTACCTATTCTAGTTTGCTGAGCCCATTCATATAGATACTTACATAACCAATATACAGCATAAGTTCCTCCGCATGCCCCTAAAACAGTAATTGGATATATTCCATATCTGACAAAATACAAGTCTAACCGAGAGCAGAATATAGTATATGGCCAACATAGGAAACATAATACTATTAACCATTTGGGAGCGCCATAGTGTTTATACCACCATCCGATTGCATAGAATACCATCGCCCCCATCGCTGTCAAAAAACAAAATGGCATTTGCGCTACATGATGCACAATAAGAATAGACAATCCTGACATTATTATGGCCACAGGCAATGCCCATCGTTTTAATGTCATAATCGGTCGAAAAATAGTGCGATTCCATAATAAGGCGATTAAAAACCAGCATGGGATTGCATCATACGTCACATACCCTATACGACAGAACCTGTCCCACACAATAGCTATATCATGTTTCAGCAATGCACGCAGCGCTGTGAACAATAATATCAATAACGCGGTAACTATATATGGCACAAGTAATCGTGAACAATCTTTTTTAAATAATTGAGCGAAAGTAAGCCCTGTTTCATCATATGATTTTGCAAAATATCCTGCTAATATGAAGAATAACGGCATATGGAAAGAATATATCAACTCATATAGCAGTCCGTCTTCTGGGATTGCCATATGACCGATTAGCATTAAAAGCAATGCTAACCCCTTCATTATATCAAAAATAGGGTTACGCATTTCTTATCACAATCTAAATTTTCTTCTCCACCACATACCGTGGACGGCGTTTGGTTTCTTTATATATCTTACCGATATACTCCCCCAAGACGCCGATAGATAGCAGTTGTACGCCACCGATGAACCATATAGAGAGCAGCAATGACGACCAACCTGCCACTGCACGCCCCATGAAATATGATACCAACACATATATGGCCGCAATAAGCGCCAATAAAACAATTATCACTCCCAAGCCGGCAATCAGGCGTAAGGGCTGCACCGAAAACGAAGTAATACCGTCAACTGCGAAATTAAGCATCTTCCGCATAGAGTATTTGCTATTACCCGCAAAGCGCTCTTTGACGTCAAAATACACTTCGGTCTCCCGAAAGCCCAAGGTTCTGACCAATCCGCGGATAAACAAATTTCGTTCGGGATATGCTACCAATGCCTCAAGCGCATGGCTACCAAGCAAACGATAGTCAGCATGATTCTTGATAATATCCACTCCCATCCATTGCATCAAACGATAGAAGCCTAATGCCGTTTGTTTCTTAATCCATCCGTCTGTTTTCCTATCATTACGGACCCCGTAAACAACCTCATATCCTTCGTTATATTTATCCACCATATCTTCAATAGAATGGATATCATGCTGCAAGTCCGCATCCATTGATACTACCGCGTCTGCTTTACCGACAGCATACTCATATCCGGCCCATAACGCGAACTGATGGCCTACATTATGCGCTAACTTGATGCCATGCACATGGGAATCCGCCTCCGATTGAGATACGATTATGGACCATGTAGAATCCTTGCTGCCATCATCGACATATACAACCGACCAATCATCAATCTTCTTTTTGGATTGTATTGCCTCAAGCACTTCCGTTAATTGGCGGGTTGTTTCGTGTAAAACGAGTTCTTCGTTATAGCACGGTATTACCATCATTAATTTCATATCTTATAACTCTTGACGTTTTACTTTTGACTTTTAACTATCTCCGCAAATTCATTATACGTTATAAACTCTGCCCCCTCGGATTGGAGTGTCCGGATCAAATGGCGCAACCGCTTTTGCATAGGTTCGCCGGCATTATGGCCGATAATATACGGCACGCCATATTCCGGCACGCCCCATATCTTCACAAACTCCCACGGATGGAAATAGGTATTGAAAAAACCGTCATGCCGCAGCGTTCGCTTCACGAGCCTCTCATACAGCCACATCGGCAGATGGTGCTCTGAGAGCCAGAAAAGCGGAAATCGAAGCCATGGCGTTACCGAGGCGGGTATCTGCAAAATGCCATCTTTCATGAACGGCACCCGGCTATCCGTCAGGTGCATATACCGTCCGGGGATAAATGCGGGATTCAGACTGCTATTATAGCTATATCCCTCGTTTTTCAGCGTATTGTTATCTACGGCGAACATGCGCGGCTGGCGATACCCGTGAATCCGGACACCGAAATTTTTCTCCAGTCTCTTCTTCGACTCAATCACGTGCTCCGGCTGCGGATTGGCATGATCGCACCCGTGCGAAGCCATCTCATGCCCCTCGTTGATGATACGTTGACCCAACTCCGGCGCATTGAGCAGCAGCGTTGTGGTGCAAAAGAAGGTTGCATGTACGCCTTCGGATTGCAAAATATCCAGTATCCGGTTGGTTCCTTCTTCCGATACACGAATTTTCTCCTCCAAGGGTATTATCCTGCCCTGCTCACGCGGTATATCAAACTCCTCCGTATCGAAGGATAGCATTACATATTTGTTGTTAGTTGTCAGCATTCAGTCGTCAGTTTTCACTTTCCACATTACACATTACACATTCCACATTCCACATTACTCATTCCACATTCTCACAGTTTCTTAAATGCAGTTCGAACCAATATGAAGTTTACCGGCACTGATATCAGTAGCACTAATAGCGGCGATAACCATTCGGCGCAATGAAGCGCCAAAAACAGATTTAGCAATCCGATTTCCAATACATAATTGATAGCGTGACTAAGAAGAAAACCTCCGCCGCGCTTAATACTGAGTCGCTCTCGGAAAGTGAACCGCGCAGTTAATAGCATATTAGCCGCCAATGCAATGACATATCCTATGGTATAAGCCAATGTAGCGCGCCAATCCGCGCCATTACCGGCAGACCAATCCAATCCCATTAACCAAAGGAGGAACAGATATATGGCGTAATGTAACCCCATCGCAATTGCACCTACGATGCAAAAACGGACAAATTCCATTACTCTCTGGTCACGCAATATGTCATTGATTCTCTTCATCGACACATACAATTTCAAATTCCGCTCCAAGCCAAGACTGATAGAATAGATTCCGCCAATCGTGAGAATCGGCTTCTAATCTAAATGGTTCATACGGGAAATAGCATTCATGATAGCGTTTGGATTTATGAAACACCACCTGTAGCATATTTCGCAGATAGCCATATGATGTTTGCCGACATGGTATTTGAACCGGTTTAACATAAACAGTCTCTTTCCTTCCGTCTGATACATATTGCTGCAGACGGTGGTGAGTAGCAAGCACCTCTTGATTGTATCTACGTACTATCGGATACTCAATGGAGATATATGTGATGGATGTTGCAATGATAGCAATAGAGGCTATCATAGTAACTACGGATATCTTCATTTCACTTTCTTTCAATTGGTTACCGATTAATACTCCTACGTAAGCTACCCATGCCATCAGAATAAATACGATGAAGCAGTTCGCCCGCATGGTAGCATACCATCCCACCCCATATACCGATGCCGCTACTGAGATTACGATAGGTCCCATCGCTATTAGAAGTGATACTATGGAGCGTTTCCATGTCAGTTTAGGCAAATCCCTGTTTACCATAGCGCCTAACAATACAAATAACGGTAATGCACAGATAAAATACCATCCGCGGGATGCCAAACGAAGCAATAATACCACCGATGCTTTACAAGTCTTAATGATGAAAAGCGAGAGGTTAAAATGATTCATCATCGAATATGAACCTTCTGATGCCATCCTAACATCATTCCCCGGGGCAAACAGCATTGCTAAAAAGCCAACGCCTATCAGCATAGTTGCTACAATCAATCGCACATCTTCTTGATGCTCCCAAAATCGCCAATCGTGTCTGCTCATCATTCGCCATACCCAATAGCACCCTAACACCAGCGCGAGTACCGGCGAGTAATTCTCCGCACATCCGCCAAGGTACAAGGCGCATAATATCGTTCCTCCCCAGCTCAACCATGTATATTGACAGAAAAACATGAACCATACCAAATATAGCGTGAACCATATCTCATGCACATAGTTAGTAGTACAAAGCCAATAGAATGTACCTATCTCCGGAAATGCCATTACCCCCAAGTTAGTAACCACAATTGATACAATCGCTAACATACTATTATTGCGTAGAGACAGCATGTCCCGCAAAAGGAGATATACAGCGCCATACCCCAGTAATAGTTCCACTATTGCAAAACCTAACAGATGCTCGTTCCACCCAAGATACTTGCATAATGCTCCGTCAATAAGTAATGCAGAGAAACGCCCTTGCCAACCGAAATAGAAGGCTTTAACAAAACCAAATGGATTCAAATCTGATACCTGACGTGCCCATCCCCAATCATCAGCAGTTGGTAGCGCAAAGTATCCTAACATAAGTAGATATGCCAACGTCGCTATCGCAGCTAATGCCAAACAAATATGTATAATTTTTCTTTGCATCATTTATCACCTAACAATTTTCTTCCGAACGTGGTCCATGCTCTATATATGCGATAGAAGAATGGGTGTTCTATTAGCCACGTTATACGAATTACTTCGTAATAGTTTGGTAACACTTTAAGATAATCCTCCGCTATGCGGGGAGGCAACACATCTTTTAATATCGCCAATCGTTCTTGTATCAAGGCCTTGCCATTCGAACTCACCCCGGAGCGATCAAAATCAGCAAATACAATATCTACATTTTTGATAGTGGCATTATTTAGCACGATGGATTGTACAAAGAATTTCCAATCTCCGCATATCTTTAGTTTTGTATCATAGGACTGCTGCTCCTGCAGTTCTCGGCGAATCAGAACAGACTGATGGTTAATTCCATTCAAGAACATATTATACATCGTATAGTCTTTCTCTGTATGTAGAGGAGACAGACCTATACTAACGCCATTCAGCCAACTATTCACTCTCCCGACAATAAAATCCGAGCCATCAAGAGTGGCTGTCATTCTTTCCAATACGCTATCAGAAGCCAATGCATCACCGCTATTCAGGAAATAGAGGTAGTCTGACAATTCCTTATTCTTATCCTCAACAAGTTCGGAACGATTAAAGGAATTGACTACGCGTTTGCCTATAGCAATCTCAATTCCTTTGTTCATGGCGTTGTAGATGCCTTTATCCGGCTCGGATGACCATTTTACTTGAATGGTGGGGTGTTCAATGGTGACGCTACGCTTAATGGTGTTCTCGTACTCCTTAATAACATCCACGGAACCATCTGTCGAGCCACCATCAACGATGATATGCTCGATGTTACGATAGGTCTGTGTAGCGACGGAGGCAAGCGTTTTCCGCAAGCCTTCTGCGTTGTTATAGTTTATGGTTATGATGGAGAGTTTCATGGCTTTATTGCTAATTGATTAATGGTGACACAATTTTATTGATAATTGCTAAATGGTGAGCGCGCTTCGCGCTAATGGTGAATTCTATTGCTTATTGATTAATGGTGCGAAATTATTGTTAATTGATTAATGGTAAGCACGCTTCGCGCTAATGGTGGACACTATTTGCACCATTTTCACCATTCGCACAATTTTATCATTTCTTAAGTCGTTTTTTGACAGTTATGATGCTTGCTGTAAGCATGCGCATTATTTCTTCTGCATCAGCATAAAGGCTGTTAAAAAGTTTTTCATCTATGTAGTCTGTAGCCTTGAGAAGTTCAAGCCAATAAAGCGTTTCGTTGCATTCCTTCTGTGCGATAGCCAACTTGTGTACAAAATCCACCTCGCTTTCAGCCGCAATTGCTTCACGATGATTTGCGCCAATGGCTGTGCCAGAACGCTGAATCTGATCGGCTATATTATATTCATGCTTCTGTTCATTGAGATAGTTTTTGAGTTTTACCATCCGAATGGCAAAAGCCATGAACTTTTCTTTGTATATTTGGTCTTTTTCGTTCACCATTCCACCATTTCACCATTTAGCAAGCTCTGCTTGCGTCACCATTCCACCATTTCACCATTTAGCAAGCTCTGCTTGCGTCACCATTCCATCATTCTTCTCCCGCTCATCGGTCGGTAATTATTTATTTGCTTTCATCAATCGTTTTGTTTCACGCAACTCTTTTTGCAGGAGTTCCATGCGTTCCTTCAGTTCTCAATTTCTGCAACGGGTTGTTGAATTTTTGAATTATGAAATTCTCTAACAGATTGTTGGAGTTTTTAATTTCTCTGTTTATCCACCAGTTTGGTGGAGTTTTTTTTTACATAATTCTATTACAAGTTGTAATTGTTTTTTCTCACCATTTTCTTTACCAAGTTGGTAAAGTTTTTTTTCCACAGGTGAATATCACACTCCTGCTATAGCTATCTCTATTAGTTTTTGTTTGATTTCATCATCCGTTGGCGGATTAGAGATAATATAATCAACCTGTTCCGTATAATCCACATCATCAAAGTAAGACAACTGAGCACGAAACATCTTCTCTGAGAATAACTCTCCGAAAATAGTCGTGGCACGTTCGCAGACCTGCTCCAACGTAAAATACTTAGTAAGCAAGAAATACAAATCGACATAGTCTTTCCACTTTGAACGACGTCCGAGCGCATAAGCTTTCATTGCTGCCAAATCCAGCAATGTCGGCAAGCGGAATGGCACATCTGGTTGCTTAGTGGCTAGAATATCAAACGGATATTGAAAAAACGTGAGTTTCACACCATTGAGCAGACAATTCATCTGCTCAGGTACGCGGCGAGTGATTTTGTATTTGAAACCGGATTGAGTCAAGCGCTCCAAATTACGCTTATGGTTGATTGTTCCCTGCTTGAACATATCAAAGTCAACAGACTGACGATGCCCCAGGTACAAAGCAATAGCCGTGCCTCCTACCAGGTAGAACTCGTGTTGGAACTGTGCAATCCAAATAAGCAGTTCCTTCTGATTGGATGTCAATATCTCAGTGTGCATACTTAGCTAACAAAAGTGAAAAAAAGTGATATATCTCCGGATAGTAATTCTGCTTTTGGCGTCCTGTAGCACTAAAGAAAACCTCCGCTACATGCTTAGGTCCCAGCACCTGCAGCAGCGATTTGTAGTCAGCTAGCGTCCCGTCGTTAAGAATGGTCTCCACCAGTAACGCGTCTGAAATCTCCGCTTTCTTATCAGCGGGAGTGTACCAAAACATGTTCTTATGCGCTTCTATGTATTGTTGCTTATTCATATAAAATTCCTTTCAGCATGCAAAGATAGTAAAAAAAAATGATATATGCAAGAAAATAGGCAAATATTCGATGGAAAAATTAGATTTCTAATCTAAACTCGAATATTTGCCTATTTTTGAATGATGAATTTATTAATGGGGACTATATCAATGGTGTATTGTTTAAGGGTGAATTCTATTGCTTATTGATTAATGGTGACGCGACTATGTCGCTTAATGGTGGACACTATTTGCACCATTTTTCACCACTCGCACCATACACCTACACTATACATTATACACTATACACTATACACTATACACCCTTCATATTTTGCCTTCTGCGTTGTTGTAGTTTATGGTTATTATTGAGAGTTTCATATGTACTAATGTATATTTCAAAAAATATTCTTAAATGACAGAGGAATATATGTCTCATAAATATGGTCGTATAATTTGCAGGTTGGGCGGTAGAAACAATAATCCCATCCTTTATCAATTATGCAAATTCCCAATAACCACAAGATAGAAAAACAAATCATCGTCGCGTATCTTTGTAGCAAAGGCATCGGTAAAAGTAAACATGATACGCATGGATACAATATTCCGAAACCAAAATATACACTATCTTGCAGAAGGTACGCTGACAATGATGATGAAGCAAACCAATTTACTATTTTACTTTCAAAATCAAAGGAAAGCGCAAAAAGTAGCAGAGATATCGCCCCCATCAGCACCCATGGGCTGCAATAAGGATATGCACGTAGGCATACAGGAAGTGCGAACCTTGCGCCCAAAGCTGCAAGTCCGAATATGATACCGGATGATATAATGAATCCTAATAGCCATAACCAGCGCTTATTTCGAATTATATCTAAGTTCCCATAAAGTTTGATATACCTTGCAATTAGATACAGCCACAAGAAATGCGACAACGATGTACCCCATGTATCTTCTCCAGTTTCTCGACAATACCCCATATAAAGGGTCACGAAACCAAAAATTAATATAGTTATTATATGTTTCCGCTTGTCAAATGTTCCAATTGCAGCATTGAGTACTGGAGATAAAAAATGGCTATGTCACAACAAATGGTTGATTTTTGACGAGAAATAGCGTATAATAATAGTAAGAAACAGTACCACCGAAGGAGGTAATTGGATATGCCTACTATCAAAG
>JAGKVE010000106.1 GCA_021152555.1 Bacteroidia bacterium | reverse complement strand
GGACAGATTGCACACCTGTTACGCACCCGTGCGCCGGTCGCCGCCAGGAAAAGCAAGCTTCTCCCGCGCTGCCCCTCGACTTGCATGTGTTAGGCCTGTCGCTAGCGTTCATCCTGAGCCAGGATCAAACTCTTCGTTGTAAAAAGAAATTATAAGTTAGCTCAGAATAATCGAATTTATCAAGTGTAGAATTTTATTCGGGAACCAATTTAATTGAGAATTGAGAATTGAGAATTGAGAATTAACCCAATACCAAGACCGACTCTCTTTCAGTTCTTGTACTACATCTTGTTATGAATAGACAATCTTTCAAAGATCACTGTTTTTACTTACGCTCTTTAGGGCAAACCCCGTTTTTGAGCGAAAGCGGATGCAAAGGTACTACAAATTTTTGAACTGACCAAATATTTTTGCATTTTTTTTGCATTTTCTTTATAATTAGCTGAAAATCAGCATATATATTTTTTGACGTTTTGTTCATTTTTTCCAGAACTTTCCTTTTCATATATAAAAATGCCCCTTTCAGACGAAAGAGGCATTACACGTGTACGTATATATAATGAACGCGCGCGTGTACGCAAATGATTTATAATTTTATAATTCTACTTGTTCACCTTTCTCCGGAATGGTTATATTGCAAAAACCTGCATCGCGAAGATGCTCCGTATAGGTTTCTGCAGCGGTCAGATCACCATGAACAACGAATATACGTTGTACCTTATCTACCTGCAGACTACGTGTCATATAGTCAATCATTTCATGGTAATCGCCGTGTCCACTAAAGCCCTCTATCTTGGTTATTTGAGCTTTAATCTTACGATCCTGTCCAAATATTGAGATCCATTTGAGTCCCGGTTCCTGAATGCGCGCGCCAAGGGTAGTTGGTTCGCAGTAACCGACAATGAGAATCGTACACCGCGGATCGGATATATGGTTAGCCACATGATGCTTGATACGCCCTGCTTCCAGCATGCCGGACGCAGAGATGATGATACAAGGTTCGTCCTTATGATTCAATGCTTTCGATTCTCGTATATCCGTAATGTAACGCAATGTATTAAATCCAAAAGGATCCGGATCAAAACGCATAGTATCACGCACCTCGTCAGACAATTCCTCAGGATACATACGGAAAATCTGTGTAGCATTTGTGGACATCGGTGAATCTACATAGACAGGAATGTGGGGCAACCGACCGTCATTATAGAGTTGATTGAGAACGTAGACTATCTCCTGGGTTCTACCAACAGAGAAAGACGGAATCAGCAGTTGTCCTTTGCGATAGACACATGTATCATCCACCACGCCGAGTAGTTGTTCCTCGGTAGCCATAGGGTCCTCATGCAAGCGGTCGCCATAGGTAGATTCACAGATAAGATAATCGCACTGCGGAAAGAGTTGTGGAGAAGGAAGTATATGAGATTTAGCGCGTCCGATATCGCCGGTGTATGCCAAACGTTTCCATCGTTTAGTCTGCTGTTTGCCGATAGCTGTCTGCGATTTATCCTCCTCATATATCTCCAGCGAGCAGATTGCTCCCCCGAGCATATGACCGGAATTGGTAAAGGTCAACAGTACGTCATCAAAAAGGCGGAAACGGCGGTCGTAGCTATAGGTTACGAAATGGCGCATAGCGCGGTTGACATCATTCTGATTATAAAGCGGTTCTACCTTATATTTCTTACCTTTCTCTTTATGAGGATTCTGCTTATCAATTTTTTTATTGTAGGTTCGCACATCCTGCTCCTGAATAAAGGCCGTATCGGTAAGCATAAGGGAACATAAGTCACGCGTGGCAGGTGTACAATAGATATCCCCCTTGAAGCCCATTTTAACGATATAGGGAATAAGTCCGGAATGATCTATATGAGCGTGCGAAAGTACAACGCAATCCAGCGTAGCAGGGTCAAAGCCCAGATCACGATTAGCAGCATCAGTCTCCATGCCCTTACCTTGGTACATCCCGCAATCCAGCAAGATAGTGTGACCTGAATCGGTAGTAATGAGATGTTTGCTACCTGTTACTTCACGCGTAGCGCCTAAAAATTGTATTTTCATGGTATAATAAATCTAATCATGTAAGGTCGTAGCCGTAGTGTTTAAGCCGTCCGGTATTCGACCTCCAGTCTTTATCGACTTTGACAAAGAGTTGTAAAAACACTTGTTTCTGGAAAAACTCTTCTAAATCTTTTCGGGCTTGCGACCCCACCCTTTTTAGAGCAGAACCGGCTCTGCCGATCAGGATGCCCTTTTGCGATTCGCGTTCGCAGAAAATCACGGCGTCGATGCGAATGATTTTCTCCTCTTCTTTGAACGACTCCACTTCAACTTCTACGGAATATGGTATTTCTTTATCATAGTTGAGAAGTATTTTCTCGCGGATGATTTCGTCCACGAAGAACCGTGCGGGTTTATCAGTCAGTTGGTCCTTCGGGAAGAAGGGAGGTCCGGGTGGCAACGCCTGTTTGATAGCTTCAAAGAGCTGCGGGACACCGAAACGTTCTTGTGCAGAGATGGGGAAAATCTCCGCTTCCGGTAACTGGCTATGCCAGAATGAAACAAGCGACTCCAAGGTCTCCTGGGTCGTCAGGTCAATCTTGTTG
>JAGKVE010000105.1 GCA_021152555.1 Bacteroidia bacterium | reverse complement strand
TCGTTGGCGTGCAAGCGGTTGCAAAACTCCATGAAATCGTGGTAGTTCTCAAAGGTGGACAAATCAATCCACATGCCGTAAAGACTGCCGTTGTTGTACTTGGCATAGGTGCCACAATAGACTGCCGGATTGCTGTTCTCATAGTGTGCAGCGTGTTCGCGGATTTCGTTCTTCGTTAATGGTTCTCTGTAGTTCATAATGCTAAAAATTTTGATTGTTTATAAATGTTAGTTAATTAGTGCCAAACTTGGCTCGTGTACTCAAAATCTTCGTATTCCTCGTAAATATCTCCGAAATCGCTTTCTTCATTTGCGGTAATGCTGGAGCGGTGAGCAACCTTTACAAAACTTTGATTGTTGTTTGAGCGGCTTTCGAAATCGATACCCGGAGCGTCGTCCCGATGAAACGGGAAGAGCGGCCTCCGCCAAGAAGGGATTGTTTTAGAATTTAACCTATAAGGAGTTCTATGTCCTTGCAGCAGTGAGGGCTGCCGCGGACTCGCGCGGCGCACTTACTCCGATGACTGTCCCCCGGACACTCCTCGGTGCGCCTGTTTCGCTTCATGTATAAAGCAGTTAGCGTTTGATATAACCTTTACGGTGCTTTACAAGTGTTCCGTGGGAGTGTTTGCAAGGTTTTCGTAACAAAATACTACCATCGGCGCAAGAAGTGACCAAAGGGAGGTCTTGCGCCGGAATACTGCGTGGAGATTTTTTTAGTGACAATCGGAACGGCGAAACGTGCTCCGACCTTTCAAATCAACGTAGCGGTAACTAACTTTGCACCGGAAAGGATTGTATCAGATAAACGCGGATCTGCTGCGGACAATTGTATTCGTATAGAAACATATACTGGCATAGCAGACAATTGCGGTATCGAGGGCGAAAAACCAAGCCCTCAAATGACAAGCAAAAAAGAAAAAGAAATAACAGCGTTTGGTTCTAGGGAGGTCAAGCCGGACGCTCGCAGGGTGTATATGTCAGCAGGTACAGCAAAGGGCTGTAGTCACCCACCGGAGGTAGATGCAGCCACCGGCAGGTAGAGTGAAGTGCGCAGCTGCATTATTAGGGCTCCCGCAGATTTTAATCTGTGGGAAGAGGAGGAAACACAACCATTACATTTGTTGCAGGGCAACTTAATCATGGATTGTCGTTTCCGACGAAGGGCGAACAAACGTTGCAGAAAGTGGTAGACCGTAGGTAGATATGAAAGAAAACTGCCGGCTCGACACGAGTCAGCAGTCTCTACATACTTACATAAACAGCGTTTATACAATAGATGTCTGCCTGTGTATATTCATACTTCTGTTGCAAACACTATGCAAAGGTACTGCTTTTTATTGAGATATGCAAGTTATATCCAATAATTTTTCCACTGCAGAGCTTGATCGGTAGTGATTCCATATAGTGTGCAGTACCTTTCTAGTTGGACTTGGGTATAGCAAGAGCCAAGGAGTTTCCAAACACAACCGGCTTTGTGTTTGATTTCAGTTTCGGCATCGACAGTCATCTCATCGACGTATTCGGGTTTGAGACTAAAAGGGCTCGTCGGTCTCATCATAGAAAACACCATTGCCTTCGCGAAAGTTATCAAAGAAGTTAATGCCTGCGATAACATCCTTGAAATAATCGACTATCGGAAGATCAACAATAGGTGCGTCATCATAGAAGATGACACGCACGTGCTTCTTCCATCCTACGCTGGCTACTAATGTATAGCGATAAGGGCAAATCCTACGCTTATCGCAATGTCGATACTTCAGGACATAAACCGTTCCGTCCTTACGTTGGGCGGCTTCGGTGACTTCTTTCTCGACCTGCTCGGTATAACCGATTTCATCATAAATATCTTTCGTCTGATGCTCGTATTCAATATTAAAAGATGTAAGCCGAGCAACAGTATCTTTGAAATGAACGTACATTACTTTTGAAGGGATGTACACTGCCTTGGGATTGTATTCAGTATTATCTGGAAGGATGAGTTTTGGCACATGCATCATGTATGTAATAAGATTATCGACAACATCAGTCAACTCCTTATCAGAACGGAAATACGGACTATTTTTCGTCTCTAAACCTTTCTTTATCGCATCAAACATGTCGTTGGGAGAGAAGACTTTATCAAGAAGATATAAGTCATTCCAATACATAAAGAAAGGTTTGTCGATGGCCTCCCATTCATCGTCAGACAACTGTCGTTTTAAGTCATACTCCAGGACTGCGCGCAACCGTTCTTCCGTAAATGCATCGTCATCAAAAGGATTGAACGGATGCCGCTTGGAAGGCTTAAAATACTTTGCATTTTGATAACCGTGTTCCAAGGTGTTCCAAGTCGCGCAATGCAGTCCTCCACCAAGACGCGTGAGCGACTGCGCGTATTTAATAGGATAAATCTCACAGTCCGGGAATGCCTCCTGAATGCGTTTGACTGCTGGCGCGTCAGATGGTTTACCGAGTTGCGCCATGAAAATCTTGTTTCCGACGCGGAGGAAATTGAGGTATTCCCAACTAAGGTCGGTAATAAGCGAGCCATCGTCAGCTATCGCCATCATCCCATCAACATGGCCATAGATGTCAGACTTATCCCAATGCACTATCTTAATGGAGCGTGCATTGAGCGCTTTTTTTAGGGCAGCGATAAGTAGTTTACGAGGATAA
>JAGKVE010000061.1 GCA_021152555.1 Bacteroidia bacterium | reverse complement strand
GGGTTATCAATCTCTCCGCCGAGTACAGCCGTGGGGACGGCTACTATGCGCCTAATCCCACTGAGAAAGAGGCGACGGCGTGCAGGAACAGTGATTTCAAGTTAGCCAACCTCTATTTCCAGACCCGTTGGAGAGGGTTGGACGTGCAAGCCGGCGCGCAATGGAAAGATGCAGGTCTTGGTATGGGGTACGGTTTCGGTTCGCAAGACCAGTTTGACGCAACCCGTACCGCTTTTGCTTCCGCCAAATACGAGCATCATTGGGGCAAATGGCGGCTGGACGCACAGGCTGCTTACCGCGCTAACTACGACCGCTATGAATGGCATCGAGGACAGCGGTTGTACGGCAATTTCCATTTTGCACAGACAGCCTCAGCCTCCATCGCCGCACACTATGCTTCGCGAATTGGTACCACCTCTTTCGGTGTTGGCGTGAGAAACGAAAACATGCATTCCACTAACCTTGGTGACACGATTAACCCAAGCGGACAAATGCCCAATGTGGCAGATTTTCCATTGTCCGATGTGCGTGTTCTCAATCTTGTTAAAGGAGGCAATAGGTTTCATGCCAATTACTACGCCGAGCAGACGTTCTATTATGCAGGTTTTGCCGCATCCATCGGCATAAACGGTACATATAACACCCGGTTCGGCCATCATTTGGGTGGCGGTGCCAATATCGGTTATACCTTCGAGAAAGCCGGTACGCTTTATGCCAACGCCAACAGGTCGCTGCGTATGCCGACTTTCACAGACCTCTATTATAATGCCGGAAACCAACTCGGTAACCGAAACCTCAAACCCGAAGAGGCGTGGCTGCTATCGGTCGGGTATAAGGGAAACATCTCCCCCTTCAGGGGGTTGGGGGGCCGGGGAGGCTCTTTCTCTTGGTCTGCAGACTGGTATTACCGGTGGGGAAAGAATATCATCGACTGGGTATATGTGCCGACCGATACCAAGCGTCCGTACCATGCCGAGAACCAGCAGCAGGTGAATGCTACGGGTGTAGAACTGAGTGTGGCTTACAGGCTTAACGAATGGCTGCGGTGCGTGTCGGTAGATTACGCTTATACCTACTTGGATCTGAATCTCAAAGAGTCCGGTTCGCGCTATTTAGATTACCTCAGCCATAAGCTGTCCATCCATCTGGAGCATGGCATATACAAGGGGTTGGGTGCTTCATGGACGGTTCGTTTCCAAAAACGTGAAGGACAGTATAACAATGCCGAAGGAGCCGTAGCGGACTATCAGCCAGTCTGGCTGCTGGACGGATCGATTTTCTGGCAGAACAAGTATCTGCGTGTCTCTGCCGACTGTACGAACATGACCAACACACGCTATTACGACTACGGCGGTATCCTCCAACCCGGAGCCTGGGCGAAAGTAAGTATCAAAGCGATGTTGTAAGTACGATAGGAAGGTGGTCCGAGAAGCCGTCTTTCTGATACCTGTAACCATTGAAGGTGCGTTTGGGTCTGAGACCGAGATATTTCTCATCCGGTTCTTGGACCCATTCTGCATCATAAATCCTCACCGTGCTGAGGCTGTCCAGCGCCGGCGAGGTATAGAACTGGTCCAGACAACTCCACCGTCCATGATACTTATGCGTGCCATGGCTTTCGACTTTCGACTTTTGACTTTCGACTACCATCCTGTTTCTCAAACCGCTCAAGTCCTCTTTAGGTTCTCCGTTGAAATCGCCCATGATAACGATTTTTGCCTGTGGCTCAATCGCCAGAACACTATCCACCGCGCCTTGCAAAATCTTCTTCACCGCTTCTCTTTTCCATTCGGTCTCGGCGGCACCTCCGCGCCGGCTCGGCAAGTGGCAAACAAACAGATGCAAAGTGTCCTTCTTGTCCACTCGTGCGCAGACATATAAAATGTCGCGGGTTACCAGTTTCTCCTCCCTTGACTCCCTCCCTTGAGCGGGTGAAGAGCTCTGCTCGATCGGACTGCCGGTGGCCGTCCGTAGAACTTCCACCGGGAGGGGTTTGCTATTAAGAGTATCCACTCGTGCTTTCTTATAAACCAACGCCACGTCTATTCCTCGCGGGTCAGGGCTCTCGTAATGCACAAAATCGTATTCCCCTCGCCGCAGCGTGTAGCATAGTTTGCGCAGGCATGCAGCGTTCTCCACCTCTTGCAGACCTACTATATCTACACCATCCCATTCGCCGATATTCGTCAGCACGCGGGCTATATTCTCCACTTTGCGGTAATACCTCGTGTAACTCCATCTTCTTTCGCCCTCCGGCGTCCATTCATAATCGTCTTTTTCCACCCACGCGCTATCTATTGCCACACTGTCGTGTTTCGGGTGAAACAGGTTCTCCACATTATAACTTACAATCTGCAGAGGATCTGCTGAGATGGTTGCTGTATCTGCAAGAACGAACAGAATGAGCAGAACTATTCCTTTATGATATGCACATCGCATTGCGGGAATGGTATTGTAATGCCGGCGGCATTCAGCGCATTATAAACAACTTCTTTGGCACGGTCAATATAACTGTTCCGCTCTGCAACCAGCACATATTAGTGGACTACCTGACGCAGCCGCCGACATAGGTATTATCCACATGATTGCCGTAATCACTATCGGAATCAGTTTCTTTTTCTTCATAAACAAGTATTTTTTTGCTTCGTTTTTGTGCTACTTAGATTAAATCTGCTGTAGTGGCATGGACATAGTCTATCAGGTCCTGCGGATTAAGCCGGAGTTGCATACCGCGCTGACCGGCGGAGATATAAATCTTCTCGCTCAGCAGGCAGGTCTCGTCGATATATGTCGGGAACGGTTTCTTCATCCCTATGGGGCAGCAACCGCCGCGTATGTAACCTGTTAGCGGCAGCAATTCTTTCTGCGCAATAGGTTTGCAGGACTTGTTCCCGCTGGCGCGTGCCGCTTTCTTCAAATCGACCTCGCACGCACCGGGTACTACGCATACAAAATGCTTTGTTTTGTCGCCCTCCAACACGATTGTCTTGAATACGGTATCTACATCTTCGCCTAACTCATCCGCCACATGCACGGCACTCAGGTCACTCTCATCCACCGCGTATTCGATTACCGCATACTCTATTCCTGCTGCGTCTAACAGCCTGCACACATTCGTTTTCTGTATCTTCTGAGACATATCATTACTAAGATGTAGCCCTCTATTCCAGTTCCGGGTGTTGGATAGTTATCTCTGCGCCGGGGGATGAGAAATAGAACATGTTGAGGATGACGGGTTTGGCGCCTCTGTTCTCGCCGCGATGGACGGTGCCGATTACCTCTACCAACGCCTCGCCTTCATGAAACGTCTTCTCTCTGCCGTCCTGACAGACGATAGTCAGTTCGCCTTGCTGAACAATGCCGTAGTTGATGACAGGATGATGGTGCCAGCCGGTCTTGGCGCCTACGGGAAAGTCCAGCCTCAGGACCCGCAGTTCGGGTTGCCCCGCAGGAAAATCGGGCAGCAGCGCACCGTCCCAACTCTCGGAGGTGCGTTTCAGTTCGGTTGTCTTGATAGCCATATAATTCAGTTTTTGTTATGCCTTATTTCCGCATGTTCGGGTAGATATAGTCCAGCAGTGCGTCGAAGTTCGACTTGAACGTGAAACTCTCGCGCAGCGTGGGGTATTGCTCTTTGTCGAGGCAGTACGGATAGGCGTATTTGAGGAACTCCAGCCGTTTGTCGTCGAAGGAGAAGACAGTTGTCATCTGCGCCATGTCCGCCGTGCAGAAATAGCCGATGGTGACGCATAGTTTGGCAATCTCCAGTTTCTTGTCGTCAAACGATTGTCCGTTGAGTGCGTCCATGACCGCTTGCATCTGTTCGGCAGATGCGCAGTCATAATACCGCTGTTCCATCGGTGGCCGGCGGTGCGAGTCGCCATGTCCGTGCCGGTCGTTATGATGCCCGCGCGAACCTTGAGGTCCTTGTGCCATTGCTCCTGTTGCCACTATCGCAACGGCGAAAAGAAAGAATAGTCGTTTCATTGTATCGGGTATTTTAGTTGTTTTGGTATACTGTATTCGGTATTGTTCATAGAAATGTAGTGTTTATATACCCCTTCATGTTCTTTATCTTTTGTGTGCGAGGGGAAGTGAATTGCGGTTGAGGGTGACGGCGACTTGCTGCATGGTGGGTTCTGTTATTAGTATTTATGACTCTCGTATTTGTCAACTATGGCGTATATATCTAAATCCGATAAGATTTTGTTTTTGAAGGTCTTATCTACCAATAAAGCCAGTTTTGCCAATTCCTTTCCCTGTTCGTTCAATTCAAAATATACAGGTTTCCATTTCTCGGGGTCGTTCTCGCCGTCATTAATGGCAAAATCATCTGTTTTGCCGAACTGCGGGAGAAAATGTTGGAAAAACATCTCCCCTTCTCCATAACCAAATTCGGTGGTGAAATCAACAGTCAACATGTCCACTTTTCCGCCATTCTCAGCTGCCGCTTTGGCGAAAATCATTGCTTCCAAAAGGTAAGCATAGGGCTCTCTAAGGTCATATTCCATAATTTTATATTTATTTAGTTTGCTTTGTTAAAAGGCAATTTCTTTGCCGTATGTTATCGTTATAGTTTTTCAGGCTTGAGGCTTGGTCATGTGCGCTTTCAGGGAAGCAAGGGCACGGCGGTGCAGATTGTACAGATTAGGAAGGGAGACTTCCATTTCTTCTGCCATGAACTGCATGGAAAGATGCTCACGGTATAGTCCGACCAGCAGGCGGCGGTAGCTGATTGTGTGCCTGTCATGCCAAGGGTCAAAATGTGTTGTTTTGTTCATGTGCGGTTGTGTTTAGCGTTGAAGGATTTGTGTTTATATACCCCTCCATATATAAGTCAAAAAAGAGTCCGAATCTATCACTATAAAAGCAACTTTTTTTTATTTTTTTTGCGCGAGAGCAAGTAAATTGCGGTTGAGGGTGACGGCTACTTGCTGCATGGTGGATTCGAGTTTGTCTTTTGTTAAGTTGCATTGCCAAATGACGATTACCTGCCAACCGACGTCAAGCAGCATTTGGTAGTTCCGTCGGTCCCGTTCGCGGTTGCGGTCGATTTTCGCCTGCCAGAAGGCGGTGTTGGTCTTGGGCAGTACGAACTGTCTGCATCCTTCATGCCTGTGCCAGAAACAGCCGTTGACGAAAATAGCCGTTCTGTATCTGCGCATCACTATGTCCGGATTGCCCGGCACGCTCTTGACGTTCAGCCTGTACCGGTATCCGTGCGCCCACAGCCATTTCCGGACCGTTATCTCCGGCTTCGTCGCCTTGCTGCGTATATGCGACATGCAGCGGTGGCGTTGTGCGGGTGTCAGAATGTCGGGCATGGACTTAATAGTAAACTTAATAGTAAACTTTATGGTAAACTTTATAGTAAACTTTATAGTAAACCTATAGTAAACTTATAATATTTCATGACGATTTATAATAATCCAGTCTCCACGACGTCGAGATCCAATATGTTCAATTATATTTTTTTTGCGAAGTATTGTAATTTCCTTAAATATCGTTTGCCTACTCACTTTCAAACTTACAGCTAAGTCATCATAAGTAATATGCTGGTTATCATGAATCAATTCTATGATTTGTTGTTGGCGAGTAGTCAAATCTTTTTCCATTATACCTTCGATAACATTCTCCCATATAAAGTCAGGATGACATGGAATATCAATCAAGAAATAGGAACGGATGTCGTCTGTTTCTATTGTTGCTGCAGGTGAACCATTCTTTTTAAGTTCGGTTTGTATGGTGGGTATTCCGGTAGCTCGTCCCTCTGTAAGATTTATCTCTTTTAAGAACTCCCCTAAACGACGATTTCGGTAACGTCTTGAACGCAAGGCTTTAGCTTCACGAATTGCCTCCATGCTGATGGAGCGATCCGGACCTGAATAACTTAATATAGAAATCTTGTCGGGTTCAATGGTTATCTCTACAGGTTCGCGTTCCTTGTAATCCCGATGATAGAGAGCGTTGACTACTGCTTCTTCCAATGCTTGATAAGGGAAATTGTAGAAGCGGATGGAGCGTTCATTATTTTTCTGTTTGATAACATTTTCTTTGATAACATTTGTCCGTAAATAGGATAAAGCAGCTTGTATCATGGCGGGTACAGGTCCTTTAATGACAGGAGCTTCAATGATATTGTTGGGATTTCTTTCGCGTCCTTCCGGAAAGGTAACTATTTCTACTTGTGTAACCGGGAAAAATTTCTCAGGGTTATCGCAGAACATCATAGCAGCTACGTTTTTGATGGTTCTTTTCTCAGAAGGTCCATCCAGCAAATTCATTTGTTCCAATATGGAAGGCAGGTTATCTGTTATATTCTCATTTGCCAAACGGCTATTGATTTGTACCAGATAATCTCTAAGAAGAGTAGTAGATATATCTTTCAATTGTATGGCAGGATTTCCCCGGTCATCAAATGGTACCCGGTTTGCCATATCCCGTAGTTCATCCAGCTGTTCGCCTTTCGCCTCAATGGAGGAGGTTCCGTAACGGATATAGTATATTGGTTTCTTTAGCTTTGCTGTCACATCGTGAGGCGCGGCATAGGGTCTGTCTTGTCCGCTTGGTGCCCATATCACAAGAATCTGTTTACCATCAACATCTTCTACAGACAAGCGCGGTGCATAATATGGATCAATGAGATTATTGTAACCGATTATTTCTCGTTGTATTGCATCCAGTTGTTCTGTAGGCAAACCGCATACAGGGCGTTTGGCAATACCGTTTTCTTCTTCCACACCAATAAGGATATAGCCTCCTCCTATGTTGTCAAAATCATTGGCAAAGGCACATATGCTATGATACACAGATACAGGATTCCAGCTTTTCTTAAATTCGATTCGGTTGGATTCTACTTTGTTCTTGTTCAACAAATCATTGATATTAATAGGTAATGCCATATATTATATGTGTGTTAATATGTTGATATTCTCTTTCTCTTTCACCCTACCAGCTCTAACCATGTCAGAATGTCGGGCATATTAGTCTATCAATAAAGAGTCTATTTCTCCGAACGTAGTGTCAATAAAAGTATGTTCTTTCCATTGCGTATGGTCAATCATGCGGAAGTCGCTATACAGGCGGTGATGGAATTTCAGTTGGAACGCTATGCGCATATCGTTGTCCGGATCAGTAGGAACTTGGTGTGCCTCTTTGCTTGTTGTGGTACGCACTTTGATTACCTCGTACACATCGCGGATGCCTTTGTTCTTCATGTACGGTATAAAGAAATGCAAGTCGTGCAAGGAGACTGTTGTCGGGAATTGTACGCCGGTATAATAGAGTTCTGCATTGCTGTTCTCAAAGGCTTCGTAATATCCGGCTCTGGTACTGGGTTTGACCACTCCTATCAGTACGCGGTTGCCTACTTCCACAAAAGTGCCTTTCTGCGGAATGACTTGTTCGATGATTTGCACGGCATTCCGCTGCATGAGGTCCCTGATAAACGATTTGAGCATTGCATGTGCCTGATCACCCGGTTGCATCGGAAATGCACCGATATTGACTTCATCCACGGAACGGCGGTATTTGTCGGAGTCAGACATGTTGCCGGGGAATAAGATGTATCCACCGAGCACTTCTTTCTTTGGCTCTCCTTCCGCGCGTTTGTAGTAGATAGCGTCCCGGTAACGGTGCATCTGGTTGATGGTGTCTTGTGGAGGCATCTCTACGCCATTAGGAGCCACCTCGACCCTGTATTTGGCATCAAAGAGATATGTCATCTGCATACCTCGCTGCAGGTCGTCTTTAGTTAGTTGCAGCACAATATCCGGACGTTGCGGAACAGTATATGTCCGCAGCCCTTGAATGCCCTTCAGACCATTGACGGAATCGCCGTGTTGCGGATTGTAGAATAGTTCGGCTAAAGTGATATCACCTTGCTTGAAGACGATCTTGGATTGCTCGCCCCATTTCAGGTCACGGGTAAAGAGTCCGTTCATCTCCGGTCGGCTGGGGTGCTCTACGGAGACTGAGCCGCCGAACAATTCCTTTACCACTTTCTCGACCTGTATGAAACACCATATTTCATACAACGTAGCAATATCTTTGGTCTCCATCCTGTACAAGCCGTCGTTGAGATTGAAGGACTTGCGCAGAATGATATATGTGCGGAAGACATTGGAGTAGTTCACGTCGCGTTGCAATACCAGTGACTCCTGTTTCAGACCTTCGAATTTGCCGATAGTGCGGAAGAAAGGATTGCGCACAAGGTGTTGTAATTCATCTCTGGTCCGGCGGATATGTTCCTTCTCACCGTCCGCAATCTGGTATGCCAAATCAGACAATATCCGGTCAGCAAGCGAGCGGTAATGTTTCTCTATGATGCCTAATGTGTATTTGAGGAAGCGGTTCTCCAACGTGTTATGGGAAGTCTGTTGTTCTTCCACATAGTAGAGATGTCTCTCTTCTGTCCGGTGTTCTGCAAACTGCTGCTCCAGAACAGGAGTAAACCGTTTGATCTGGTCAGCGCGTTTATACGTATTTATCGCGCGCAAGCGGTGACGCGGGCGTTCTATAATATTTCTGCACGCGCGTATATACTGATCCTGCAGGCTGCGGAAGATATTCCACCAGATCAGGTCAAACGACTCGCCTTCTCCTTCGGAGATACCGTGATATGTTTTGCGGAGGTAGTCCAGTGACAACATCCGGTACTCGGACTCAATGTCGCGGAGGATGATTTTCCAATCGTGGTGGTAATCGAGTTTGGCGGAAAGCACATCGTACGAGAACACAAAGCGTTTCTTCTCGCCATTCCGTGTATATTGTATCGGGAAATCCGCGCGGCCGATCTCATTGCCGTAATTGATGAAACCCATTAGGATACGCTGTGCTTTCTTCCAGGAGAACCGTTCGTTCACATCTTGGCGTGGCGTATCTAATTCCGCCTCGGTAGTGCCATCCTTGAACTCAATCCAGATGCTATAATCGGTCTGCTCAAAGAAATAGGCTTCCTGGTTCGTGGCATCCTGGGTAATAGCAGCAGTCTTCCGTTCGTATTCATCCGTCCGCTCCACAGAACATTCGTCCGACCACGTATAAGTGGAGGTTAGCCGGTGCGCTCCGAGTCTCTGGCAACCTTTCTCCCAAACCCGTTGGAGCGAGTTGCACTCGAAGGTCAATGTAAAATCGCTATGTGTGATACGGAGGATGTCCATTTTCTACGACAAAATTTCCCAATGACCATTCTTCTTTGAGCCAACACGTACAATGAGACCTTTTTTCTCTAAATCCTTTACAATTCGTTTAGCGGTAGAATAAGGAATGTCAAGTAATAAAGCTATGCGTTCCGTATTTAATAGCTCATTTAATGGCTCATTTAATGGCTCAAGTGAGCCTTTATTTTTTATAAGATCATAAATGGCTTGTTGTTTCTCTGTACTCTTCTGTACACTTTTCTGTACACTTTTCTGTGAGGTCTGGTTATCTTGTGCCGTAGCTGTTTCTGTTCCAATTGATTTGCCGGTTTGTATAGCAATAAACTTTTCACGAGGGATGGTGACCAAGATGCCACCACGGGCTTGTTCAAACGTAGGTTGCATCAGATGTTCCCGGACAAAAGCATCGTGGATTTTTTCATAGCCTCGTCCCCACTGCTCAATAAGACCAGCCAAATAGAAGATTTGCGCAATCAATGGATTACGCGGATAAGACTCATGCGTCTGCAGCAGTTTTTCTATCGTATAGTTATACGGAAGCTCGCCAAAGTTCCACAATTCTATTTTATCATCCCAAACCCGCATCTGGATATGCGGACCCAAATAGTTCTTGTGCACGATAGCATTACAAACCATTTCTCGCAAAGCATCTTCTGGTATCTCTAGCGGTTCTACACGCTGCAGACCCTCATAATGGATAGGCGCAACGAGGTAACGTGAGCGCAACGTCCATAATACTCTTTCCGGCATGTGGATAAGCGGGCAAACGATATTGTCCTGAAACAGAAGATTGGCTTGTGATTGCTGAAAACGTCCGATTCGGAAAGATGCCATCAGGTTCCATTTCTCAATATCTTTACCAAACAACAGTAGTGCCGCCATCGTCAGTTGATCCTCGTGATTGACCAGTTTGAGCTTGCGGAGCAGTTGTATATGAGACAATTCTCTCACGCTTGCATCCAATCGTTGTGCATCAACTGCTTTGCGCACGAAATAATCAACGGATTCTGTATCCAATTCATTCAATGTGGCTTCTTCCACGATAGATTGGTCCCATGTGGTGTTGTTTTTCCTGAAAAGGAAATCAGTCAAGGCTACTCCGTTCATTTCCTGCAAGGTGGAGCCGGAGCGGTAATAAAACTTGCCACGATATGAGATGGCTTGGTCGCTCGGTTCTACATGAATAGAGATATATTCTTTTTCCTCATCAACATGCAAGTCGACCTGAGCTAACAATCCCATCGTTTGATTAATCTGATTCGGGAGATTTTCCAATAATGAATGTGCATTCTTAATACCGCAAACCTCTCCCTTGTCGTCAATACCGATATATAATGTGCCGCCTTGCGCGTTCGCAAAGCCGCAAATATATTGCAGATATTCATCCCGCCAAGACTGTTTGAATTCTATGTGTTGGTTTTCTTTCATAGTGTTCATAAGGGGCTTGTGCGTTTTTTGTCGAAATCTATGGATTTAAACTCCCCGGCAGGGGTATTTTGCTCAATAATATTTTCGTTTCTCTTTTTAGGCATATAAGCACATTTTTCCTAAGGTAACAATTTCGGGCACAAAGGTACAATTTTTTTTTGATATATGCAAATTTATGAGGATGGAAAAATACGGGAAAGGGGATTTTCTCTAAAAATCAGCGGATGACATCCGGCACAATGGACATAGAAACGGGATGATATCCCGCATAAAAAAAGAAGACTTATAAGCAAAAGGCAAGATATATTCCATTAATTTGCAGCCTTCAGGGTGGAGATGATGAAGCCGCGGAGAGTGGTGCAGAAATGGTTGTTCGGCTTGGGATTTTCGGGCGTCGGGGCATGGTGGCGGAAATGCTTGCGGTAGTCCGCATAACGCTTTTCCCACTCTGCACGCAGGGCAGGGTCTTTCAGAATGGCTGAGGCTTGTTTGACAGCCATGCCGAAGGTGGAACGTGTCGCTCCCTGTTCCGCTGAGGCTGTGCCGCGGAAAGGGTTGTCCAGCGCGTAAGCATGGGTTTGGCCGTTCCGCGTACGCAGAACGATACGGCTTTTCCGGCTCAGCTTGCCGCTGAACGAATCGAATTCAATACTTGGAATGACTTTAGACATAGGGCAGTTGGATTGTGTTGTCTTATACTGAAATAGGTTTACTCATAAAACGAATAAAAAGTGTCAAATTTTAAGATTTCAGTTTTATGAAGCAGACCCTAAATCATTATTCTCAAT
>JAGKVE010000104.1 GCA_021152555.1 Bacteroidia bacterium | reverse complement strand
TCCTACAACGCAGTGGTCTTACAGCGCAGCGGTCCTACAGCGTAGCGGTCCTACAGACCTTCGGTCGGTCAACGGCCTTTGGCCGTTTCAATACATCAGTTTTTTACTCGCATCGTACGTCTCGACGGTCTTGGTCTGGATGATGACGGAGGTGTCGCCGCGCTGGTAGTACTCCGACTGGTTGGTAATAGTCCGCGTGACATTACAGGCCTCGAACCATAGGACGACACAGACTCCTAAGATACTTACAATTAGAATTTTTCTCATAATATTTTTTTATAAATTAAAGGGGTCCACGACGGGCGCTAACGAAGTGCACCCGGTGGGGAGAGCGTAGATCATGACGTAGCGTAATCGAGCTACCGCGTTGCGAGTCACGCGAGTCATAGATCAAGCGGGATCGCCGTTCTCGTCGTAGTTGCCGTTCAGCTTGTGCATCGCGTAGCCGAAGAGCGAACCATACCGGGTTTGGGATTTGTACTCTGCCAGCAGTTTGGCCTTCTCCGTGGGGTCGGCAAGGATAGCGCGTATAGCTGCTACAACCTTGGCAAAACGTGCCTTCGCAGCGATTTGCGCAGCGGACGGTGCCTTCGTGGACGGATAGCAGAGTTTGCCGGTGTAGGTTGCACCGGTCTGCTTGTTCGTGCGGAAGTACACATCGCTGTGCATACATACTTTCTTCTTCATGCTCTCTATGAGAGCCATGGGTTTGATAAATGCCATTTGCAATTAAGGTTTAAAAAGTTAATAATGTTCATTGCCAATCTCGATGCGAACATCTTCATGGTCGCGCAGAGCGCGGAGCAGTTCCGTAAAAAACGGATTGCGCGCATCGCGGTCAATAAGATGCAGCAAAGAGTATCGGTCTCCTCTGCCGAAAGCCAGGCGCATGTGGCCCTTCACACGTCTGACTTCTGCCGGATAGATAAGCGGCAGCGGGTAAACATCGCCGTGAGGTAACTCATACGCGTCGCAGATGGGTGTCAGGGTTTCATTATACCCGCCCTTCTCATTGGGCTGAAAGTGAACGGTATAGAGTTTCCCGCGGCTTATGTTCCTGCCGAGTTGATGATGTCGGATAAATTTCAGATACATACTTTCAATGTTTATTAAGATGGGGCCCTTTTTAGGGCTCCCGCAGATTTCTAATCTGTGGGAAGAGGAGGAAGCACGATAACTACATTTGTTACGCAGTAACTTAATCGTTAATCGCCGCTTCCGACGACAAAGGTAAGGGGTTAGAAGAACCGCGTTGCGCCTTTCTGCCACTTTCTGCTACAAATCGATGCAATATTTGTCAATAAGATAGTTTACTACCCTCGGCGGCAGCATCTTCGCCTTCGGTTTCAACCCCAGACTCTGCAGGTAATCCCTGTCGCTCTGCAGCCATCGGCGGAAGGTATCCCTTGACACTCCCGCCGCAGCCGCCAACTCGCTTTTCAGCATTGATCTCATAATGCTACTTTTGCTAATTTCCAGAGCTGTTTAGCCGGCAATTCCGAGCCCTCGCGCAGCATCTGTGCGACCAGTCTTGCACGCGCACCGAACTTCTCCCTATTCCGAACCTCCTGCGGTCTTATTGGGGTCTTACGACCGCTCGGTAAAGCGTTCATGTAGATTTTGCCGGTTGCTTTCATCGTTCGGAAACATACATTTCCCATTTTTCCGGAGATGCTTTTAATCCCCATTGAAGGTGTTACTAAACACATAATTTCATTGTTTTTGAAAGTTAAACATTATTTTTTATATCGTTTGCCCCATGTGGCAGCAAAAAGACGCTGGTTCGCGGCTTCTGCTTCAGTTTTGTGATGCTTAGAGCGGTCAGGACACCGACAGGCATAGATATCTCCGTTTTTAGAGCGGCGGAAATAGTATTTCCCATGGTTATTGAGTCGGCCATAGAACGTATCTATGGGTAATATTGGAATAATCTTCATAAGCGTTCCGGGATTTTGGTGGTGGTTAGACGGATGCTCCAGGTCGCGAGATGGTCGTGAGGTGGTCGCGAGAATGAATAGAATTACATCAGATGGTGCACCTCTAATCTATGTACGTTAGCCTCAGAAAGCGTCACTGTTCCGAAGGTGTTGGTTTGTGGGTTTCGACAGACCGCCAGTCGGACATGTTGCGCCAAGAGGTGGCCCACTTCCCGTGGAGACAACCAGTGAGGTTGCGGCGGTTGCCAATCCGTGAGATAGAAATACGGATTCTTCTCATGCGACTGCGCACCTGCTTCTTTCTGCAACTCAGCAAGGATCTGAGCGCAAACGGTATCGCTCATACTCTCCCACAGTTTGCTACAGGCGATAAAACGATTGTGATACTGTTTTTGCGGGGCATAGGTATGCCAAAATTCGATAAATGATGGTTTCTTCATATAATTATATTTTTTGTCCGACCGACTGACCATGCGCAAGCGTATATAACAGCTTACGCTATGGACTGGTCGGACTTTTTCTTTTTAATTTTCTTTGGTTACTTTCTTTTATCGGCCGGCAAGCAAGCTTTCCGTCATCTAAATGTCATTCATGCTCATAGCAGGATTACACCTTGCTATCACTACCCTAACCTTCCTGCTGCTTCTAAAAAACGGTCGAAAACAACAGAGTAGAACGTATTAGTAATCGTTCGCATCCGCTCACAGTTTTCTTTTGTTTTCTAACTCCGGCATGGCTGCAGAGAATGCAGCAATCCATATTGCGTGTGGAAGCAGGGGATTAGATGTCCGGATGCTTGCATACGAGCAGCTAATACATTGCTGACACGAGGGTCGCAAGACCTCATTCTCGCAACATGACGGAGGTTTTCTTAAAGCGTCAAGGACGCGCGTTTTCGATTAATACATGATATATTTTCCCCTATTCATTTGTTTAATTCAAAAAAATATTGTACTTTTGCATCATATTTCAATATTCAATACTATGACACAAGAGGAATTACGTTCTTTTCTTCCGCAAAAACCGGAACGGCTGCAACAAGTGCCGGAACCGAAACGCCAACAATTGGTACAAGCATCATATGATGTAATCGGTTGTATCCATGAGGTCTACAAACAATTGGGCGGCGGTCTGCCGGAATATATCTACCAAGAGGCATTGGCGAAACAACTGAAAGCCAAGGGTCTTACCTTCCATAAAGAGAAGAGGTATCATCCGCTATTCAATGGCGAGCCTTTAGAGGCATTCCTCAAGATGGACTTGGTAGTAGAATCGCCTGTCGGCAATATCATCGTTGAATGCAAAGCGCTGACGGTACTTACCGAGAAAGAGCATTACCAGACGTTTGGTTATCTCCGTGCAACCGGTTGGCCGATTGCCATCCTTGTCAATTTCGGCACCGAGCGCCGCGCACAAATCGAACGATTCCACTACTCAGACGGCCAGTTATTGGTATTCTAAGTAAACCGAAAAACCTCGTCGCGTTGCTCCTCTTTAGAAAACGCGCAGCACCATGGTTCGGGTAGTACGACCGTAAGGCCTATCGGCCTACGCGGTCTGAGCGTAAATGCCCTTTCGCCGGCCGGCAAGCAAGCTTTCCGTCATCTAAATGTCATTCATGCTCATAGCAGGATTACACCTTGCTATCACTACCCT
>JAGKVE010000060.1 GCA_021152555.1 Bacteroidia bacterium | reverse complement strand
TGGTTATATCATGTATCAGGCAAAGAAACGTCATATCAACCCGTATAAGGAGGATGTCTTCGTTGATCAGAAGTACTACAAGGACGCTATGGAGCGCGCTGAGATTAACTAATCCTATTGGTACATCGTACATAAAAAAATCGCTCTTCGGGGCGATTTTTTTATTCGATTCTTTTGCCGTTGAATTGATACATTTTGCAGTCTTTCCAAGACGTAAGCTGATTGTTCTCGTAAGATGGTTTCGAGCATCACGCGACCTCTTACGATATACCTACTACCAATAGCCACCACCAACGTGGCAACCAAAGAAAATCCGCTCATGCGGGTGTCCTTGTGTTACAAAAAGAACAGGCTGCGGATTGCTCCACAACCTGTTGTACCGCGAGCCGGGGTCGAACCGGCACGCCCATCACTGGGCAAAAGATTTTAAGTCTTTCTTGTCTACCTATTCCAACATCGCGGCGATTACTCGAAATCGGCTGCAAAATTACAATAATTTTTCGATATATGCAAATATAAAACGATTTTTTACCATTATTTTGCTATAATTGCCCCGCTTCGACAAGATTGATGACCCGTTCGGTAATGCGGTCTTTATCTGTCGCATCATACTCTTCCTTTAGGTCGTTCTTGAATAACTTGGCGATAAACTGCCACCAGTTGGCTGCTGCCTTGCTCTTGTATTGTTTGATTAGGTCGTATCCCGTCTTATCCGTTTCGCGGTCCAATAAGAGCATTAGCATCCGTCCCTGACTAGCATACATTCCGCGGAAATCCTTCTCATATTTTTTGAATAGCTGGCGTTCGAAAGATCTCCACCACTTTTTCTGCGCTTTCTTGTCCGGCAGTTTGGCTAACTCTGCATCAGCATACTCGATATCCTTGGCAATCATCTTGGCATACGGCATACATTTCTTGACGTCCCGCACGGTGCGCCAATAAAAACGCTCCTGCTTTTTGTTCTTGAACCGCATCGGCGGATAAACCCACACCTCATGCAGCCATGCCATATACAGCGTATCGCCATTCTCTACGCGTATCATGCAGGAATCCATATAATTACGAGAAAACCCTTCTCCGGCCATTCCCTCAAAGGAGAGGGAAAAGAGGAGAAGAGTAATCAGTATTATGTGCAGTAGTCGTTTCATATCAATAGGCTACTTGCAAACAGTATGCCAAACCTAATAATTGAGTGCGAAAATCACGCGTCCGGCAGATGGTTTTCCTGTCAGGATACACTTGCCGGGCTCGTTATGATGTCCCGGCAGATCTGCCAACGGAATACAGCGGATCGTTGCTTTTGTATCGTCCTTGATACGCTGCTCTGTTTCCGCAGTCCCGTCCCAATGAGCCAGCAAGAAGCCGCCTTTCTTCAACTCCTCTTTGAACTCCTCGTAACTGTTCACTTCACGCGTATTGGCAATTCGGAAATCAAGTGCTTTTTGAAGCAGGTTAGTCTGTATTTCTTCCAATAGTTTTTGTACTTTTTCCACGATTCCATCGAGACTAATCGTCTCTTTTGTTTGAGTGTCACGGCGCGCAATCTCAATCGTTCCGTTCTCCAAATCGCGACCACCCATAGCCAAACGGACAGGCACGCCTTTCAATTCATAATCGGCGAACTTATAGCCCGGTGTGTATTTTTCGTCGGTATCCACTTTGACGCGGATACCGAGTGCCTTGAGTTGGTCGGCAATGGGGTTCAGTTTGACGAGCAGTTTTTCCAAGTCGTCCTGTTTCTTGAAAATTGGCACAATAACCACTTGTATCGGTGCTAAATGTGGCGGGAGAACAAGCCCGTTATCATCGCTGTGGGTCATAATCAGCGCGCCCATCAGACGTGTGGAAACTCCCCAACTGGTTGCCCATACGTACTCGTATTTATTCTCCTTGGTCAGGAATTGGACATCAAAACTCTTTGCAAAATTCTGCCCGAGGAAATGGCTTGTACCCGCTTGCAGCGCCTTGCCGTCCTGCATCATCGCTTCGATACAGTACGTATTGAGTGCACCGGCAAAACGCTCGTTCGGAGACTTCACTCCTTTTACCACCGGGATAGCCATTACGTTCTGGGCGAAATCGGCATATACGTCAAGCATTTGGCGTGCATAGTCCTCTGCCTCCTCTTTGGTGGCGTGCGCCGTGTGCCCCTCCTGCCAAAGGAACTCGGCTGTGCGCAGGAACAGACGGGTTCTCATCTCCCAGCGCATCACGTTGCACCATTGGTTGCAGAGAATAGGCAGGTCGCGATACGAAGAAATCCAGTTCTTGTACGTACTCCAGATGATTGTTTCCGATGTCGGGCGGATAATCAGTTCTTCTTCCAGTTTAGCCTGCGGGTCGACAACCACACCCTTACCGTTCGGGTCATTCATCAGACGATGGTGTGTTACCACGGCGCATTCCTTGGCAAAGCCCTCGACATGCTCTGCCTCACGGCTCAAAAACGATTTCGGAATCAGCAAGGGGAAATAGGCATTCTTTACGCCTTTCTCTTTGAAACGACGATCCAACTCAGCCTGAATAGTTTCCCATATAGCATAGCCGTATGGCTTGATTACCATACAGCCGCGCACCGCGCTCTGCTCGGCGAGATCGGCTTTTACTACAAGTTCATTGTACCACTTTGAATAATCCTCTGAACGAGGGGTAAGTTTTTGAAAATTTGCCATTTATCGTAGTTTATATTGTTTGCGTAATTGTTCAAATTCTTGCGGTGCCTTTTTCAACTGATCGGTAATGCGCCCAAGCCATCCGGGAGCATTATCTCCCGAAATCGGCTGCAAAGGTACTAAAAATTTATCACATTTCAAAATCGGAAGGCAAAATTCTTGCGAAATAGCGTCCAAACATGCTTGCGAAGCGTTCTTTTTTCCTTGAACGGAGTACCCGGCGATATGCATGGACGCACGATACGCCTTCTGCACCACTTCGGGGTGGATGTCCGGTTCATTCTCCCATGTGTCCAAAATAAAAGGATGACCGCTGCGTAGTAACGCCTGCTCGTCAACAACGCCGCCGCGTGCCGCATTAATAATCAGAGCTCCCGGTTTGCATTTCGACAAAAACGATTCGCCGCATAAGTGATAGGTAGGATGCCGACCGTCTTTTGTAAGAGGCGTATGGAACGTGATAATATCACTGTTTTCCCCGATGAAATCGAGCGTTTCCCCTATCCCTTTGGGCGGATCGTTGAGCAGGACACGCATGCCTTTCCGTTCCGCCATCCGGGCTACCAGCGAACCCACATGCCCCACACCGACGATACCGATGGTTGCCTCTTTGGTACATAGCACTTTATCCCATTCTATTTCGTTTAAGGCTTCCTCTATATAGTCGCATACAGCTTGCGCATTACAGCCCGGACAGGACACCCATCGAATGCCACGGGACTCGCAGTATGCGGTGTCGATGTGGTCAAAACCGATTGTGGCGGTGCATACCAGTCGGACGCTCGAACCCTCTAACAACAAGCCATCCACTTTCGTGCGCGTGCGCACAATCAGCACATCTGCATCATGCACAACAGAAGTATCAATTTCTTCCGGTTTCATCGGGAGTATTTCCACTTCCGGCCAGCCGCATTTCACTGCCTCGACGAGATAGGGGATATGTGCGTCACAAACAATTTTCACCTCGCGCCTTCCTCTTCTCAGTACTTGATATTGTCAATCAGGCGCACCGGTCCGCAATAAACGGTAACACAACCGATAGCATGGTTGAAGGTATCGGTAGGGAGAAGGGTCGATTGATCTACTATCTCATAGTACTCTACTTCTAATCCGTTCACTGCGTTGATGGTATCAATAACACGCTGCCGCACCTCCTCTACAGTGCTCGTTTTCGCCCATTCCAACGAGGAAAAAAGCGTTTTTGAAATCGCCAGGGCAGTCTGTTTTTCTTCAGCGGACAGGCGTTCGTTACGGCTCGATAATGCCAAACCGGACTCTTCACGCACGATAGGACAGTCAATAATCTGCAGTTTCCCGAACGTGCCGGCCATCGGACTATGCTCTACCATATGGTGAATAATCGCCAGCTGCTGGAAATCTTTCTCCCCAAAATAGCCTTTGTCCGGCTGTACAAGGTAGAACAGGCGGCTGACAACCTGCACAACACCATTGAAGTGTCCCGGCCGCATTTTGCCCTCCATCACTTTGTCCAAACCCGCGAAATCAAAGTCGAAGGTAGTATTCATTTCCTCTGCGGAATACATTTCTTCGGGGGTAGGTGCAAACACAAAATGCGCGCCTATACGGCTAAGTAAATCCGCATCGCGCTCAATATTACGCGGATACTTGGCCAAATCCTCTTTGTTATTGAACTGGGTCGGGTTGACAAACACGGAAACGACACATATATCGTTTTCCGAAACGGCACGCCTGACGAGTGATGCGTGACCTTCATGCAGCGCACCCATTGTTGGAACTAATCCGATAGTTTTTCCTGCTTGTTTGCAAGCCTGAATAGCAGCTTGCAACTCTGATTTTGTCGTGACAATTTGCATATCTTTTATATTAAAATATACTATATTCTCAAAAAAAACGTGCAAAGATAGTCAAAAATACTCGAAAAATAAAATTTTTCGTCACTTTTTTTTGTTTTTTTTTCGTGATGTCATTTTTTTTTCGTACCTTTGCACTGCGAAAATGCGCACACGACAATGAAAGAGCCGAAAAGAATCTTATTTATCTCTCAAGAGATATACCCCTATTTGGCGGAGGAGACACCTATGCGTTTGCTGAACCGCCAATTGCCGGAGTACTTCCAAAGCCATGGTTTTGAGACTCGTACTTTCATGCCTAAGTTCGGAGAAATCAACGAACGCCGTAACCAATTACATGAGGTAATCCGTCTGTCAGGGATGAACCTTATCATTGAGGATTCCGACCATCCGCTCTTAATCAAAGTGGCGTCTATTCAGTCTGCGCGGATTCAGATTTATTTTATTGATAACGACGACCTTTTCCACCGTCGGAAGGGAGTTATGGACGAGAATGGCGTTGAGTATTCCGACAATGATGACCGTGTTATTTTCTATGCACGCGGTGTGATAGAGACGGTCAAAAAACTGCGCTGGACGCCGGATATTATTTTATGCTCGGGATGGATGAGTGCGCTCGCTCCGCTATACCTCAAAAAAGCATTTAACGATGAGCCTTTTTTTGCAAATTCGAAGATAGTATTAATGCTGGACGACCATGAGTATGAAAAGCCTTTCTCTACCAAGTTTTCAGATAAGTTACGCATTGACGGCATCACCAACACGGATGTCCGCTCTATTGCAGGTTTTCCGGTAGGATATGAAGAACTGATGCGTCTTGCAGTTGATTTCTCGGACGCGATAGTTTATGCCTCGCCAAAAGTCAATCAGCGCGTTGCCAATTACGCAGAGACGAAAGGGAAACCTGTATTAGCGTATGAGGAGGCTGAAGATATGACGGCGGCATCAAAACGTCAGTACGATTTCTTTATGAATTTGCTGCCCGCAACGGAAGAATAATGAATAGACGCATAGCGTTCATAGGAATATTGATTGGCATTGCCTGCGTTTTGGCATGCTGTAAGAACGATGTGGCCGATACGGGACACTCAGTGCTTGGCGAGGAGGATGAAATCATCGTGCTCGTAGATACATTTTCTATCCAGTCGGGCGTAGACAGCTGTGAGGCGATTATTTCACAGGCGGACTCTTTCCTTCTAGGCGAGATTGAAACAGACTACGGCCTGCTGCGTGCATCTATCTTGACGCAAATGGCATGCCCTGAAGGTTATTCGTATCCGAAAGGATATGAGGTTGATTCGATATGTCTGTTCCTGTCATACCAGAGCTGGGTAGGAGACGGCACAGCGCCGATGGCGATAAATGCGTATATGCTGGATAAAGGTACATTCCAGTACTCCGGTACCTACGCTACAGATTTGAATATCGACAAATACTGCACACGCAACAAGAGTATTCTGACTAACAGGCGTATCGTTGTTGCATCTGAGAAAATGGACTCTATCGCGGACAATACTGGCAAGTATGTTCCGATGGTACGTATGCGTGTCAATGACGATTTTATGGAATACTTTGCCGCAATCGAGTCCTTTGAAAGCCAGGAGGCATTCAATAAGAAGTTTAACGGTTTGTTGTTAGAGACCTCTTTCGGTTCGTCAACCGTCCTGAATATTACAGACGTAGCGTTGGGCGTGTACTATCATTTCTCATATCCCAAAGCAGGGCAGGATACTACGGTAAGCGACATGAAAGCATTCTATGCCAACTCGGAGGTACGGACGGTGAATCACCTTGATTACCGTGACAAACAGGAGTTGGTAGAGACACTGCAGAAGGACTCCAACACCTATAATTATATTATCGCGCCCGCGGGCGTATACACGCGACTACAGTTCCCGATGGCGAAGATTACCGATCTGATAAACGAAAAAGTAGATTTGAAACGCCCGTACGTCAACAAAGCGGAAGTACGCGTGAACATAGAGAATATGTACACCGGTACAGCAAGCGGCATCAAACGCAACGACTGGCTGCAACCGGCATCTCATATGTTGCTGGTTCGCGAGGAGAGCATGAAACGTTTCTTCAAGAACCGGGAACTGCCCTCCGATACCTGCGCACTATTGGGGCAGTTGACGCAGGAAACAGACTCGGCGGGAAACGCGGTGTATTTCTACTCCTACGACTTGTCAGACCTCTTGACAAACCAGCTACGAAAGGAGACGAACGATTCAATACTGAATATGCTGTTAGTGCCTGTAACCGTTGAGACAAGCGTCACTGCTTTGTCTGCAACCGCGGTTTCTTCGGTACAGCAGGAACAAACAATCTCCGCAACAAAAATCCGCTCTGCAAAGAACGGAATGGAGTTGGAACTGGTATATAGCGGATTCTAATAAAAAATGCGGCATTTGAGCCGCATTTTCTTTTATCCTGCATTTTTTAATTGCACTAATTTCTCCCGGTTGAGTTTTTCTGCTGCGTACGCTTTTGTAATGGTGAACGATTGCTGTTGGTCTGCTTGCTTATGGTTTGGCAGCTCGAACATCAAATCCGTCATAACAGCTTCCATTAATCCACGCAAGCCTCGCGCTCCGAGTTTATATTCCAGTGCCTTGTCAACAATATAATCCAATGCCTCATCATCGAACGTGAGCGTCACGTTATCCATTGCGAGCAACTTCTTATACTGCTTGGTTAATGCGTTCTTGGGTTCTGTCAGTATATTCCGCAGTGCCTCCCGCGTCAGTGGGTGTAGGTATGTCAGTACCGGCAAACGGCCGATAATTTCAGGTATCAAACCATACGACTTAAGATCTTGCGGCGCTATATATTGCAACAAATTGCTTCTATCTACAAGCGACGCTTCCTGCTGTGCAGCGAAACCTACGGCCTGCGTATTCATCCGCTGCGCAATTTTACGCTCAATGCCGTCAAATGCGCCACCGCAAATGAAGAGAATATTCTTAGTATCAATATGTATCAGTTCCTGTTCCGGATGTTTACGTCCACCCTGAGGAGGTACGTTAACGATAGAGCCCTCTAACATCTTGAGCAGACTCTGTTGCACACCTTCACCGCTGACATCGCGGGTAATAGAGGGGTTCTCGGACTTACGGGCAATCTTGTCTATCTCGTCAATGAAGACAATACCCCGTTCTGCTTTCTTGACGTCATAGTCGGCATCTTGAAGCAAACGGACAAGAAGCGATTCCACATCTTCGCCTACATAACCTGCCTGCGTCAGCGCAGTGGCATCGCCGATGGCGAAAGGCACTTTGAGCATTTTGGCTATAGTGCGCGCAAGAAGCGTCTTGCCGGTACCCGTGGAGCCGACCAAAAGAATATTGCTCTTCTCTATCTCTACATCGTCGTTGCTTATCTCCTGCGATATACGTTTATAGTGATTGTACACGGCAACGGCAAGAAAACGCTTGGCTTCATCTTGCCCGATAACGTATTGATCGAGAAAATCTTTTATCTCTTGCGGCGTAGGTAATGTACCAAGATCGGTATCATTCAATTTCTCGGCTACCTGCTGCTGAGCGGCAATCATGCGATGCCCCGTCTCTATACACTCACTGCATATGAGCGCACCATTATCGCCGGAAAACATCTCAGGCATCGGACGACCGCAGAAACTGCAAGTACGAATATTCTTCTTACTCATTCTCCTTTTTTGGTATACACTTTGTCAATCATACCGTACTCTAACGCTTCTTGGGACGTCATCCAGTGGTCGCGGTCGGCATCCTGACGGATTTGGTCCATCGACTTGCCGGATTTGTCGGAAATGATTTGATAAAGTTCGTCTTTGAGTTTGAGAATCTCCTTGGCGGTAATCTCGATATCTGAGGCCTGTCCCTGAATACCTCCGAGTGGCTGGTGGATCATCACGCGGCTATGCGGCAGGGCGGCACGCATCCCTTTCTCGCCGGCCACTAAGAGCACGGCGCCCATTGATGCTGCCAGACCGGTACAGATAGTTGCCACACGGGCCTTGACAAACTGCATCGTGTCGTAGATACCCAATCCGGCATATACGGAGCCGCCGGGCGTATTGAGATACAGATTGATATCGCGTTCGCTGTCCACTGAGTCCAGATAAAGCAACTGTGCCTGGATGACATTCGCCGTGTAGTCGTTTACCTCGGTACCGAGGAAGATAACACGGTCCATCATCAGCCGGCTGAATACGTCCATCTGAGTCACGTTCAACTGACGTTCCTCAAGGATAGTCGGGGATATATATCCGCTATCTGTTACGTGATGCGCGCTTTGCGACAAGACCTTCTCCACATGCATGGAGTTAAGGCCTTGTGCAACGGCGTATTTCATAAAATCATTTTTCATTTCTTCTCTACGGCTTTCTTCTCTGCGCGTTTTGCTTGTGCCAATTGGATATCATAAGCTATCGGCGATGCTATGAACAGAGACGACCAGGTTCCTACAATCACACCTACTAACAGCGCGAAAACGAAGCCTTGAATGGTCTCGCCGCCGAAGATAAAGATGGCGAGCAACACGACGAACGTACTTATTGAAGTAGAGAATGTACGGCTCAAAGTGTTGTTCAACGCGTCATTAATATTCTGCTTGCGCTCGCGTTTCGGGTACAATTTATTGTACTCACGTACACGGTCGAAAATAACCACAGTATCGTTGATAGAATAACCAATAACGGTCAAGATAGCGGCGATGAATGCCTGGTCTATTTCCATGGAGAAAGGCATTATTTTCCAAAGGATAGCATACAGACCCAGTACAATCACTGTATCGTGGGCCAATGCCACCAACGCGCCGACCGAGTAAGCAAAGTTGCGGAAACGAAGCAGAATATAAAGGAAGATAACTACCAATGCGGCAAGCACTGCCCAGATAGCACTGGTCGTGATGTCGTCGGCAATTGCCGGTCCCACTTTCTGGCTCGACATGATCCCTACGTTCGCATTCGACTCGGTAGAGTGGAAGTCTTCGAAAGATATATTGTCGCCGAGGAACGGCTTGCAACCTTCGTACAGGAGTCCCTCAATATATTCGTCTGCCTCCGCGTTATCCTCATGGATACGGTAGTTGGTAGAGATACGTACCTGGTTAGCGTCGTTGCCATAGGTAATGACGTTGAGTGAGAACAGTTCCCCGTCTTCCAGCGTTGCGCTGAAGGTCTTTTCAAGACTCTCACGGACGTCTTGTGTATTGATGTTCTGGTCGAAACGGACTACGTAGTTACGTCCACCGGAGAAATCAATACCTAGGTTCAGTTTGCCGAAGATATGCGGCTCCAGACCCAGGATAGCGAAGATGACTAAGGCTCCGGACAGGCAGTATGCCCATTTGCGGGCATTGACAAAATCGAAATGAATGTTCTGCAGGAAATTCTTCATCAGTTTGGTGGTGAAGCTCAGTTCCTTGGCATTCTCACGGTTTGCGTAATCCTCCAGCAACAGACGAGTGATGAACACAGCTGTTAGGAACGAAGATACGATACCGATCATATAGGTTACGGCGAAACCCTTGATTGGACCTGTACCGAAGATAGCCAAAATAGCACCGGTCAGGAACGAAGTAACGTTCGCATCAACAATAGCGGAAATGGCTCCTTTGAAACCGTCTTCAATAGCTTTGCGCATGCCCTTTCCGCTGCGAAGCTCTTCACGGATACGCTCATAAATCAGCACGTTTCCATCGACAGCGCAACCCATCGTCAGCACGATACCGGCAATACCAGGCAATGTCAGTACTGCACTGAACGACGCCAGAATACCTACCAGCAGGAATACGTTGCAGACCAATGCGGCATCGGCAATCAGACCAGGAATCCAACCGTAGTAGAAAATCATGTAGATCAGAATCAGGCAGAAACCTAATACGAACGACCACAAACCGGACTGGATAGCCTCACGACCCAGAGACGGACCTACCACACTCTCCTCGATGATACGTGCAGGAGCTGGCATCTTTCCGGATTTCAGGGTGTTGGCCAAGTCTTTGGCTTCCTCTACAGTAAAGTTACCGGTGATCTGGCTGTTTCCGCCGGCTATCTCATTCTGGACGGTCGGGAACGAATATACATAGCCGTCAAGCACGATGGCTACTGATTTGCCGATATTGTCTTTCGTTATACGCTGCCATGCTTTCGCGCCTTCAGCGTTCATACTCATGGAAACATTGGCGTAAGCACTGAGTTGCGAGAAGTCTGCACGGGCGTCGGTGATTACATCGCCTTCGAGTGAAGCGCGACCGTCACGTTGTGCCTTCAGACCGACTAACTGATAATATGCGTTTGCTTCATCAATGGCTTTTACGGTCCAGTAAAAACGGGCGTCACGCGGCAGGACGGCTTTCGCTATCTGCGAGTTCAACATAGCGTTCACCTTGGCAGTGTCCGTATAATGAACCGTTCCTATCACCGGTCCGCGATAGGCCTGATCGGCCTGATTGACTGACGGATTGAGTACTGCGAACAACGGGTTGTTCTTCTTGTACTCTGCCAATTGGGCCGCCTGGTCAGCTGCCAAAGCGGCGCTGTCAACACCAAGACTATCTACCAATGCTGCCAACTCGTCACCCTCTGCTTTCGGAGCCTCTTCTGCCTTTACCTCTGCCGCAGGGGTTTCCTCTGTCTTAGGAGCACTTGCTGCAAACTCGCGGTTGATTTGGGAAAGGGCAGGAAGCAACTCAGATGCTTCGTAGGTCTCCCAGAACTCAAGGTTGGCACTTCCCTGGAGCAGTTTACGTACACGTTCCGGCTCTTTGATACCGGGAAGTTCTATCAGGATACGGCCCGGCTGGGACAGCTTCTGAATATTCGGCTGTACTACGCCAAAACGGTCTATACGGGTACGGAGTACGTTGAACGAGTTCTGGATAGCGCCATCTACTTCCTCACGGATTACCTTCTCTACTTCCGCATTCGTCGAGGTCAGCGTTATTTTGTCTTTCAACTCAAACGTGGAGAAAACGGATGCCAGTTGACCATCCGGATCCACCTCGCGGTACGACTCGATGAATAAAGTCACGAAGTCTGCACCGCTTGATTTTTGTTTCTGCTTGGCAAGCGCCAACGCCTCTTTGTAGTTCGGAGTCTCGTTGTGACCGCTCAGGGCATCAAGAATGTCCGGCACGGACACTTCCATCGTCACGTTCATACCGCCCTTTAAGTCCAGACCGAGGTTAATCTCTTTTTCGCGGCACTCTTTGAGCGTGTAACCAAACCAAACTTTCTTTGCTGCAATTGAGTCCAGATACAGATACTCTTTTGTCGCATCGCCTGCCGAATACTCTTTGGCTTTCTTGTCATAGTGACTCGTCACCAGAGAGAACGACAGGTAGAAGGCGCATACCAACGCAAGGCACACCGCCAAAATTCTTACAAGTCCTTTGTTTTGCATAATTGTTTTGTTTATTTTGTTGTATATTTAAATTATTTTTATTATCTTTGCAGTCGATTTGACATCTAAGTATGGA
>JAGKVE010000103.1 GCA_021152555.1 Bacteroidia bacterium | reverse complement strand
AGAACACTATTTCAAAGAACTCATGCTATTCGGACTAAAATCAGCCGTTTAGCGATCATATTTTAACTAATTTAAGTCAAATTTTTAACGAACTATTGCCAATATTTTCTGTTAAAAATTGTTAAAAGTTTAGGAGAAGATATTATTAAAAAAAAGAGACCTTATGGTCTCAATTTTTAGTTTATAATTTTAGATTTCCTTTATAATCCCAAGGATAAGCAGAATATCCTTTGTGTTCGGTCCAAAGTTCCCTTGGAATGCAATACCGGAAATTTTGTTTTTCAGATATATTATACCGGGTTGCAGCAATAGGTTCAATCATTTCTGCCCTTTGGCAATACTCAAGCTTGGGCACATCGTTCTTTTCCCCAAACGCATCAAACTTGAATAGCAAGGCTCTGGTCTTTAGTGGTCCATTGCAAAATTTCTCGTCACACTCAATTGAACGGATGAGTATTCCTCCGTATGACTTTTCATTACTCTTGAATGTTAGATCAACACCAAAGTCATGATTGAACCATTCTCCAGCCTCTGTCATTCGTTCGTATGTTATATGCGCTGTGTCTGTTAAGTTATAGTAGAATTCTATCTCGACCATGCGATATAACTTATCTCCCTTTCGGATGACAAAATTATTAAGCAAGTTCTTTGCAATGTCTTTGAATATGCTTTCTATTTTAGAAGGCTCTGACTCTGTCAAAACAAGACTATCTCTTAAACGTTCTAGTTCTGTCATATCTTTTACATCTAAATTCAAGCGCAAAGTTACAAAAAAAAATTTACATGAGCAAATTTATTGCGCGTAGGTTTATCGATTTAACAAAAATTAACAGAAAAATCTTGATTTTTTGCGTCGCGTTAGGGATTGGAAGGGCTATGGTATTGTGTAACAATGCGGAACTTGTGAACCCCTGCAAAGCCCGACCGACGTAGCTCTGGAGAGAATGATCTGCAGAACTATGCCGGGAACGCCCAAATAAAAACAGTCGGACAAAATACTACGACGACAGTCACGCAAAAGAACTGGATGCCCGTCATCCGGAAGAGCCTGCGACCGGTCTGAAAAAAAATGGAGGACTAAGCCTCCAAATTCATTTCATGAGCGGGTTCGGATTGCGCTTTGTTTTGCCCTGTGCGCGGGCTGCAAGCTCCGTAAACACAAGGCAATTCAAGCCGTAAATTTTCCAATACTGCTCGTTATCTCCGGCGAGCTGTAATGAAGGGTGACCGGTGACGAACTCCATGTGCGACATGATGGTTTGACAGGAAGAGAGGATGGACTCCAGCTGCTCTTCTGTGCAGCGAACGAGGATTTGTTGAAAAAAAATCGTGCCCTTGCGGCTAAGAATAGGAATCATAACGATAAAGAATTTAGAAGTTATATTTATATGCTTCGGCTCTCATAGCCTCAAACTGTGCCATTTCTCTTGCCACCTTGCGCTCATGCTCCATCTCGCGCTCCAATTGCGCGTAGAGCCAAGCAGCACGACCAAACATGTAATCACGCTCAATAGCCTGCTGTGCTTCAAATTCCTCTTTGGTGCAGTGGTAACATGTAGTGGAAACGCTTTCTTTATACGTGACTTTCTCACTATCGGAAACTGTACTGCACTCGAAATCGAAAGCGAGTTGTGTGTACTGTTGAAATGACTTTTTCATAAGGCTACAATTTTTTTAGAAGGAAATGGCCACCCGCCATTTCTGACGGATGGCACTCTATTCATTTATGCTTGACAAACTGCTTCAGGTACGTAGAAGTGTGTAACCGGGAAGAAGGTGTATTGTTCACCTGTTTCCTTGTTTACTCGGCTAACGGGCTTGCCCCATGCCGGAAAGCGGGTGAGGTTGTTATCGAATACTCTGTAGCCCTCGCGCTCCCATTGTTCCCGAGTTTTCAAAATGGCGAGATTGTGCAGCTCTTTGTAGTAGATGCAGAGGAGATTGTTAATGCGCTCTTCTGTTCCGTACTTGGCGCGTAACTGCTTGCAAAGTGCTCTGAGTGACTGACGCTCTGTTAAGGGTTGCGGAGCTACTTCTACCTTTACTTCGGTTGCCTGATTGTTTTTCTTAGATGCTTTCATAACTGTACTGTTTTTTGAATTGTTAGACATATTGTTTTGAGATTTGTTTCTTTTACAATGCTTTCAGAGTTGACGCAAGTGTAGTTCTCCATTCCGTGAAACAGCAAGACTTCCGAAAAATTTACTACCTCTTGAGGCTGGAGAAATTTTAAGCACCTGGGCGCCGGAACATGTTTAGCCTTGCCATACGGAAAGAACCAACTACCTTTGCATTGCTAAAAGGAACGACATAAATCTAAAAAAGCAATATGGCAATTCGGGCAGTAAAGCGAAAGCCAAGAGGAACTATATCGGGCAGAAGTGGGTAAGGAAGTGGTGAAGCCTCGAAAGAGTGGCAGTAAGAGCCCAAGCGAGCCGCACCAAGAGGACAAAGCGCATAATCTTTTGCACTACCAAAAGCCACATCGACATGAAAACGGGACAATGAGCGAGGGCAAAGAGCGGTAACAATAAAAGCGCAGTTAGGGGTAAGGTTGTAGAGTACACAAGTGCTACAGTTGCTACACTTCGGTATATCAATACATTGAGTACCAAAAAGCACGTAGGCGAGCCAATGAAAAAGTAGAGTGACCTCCTACAACATGGCAATTAGTAGGCAATTGCAGAAAAATGTAGATAGCAGAAAAATGTCTTGTCCTGAAATATGTTGACACTAAAAAAGGTGTCGTTATGGACAAAAGATTAAAAAAGTTTACGATTGCAGATCGATTAGCAATCCTCCATGA
>JAGKVE010000102.1 GCA_021152555.1 Bacteroidia bacterium | reverse complement strand
AAAAATTTTTCAAATCGAAAAGTCAAAGAACGCTTGTAACATACTTATTAACAATAAGTTACAAAAATATTTTAAAAGTTAACGCATCACTAGTATTTTTCAATAATGAATACACCATCTTCACAAGCGCCTTTGACTCCTTGTAAACATCCAAGTTCTTATAACTATACTTCGGCTCGTTCATCCCTTCTCTCATTCAATCCTTCATTCGTTCAATCGTTCATTCCTTACCCCCACAAAATTCTCTGATTTTGTCAATCATCCATTGGAGCATTTCGGGAGTCATGCCGGGATAGACACCAATCCAGAAACCGTTGTTCATCACAAAATCCGTCATCTTCAGTTCTCCGACGACACGATAGCCCTCTTTACTTTTACGCATCTCATCAAAGGCAGGATGCTTGATGAGGTTTCCGGCAAAGAGATTGCGTGTTTGAATCTTACGGCTCTCCAGATAACCGGTCAACTCGTTACGTGTAAAGCCTGCATCTTCTCTCACGGCAATCAAGAAACCAAACCAAGAAGGATTGCTATTTTCTTCTGCTTCCGGCAGAATCAAGCCCGGAACATCTTTCAACCCCTCATACAAAGTCTTATAATTAGCACGACGGGCAGCAACGATACTATCCAACTTCTCCAGCTGTGCACAACCGATAGCTGCCTGCATGTCGGTAATCTTCAGATTGAATCCGAAATGGCTATAGACGTACTTATGATCATAACCTTGCGGCAGTTCTCCGAACTGGCCTGTAAACCGCAGTTTGCAGGTGTTGTCCACACCACCCACACACCAACAATCACGCCCCCAATCGCGGAACGAGCGGACAATCTTATCCAACAACGGGTCATTGGTATAGACAGCACCACACATCAATATCAAATCCCGGCAAAGCCACATCAACAAAGACAGGTATTGCACCAAACTGAATAATCGGATTAACCGTCGTCGGGAAGCCGGCAGCCACCGTAATCACCTCATCGCCGCGTTGGATAGCACGCTCTCCAAGTTTGGGAGAAGTCAAGGCATAGAAAGCCAAGAGGTTGGCACTACTGCCTGAGTTGCACACTGCGCAATATTTCACACCCAACCACTTTGCTAAACGGGTCTCGAACTTATGCGCCCACGGTCCTGCAGTCAACCAGAAATCCAAAGACGAATCTACAAGGTTAACCATCTCGGCTTCGTCGAAATAGCGTCCACCGTAATTGACAAACGTCTCTCCGGGGAGAAACTCTTTCTTCTGACCATGTACCTCGCAATAGTACTCGCGCGTGAGATCTAATATCTGCTGTTTTAACTCTTCCTTCTTTGACATAGCATTCATTCGTTCATTCCTTAATTCCTTCACTCGGCACTCCGTGCCTTATCCCATTTTGCAGCCCATGGGGCATTGCCGGTTGCCCATAATTTCTCAAGCATTTCTTTCTCACGCACATTGTCCATGCACTGCCAAAAGCCTTCGTGGATGTAGGACATTAGCTCGCCTTGTTCCACCAATTTCTCCAATGGGTCACGTTCAAAGACAGTCTGGTCGCCCTCAATCAAATCAAACACGGCGGATTCTAATACCATATACCCGGCATTGATAGGTGCACCATCACTGATATTCTTCTCTCGGAAGGATTTAACTGCATTATCGCCGCCTATATTAAGGATGCCTTTGTCTTGTTTCAATTTAACGGCTGTAAGAGTAGCTTTCTTGCCATGACTATTGTGGAATGCCAATAACTTGTTTATGTCCACGTCGCACACTCCATCTCCATAAGTCATAAAGAATGGCTCATTACCCACGTATTTCTGAATGCGTTTGATACGCCCACCTGTCATGGTGTTGAGACCGGTATCCACTACAGTTACTTTCCATGGTTCAGTATGGTTTTGATGGATAGTTATCTCATTCTTGCCGTGGGTATAATCAAACGTCACATCACTGGTTTGCAAAAAATAATTCGCAAACCATTGCTTGATATACTCCTGCTTATATCCGGCACAGATAATAAAATCTGTGTGCCCATACGCAGCATACTCTTTCATGATATGCCAAAGGATAGGCATAGCGCCTATCTCTATCATCGGCTTCGGGCGGAAAATACTCTCTTCACTTATGCGAGAACCTAATCCTCCGGCTAATAAAACTACTTTCATACTTATATCCTAAATTTTGCGCTGCAAAATTACATAAAAAAAATGACATATACAAGAGTATATGCCATTATTTATTAAATTTATTAGCTTTTGTGCTCTATTCTCTATTTTGGGGATAGTATTTCTTTTAGTTTTTCTTCCAAACGCTCGTAATATGCATATATCTTATCCACTGCTTCCTGTTGGAATCTTGGCTGGGCAACGAATTCCGAATAAGCCTTCGGGTCCTCACATAGTCTCTGCAATAATGCCAAGCCTTCTGCCGGATTATCTTTATCTAAGTACACAATGGCTTTCGGATTAAGGATATCCGGTTCCGGATAACCTTCATTGCCCCAATAGATAGGCACACACCCTGCCTTAATGGCTTCAAATATTTTTTCCGTAACATATCCTCGATTGTTTGAATTCTCGGGGCAGAGATTGAAGCGAAATTGACGCAAATAGGCAATCTTATCATCTCCGTATTTGCCGCGCATATAATCATCATTGTGTCGGAAATCGGATGGATAGTTGATTGGCATTATTTGCGCCACTAAATCAGCCATTTGCGCTCTATCGCCAAAGTAATCTTTTTTACAAATAAACGCACAATCTTTGGCACGGTCAACACTATCGGAAAAATTATATTTTGCCACGAAATCAGCAATATCTGCTTTTGTCGCTTCTGCGCCAAAGATATGCTCTAACCAGTATGGAAAGCGCAAGTATTTCGGATGTTCCGCATAATCAAAACCTAAAGTCAATGACAAAGACGGCTCTTTCAGCCAAATATTTTCAAACTGTTGCCAAGCCGAATACATCACATGCGTATTCTCTTGTGTCCAAAATAATTTTATAGGTGCACGATGATAGTGAAGCACAGTAGGTATGGAATAGGTATTAAAACACGCTACCTTCCCCTTGGGGCATTCCGTGTGCATGCGATTGGTGATTATATGCGCCATGAAATCTGCATATTGCCCATGTATTTCAATATCATGATTATATCTTTTCGGGCGAAAGATATAATTTAGGATTTTCTTATATTTTTTAAATATCGGTTTCATCGCATTATAATTTTCTCTATTACCGTATTGCACTACAAATCAAATCGTCATTTTCTTAATTATCCGTGCAGGAACACCTCCAACGATAGTATACGGTGGGACTTTCATTCCGCCTGATACGACAGCACCCGCAGCCACGCATGCGCCTTCGCCAATCTCTGCGCCGTGTAAGATTATTGCATTCGTAGCAATCCAAGAGCCCTTATTAATTTTCACTGATTTATGAACATATGCCATTGTACGAGGGTCATGTCCCGATGTAATGATGCGCACTCCTGGTGACAATGTCACATTATCTTCTATAATAGTGTCGCTGCCCAATTGGCAATTTTGGCGTATTAAGCAATTATTGCCGATGACGACATTGTCTTCTACAGATAGATTACTATCAATTATTACTAGTGATGCGTTAACTTTTAAAATATTTTTGTAACTTATTGTTAATAAGTATGTTACAAGCGTTCTTTGACTTTTCGATTTGAAAAATTTTTC
>JAGKVE010000011.1 GCA_021152555.1 Bacteroidia bacterium | reverse complement strand
ATTTAATAAATATATTTTTAGGAATTTTTTGGATCATTTTGGGACATTTTGGACTAAAAAAAAGAAAAAAAAGATTTTTGACTTAAAGTGAATTGCATATGAAACCTGATTTTTCAAAGATTGATATCAAGCAAGTTTCGGCCAGCAAGGTTGTTGGCCCGAACACCGCCGACTGGCAGACGCCCGAGCTCATCGACGTCAAGCCGATCTACACCAAAGAGGACCTGCAGGGCATGGAGCACCTCGACTACGTCTCCGGTATTCCGCCGTTCCTCCGTGGCCCGTACAGCGCCATGTATCCTCTCCGTCCTTGGACCATCCGTCAGTATGCCGGATTCTCCACAGCTGAGGAGTCCAACGCTTTCTACCGCCGCAACCTCGCGTCCGGTCAGAAAGGTCTGTCCGTCGCTTTTGACCTCCCGACCCACCGCGGCTATAACGCCGATAACATGCGCGTGGTAGGTGACGTCGGCAAAGCAGGTGTGTCCATCTGCTCGCTGGAGGATATGAAAGTGCTCTTCGCCGGTATTCCCTTGAACAAGATGTCCGTCTCCATGACCATGAACGGTGCCGTGCTGCCGATCCTCGCGTTCTATATCAACGCCGGACTCGAGCAGGGTGCCAAACTGGAGGAGATGGCAGGTACCATCCAGAACGATATCCTCAAGGAGTTCATGGTGCGTAACACCTATATCTACCCGCCTAAGTTCTCCATGAAGATCATCGCCGATATCTTCGAATATACCTCGCAGAACATGCCTAAGTTCAACTCCATTTCCATCTCCGGCTACCACATGCAGGAGGCCGGTGCCACGGCGGATATCGAGTTGGCTTACACGCTCGCCGACGGTATGGAGTACCTCCGTGCAGGTGTCAACGCCGGCATGGATGTGGACACTTTCGCACCGCGTCTCTCCTTCTTCTGGGCGATCGGTATGAACCATTTCATGGAGATCGCCAAGATGCGTGCAGGACGTATGCTCTGGGCGAAGATCGTCAAGTCTTTCGGTGCCAAGAACCCGAAATCCATGGCGCTCCGTACCCACAGCCAGACCTCCGGTTGGTCGCTCACCGAGCAGGACCCGTTCAACAACGTAGGTCGTACCTGTATCGAGGCGATGGGTGCCGCACTCGGTCACACTCAGTCGCTCCACACCAACGCGCTCGACGAGGCCATCGCACTCCCGACGGATTTCTCCGCACGTATCGCACGTAACACCCAGATATACATCCAGGAAGAGACCAAGGTCTGCAAGGAGATCGACCCGTGGGGCGGTTCCTACTACGTAGAAACCCTCACGCAGGAACTCATGGAGAAGGCTTGGGCACATATCCAGGAGATCGAGAAACTCGGCGGTATGGCAGCAGCTATCGAGACCGGTATTCCTAAGATGCGTATCGAGGAAGCCGCTGCGCGTACACAGGCGCGTATCGACTCCGGCAAACAGAAGATCATCGGTATCAACGAGTATCGTCTGGAGCATGAGGATCCGATTGACATCCTCGAGATTGATAACACCGCCGTACGTGAGCAGCAGGTAGCTCGTCTCAACGAACTCCGTGCTAACCGCGACGAGAAAGCCGTACAGGCTGCTCTTGCCGAGATCACCGAGTCCGTACAGAAATGGGCTGACGGCGGCAAGGGCGAGAACCTCTTGGCTTTAGCAGTAAAAGCCGCAGGTCTCCGTGCTTCACTCGGCGAAATCTCCGATGCCTGCGAGAAAGTCGTAGGACGTTATAAAGCAACCATCAGAACTATTTCAGGCGTGTACGCTTCAGGTACTAAGAACGACGATAACTTCCAGGAAGCTTGTCGTCTCACGGCAGAGTTTGCCAAGAAAGAAGGTCGTCAACCCCGTATCATGATTGCCAAGATGGGACAGGACGGCCACGATCGTGGCGCCAAAGTGGTAGCCACCGGTTATGCCGATTGCGGCTTTGATGTGGATATGGGACCCTTGTTCCAGACTCCGGCAGAGGCAGCCAAACAGGCGGTGGAGAACGACGTCCATGTACTGGGTGTCTCCAGCCTCGCGGCAGGTCACAAGACCCTCATCCCGCAGGTCATCGAGGAGCTCAAGAAACTCGGCCGTCCGGATATCATGGTTACTGCCGGTGGTGTCATCCCCGCGCAGGACTATGACTTCCTTTACAAAGCCGGCGTCGCCGCCATCTTCGGTCCCGGCACACCGGTTGCCTACTCCGCGAAAGTGGTAATGCAACTCTTGATGCAAGAGTAACCTCACCCCGTCCCTCTCCTCAAGAGAGGGGGAGATAAGAGTGAGCCGCCTTTCCGGGCGGCTCTCTCTTATTATGCAGGCAGGGTAGGGTTAATCTTCTTACCGACAGAGATGATGGCATCTATAAAAAAGATACAAGCTATGTTATTATTATGTGGACAGGGGATGGGATTGTTCCTTTATTTCTTGACGCCTTCGAAATTATTGACGATTTTGATTTTGATATCCTCGAAGTTCTCGACCAGTTTGACTCTGCCGCACGTGTTCTCGAAGTTCTTGACGATCTTGATATCCGCGTCTTCGAAGCAGTCCACTATTTTGACTTTGATGTCCTCAAAGTTCTCGACGATTTTCACTTTCCCGTAGAGATGGTATGTCTTGCCGTTCTTGGTGATGGTGCAGTTGTCCTTATCGATGGTCACCTCCTCTTTCGCCATTGCACTTGCTGTCATTACGACTGCAGCCAATAGAATAAATAGTTTTTTCTCTGCCGCAAGGGCGCGATTAATGAGATTTTTCATATGAGTATAATGTTTTTGTATACATTTTCTATGTTAAGCTTGTATTTATTTTATGCTTGTTTTGGGCAAAAAAAGATACAAGCTATATATTATTATTTCTGCCAGTCTATTCCTCGGAGGCAGGCGGGGAGTTTGGTGCCGTGTGCTTTATGGTGTGCTACGCACTCGCAGCACTTTCCGTGCCGCGGACAGTCTTTAGGACAAGGGCAATCAATGTGATTATGTGGACATAGCATGGACTAAATTAGCCAATCAAGATAATTGTCGGGAGTAACGATAGCAGTTTCTTTGATGTTATATGCTTTGAGAAATGAGTCCGGGAGTTTGGTGGTTCCTTTCTTCGGCTTCCATTTCATTTCAAAAGCCGACATCATACCATCCGACTCCTCAATGTAATCTATTTCTTGCTGCGATGTTGTGCGCCAGAAATACATATTACAATGATACCCCGTGTAATGATTGCGCTTGATACGCTCGGAGATAAAGAAGTTCTCCCATAATTGCCCCATGTCATTGCGTAATGATGCAGGTGCAAACTGCTGTATCACCGCATTGCGTACGCCATTGTCATAGAAATAAATCTTCTTTGCTTTCTTCAACTCGTTACGCAGATTGCGGCTCAGTCCGTTAAGCCGGAATATAATAAAGCACTTCTCCAGCAAATCTATATATTTTTCTACCGTCTTGCTATCTGTTCCTATGGTTTGCGCCAGTTCGTTATAGGACACTTCAGAGCCGACTTGAAAAGCCAATGCTTGCAGGAGTTTATTTAGAACTTCCGGTTTGCGTAAACTATCCATCGTCAATATGTCTTTATATAGATAACTATCCGAAAGGGAGAGCAAAAGACTCTGTGCGTTGCCAATGTTGGAAAGAACATCCGGATAAGAGCCATAGATAAGCCGTGTTTCCAATAAGCGTTTTACATCCAAATATCCTGTAGACTTGTAAATCTCGTTGGTGGAGATGGGGAACATCCGGTACTCAAACTTACGTCCGGTGAGAGGCTCGTTTAGGCGATTTCGCAATTCAAATGCTGATGAGCCGGTGGCGATTATTTGTACATCGGGTATGTTATCTACAATCAGTTTAAGCGTCAAACCGATGTTATTCACTTTCTGCGCTTCGTCAATAACGATAAACTTGGCACTACCCACCAGCAATTGCAGTTCGCGCAAGTTTCGGTTGGTGAGTGCTTCCACCACTTGCGGCTCGTCGCAGTTGAGATACTGCACTTCTGTTTGCTGCTCTTGGATAATTTGCTTGAGCAGCGTTGTCTTTCCGACCTGCCGCGCACCAAGAAGGATAATCGCTTTGCCTTGGAAACATTGGTCAACGATAATCTGATGTAAATCTCGCTTATACATACCTATGCTAATTAAAATCGCCGCAAAGGTACAATTTTTTTATGAATTGTGCAAATTTTTTGGAGTATAATCCGAAAATTTATATTATTTTTTGGAATACAATCCACAAAATCCATGCTTTATAATGGAATTACGGTATATGTTAATCCTCTTGTTCCTTTGTGTTTTGTGTTAATAGGTCCGTGTTTTTATATACCCCTCCATATATAAGTCAAAAAAGACCTGAAATCTATCACCTTAACAGCAACTTTTTTTCGTTTTTTTACAGAATTACGCGGACAGGGCATATAATTAAAATTTATACAAGCTTGTTGTATATTTGGTTGAATTTATACAAGCTATTGTTCTATAGAGCTTGTATAAAAAATGCAGGGTGCGGAATGTAAAAGGGAAGAAAATTTATACAAGCCAAGATAAGAGCGATTGGAATTTATACAAGGTTAGTGTGTGGATGGGGCGAAAATTATACAAGCCAGTACAAATACGAGGCTTGTATAAAAAGAAAGAACTATATGGAAGGGTTGTATAAAAAGGAATTGAGGGAAAGGGTTGTATAAAAAACTGATAATAATTGTGATAGGGTTATTTTTCTTGCTTTATTTCTGCCAGTCTATTTCTCGGAGGCAAGCGGGGAGTTTGGTTCCGTGTGCTCTATGGTGTGCGACGCACTCACAACACTTTCCGTGACGAGGACAGTCTTTAGGACAAGGGCAATCTATGTGATTATGTGGACAGAGCATAGTTATTCAAACTTAAAGATATCGAAGAAGCGGTCGAACCAATCGCAGAGGCGGTCAAGGACGCGGCGTTTGGTTTCTGCACGGTTGTTAGTCTTCGGTCTAACGCCCGAAGCACCCGACAAAGACATATCAAAGAGCGGAAGCGGCGGAAGGCACTTGGTGATGCGGTCGCCGTTGCGCTCTACTTCACCGATATGGAACGCATGACGCATGAAATCTTCCGTCTGTTCGGGATTCAGGTTCTCGTCCGCAATCAGTTCGTCGAGTTGCTTGTGTGCCTGATTGGAGACATAAGCAGCCCATTGCTGGCTGACCTCACGATCCATTGCATAGCGGCGGACAAATTCCTCAATCAGTTCGGCCTTATTGCGCAGCAACGGACTGGAGCCGACAGCCTTTTGAATCTGGATCATCAGTTCGGTTTTATCTTTCTCTTTCTTTGCGCGGTGTTGCTCAATGAGTTGGATGATGAAATCGATATTGATATCCACCTGTTTGATGAGTTCAATCTCGAAGACCAAATCATCATTGATCTCCACTTTGTCCCCATCATGCACGTTGCGATATTTGTCATGCAGATTGAGGTAAAGCGAACGGTAGTCCTGCTCTTCCGCCGGAGTGATAAAACTATCTTTCTCCTCCTCGAAACGGTCGAACGTAGAGAGCACATTATTCAGCCGCACATACGTACCGAAGACACGAATAAAATCTTTCTCCGCTTCTTCTCCCATCATGTGCAGCGCTTGCGGATTATCCAGCGGGAAACGCTCTTTCATCGCCTCTACCAACTCCTCAAAGCCCATGTGATACTTGCCTTTCGAATCGGTGTAACCATGGACGTACTCGTCGTATGTCTTGAGGAGTACCAAGCCTTTCGAATCCTTATCGCCAAAGAGCGCAATAGTATCATTCGTCTCTTTCTCCAGATTGCGGAAACAAACGATCATACCAAACTGCTTGATGGTATTGAGGATGCGGTTGGTTCGGCTGTATGCTTGCATCAGTCCGTGCTGACGGAGGTTCTTATCCACCCAAAGGGTGTTGAGCGTGGTCGCATCAAAGCCCGTAAGGAACATATTCACCACAATGAGCATATCCAACTCGCGTTTCTTCATGCGTTCGGACACATCTTTGTAGTAGTTGGCAAACTGGTCTCCCGTATCGAAATTGCATGCGAACATCGCATTGTAGTCCGCTATCGCATTATCCAGAAAATCGCGGTCGGTCTGGTCAAGTTGCGATGTACCCTCGCTATCTTCCTCCAACAGCAATCCATTCGCCTCCGGATCATCATCATTCACGCCGTAACTATATATCAACGCTATCTTCAGCCGCTCGTCTTCGGGCAACGCAGCTTGCTGACGTTTGAACTCCGCATAGTAGAGCCTTGCCGCCTCGATAGAAGCCGTTGCGAGGATCGAGTTAAAACCGCTCACACGTTTGTCTTTGAGCGTATAGACATGGTTGCGGAAGGTCTTTTGGTCGTAGTGGGTCAAGATATACTCCGTGATATTCGTGATACGTTTTGGGTCAAGCAGCGCATTCTCTATATCTATCGCAGAGACTTTCTGGTCCGCAATGCCGGACTTGCTATCCACGGTCTTGATATACTCCACGCGGAACGGCAGCACGTTATTATCCGCTATCGCCGAAATGACGGTATAAGTATGCAACCGTTGACCGAAGATCTTCTCCGTCGTAAAGAGTTTGTTTGACGCATTGTCCGGGAAGATAGGCGTGCCGGTAAAACCGAAGATATGATAGCGTTTGAACCGTTTGACGATCTGATTGTGCATCTCTCCGAACTGCGAACGGTGGCACTCGTCAAAGATGATCACCACATGCCTGCCATAGACCGAATGCTCTTTCTCTTTCTTACAGAAGGAGTTGAGTTTCTGAATGGTGGTGATGATGATACGGTCGTTATCGTTGCCCATCTGCTTGGTCAAAACCGCTGTGGATTTATTGGACGAGACGCAGCCTTTCTTGAACTTCTCATATTCGCGAACGGTCTGATAATCTAGATCCTTTCTGTCCACAACAAACAGCACTTTGTCCACATAATCCAACTGCGTGCATAGTTGCGCGGTCTTGAAGGACGTGAGCGTCTTTCCGCTACCTGTTGTGTGCCATATATATCCGCCTGCATCGATCGTACCCAACACACGTTGGTTGGAAGCGATGCGTATCTTCTGAATGATAGCTTCGGTAGCGGCAATCTGATACGGTCGCATCACCATCAGTTCGCGGTCTGCCGTGAAGACACAATACCTCGTGAGGATATTGAGAATCGTATGTTTGGCAAAGAAAGTAGCCGTAAAATCATCCAAGTCCCGAATAACATTATTCTCTCCATCCGCCCAATAAGAGGTGAACTCAAACGAGTCGCATCGTTTGGTAGATTTCTTGATCTGCTCCTCGCCGGTCTTGTTCGTCCGTTTGCGGTTCTCTATCTGCGCTTTGTTACGAGTCGTGTTGGAGTAATACTTGGTGTCCGAACCATTGGAGATAACGAACAACTGGATGTACTCAAACAGTCCGCTATCTGCCCAGAACGAATCATTGCTGTATCGCTTGATCTGATTGAAAGCTTCCCGAACCGCCACACCTCTACGTTTGAGTTCGATATGCACCATCGGCAGACCATTGACAAGGATCGTCACGTCGTACCGTGTGCGGTGTTTGCCTTCTGTGGGCGTGTACTGATGAATAACTTGCAGGCTGTTCTCGAAGATATGCGCCTTGTCAATCAGTTTGACGTTCTGAAAACCGGAGTTATCCTCTTTGATGTATTGCAGTTGTGCAGTACGATCGTCTTGCAGCAGTTCGGCTTTGTCGGCTATAGAAGCTCCTGTGTTCGCGAGTTTCGTACGGAAGAAACCCTTCCACTCATTGTCGGTAAACTCGATATGATTGAGTTTCTCCAACTGCTTGCGGAGATTGGCAATCAGTTCTTCCTCGGTATGAATATCGAGATACTCATATCCTTGCGCCTGCAACTGCTCAATGAGCGCGTCCTCCAACTGCGCTTCGCTCTGATAAGCGATGCGTTGCGATTGTTTGTGCTCGTAGCGCAGAACAACCGTCGATTCAGTATTTTCAGCAATCAGTTTCATACGGCTTTGCGGTCAAAGGTTAATAACAAATCCCGATAATACTCATAGCGTTTCTGCTGTGCGGCTTGCTCGGCAGGAATACCATCGGAAAGGCTGGTCGTCAGGGCTTCGAATTTATCCAAGATGGAGACTATTCGAGCTTGCTCTGCTAATGGGGGGAGGGGAATAGATATTTGGGCTATCTCATCAACCTTAATGTCGATAACTTTAACTCCTTTAGCATATTTGCGCTTTTGTTGTGCAAACAATTCTGTCTGGAAATAATAGGCAATGTACTTTGGATTTTCATTATGTCTAAATACAGCAGCATGACCTCCTGTTACAATAGTTTCATTACCAAGCCATGCAACAGCCTTACATACATCCTCAACATTCTCACTAGTGCATGCAATAACCAAATTGCCTGGTTCTACTTTTACCAATTTATTACCAAGCGAAGGTTCTACGTAAGTTAGTGTCTTAGTGCAGAAAGTACCTAAACGAGTATATATCTGTCCGTAATGAATACACCCGATCCCTTCTTCTCTAAAATCTTTCTTTTGTAAACCATTCCCACGTTGGAAAGTTCCAATCTCCCCCAGTGTTTTCCACTGCCAATCGTATACCTTTGCTATACCCTTGGTATACCTTTGACACTCCCAATTGCGATCATCGGTATTGTCAGCAGAATTGCAATCCGAGTGTGGCGTAAGTAGTTGGGTACGATAGTACTCATACTGCTTACGACGCAGTTGCAGCTCCGCTTGCAGCTCCGCTTGCAGCTCCGCTGCGAGTGCCGAGAATTTGTCGAGGCACTCGACGATTTTTTTTTGAATTTCAATCGGCGGAAGGGGGATGGGGAACGCTTGCAGACTACTTAGAACAATATAAGACATCGCCGCTTCATTCTTCTTATCATCTAAAAAGTCTTTTAGCCTTGCTTTTGTGTAATGGTATAGAAAGCGTCCAATTAATCCGTTTTGGAAATTTGTTAGTACGTAAGTGCGCTGATAAGCATTAAATTTTCCTATATAATGTTTTACATCGCCAATATTGGCATTCCCGGCTATTAGCAATGCTTCCGTATCCCATTTATATTCATTGATATATGAGATTTCTTTAGATGTTGTAAAAAATGGATATTGGCCGTTTTCCTCTGCTGCATTTGCATTGAGTTTGCCCGTTTCTATTGTACAAACCTCTCCGAGCGTCTTAAACTCCACGCCATTCGGACACATGTCCTGTATCATTTGTTCTATGTGTGTCATAAGGCGTTACATTAGAGGTTAGCAATCAGTTCGTCAATCTGCGCGCGCAATTCGTTCTCACGCGCTACAATCTGCTTCAGTTCGGCATTGAGGGCATGGATGTCGATGACCTCGCGCGTGTCCTCTTGCTCTACGTATGAGTTCACAGAGAGGTTGAAGCCGTTATCCGCAATCGTGCGTTGCGGCACAAGGGCTGCCTGATGCGCTACATCTTCGCGGTTGGTATAAAGCGCCAAGATATGTCGGATATTCTCCTCCGAGAGTTTGTTCTTATTGCCCTCGTGTACAAACTCATTCGAGGCGTCGATAAAGAGTACTTTGTTATCGCGTTTGTTCTTGCGTATCACGATGATACAGGTGGCGATAGACACACCAAAGAAGAGATTGGCCGGCAGTTGGATGACGGCATCCACGTAATCGTTATCTACCAAGTACTGACGTATCTTCTGTTCCGCTCCGCCACGATAAAGCACACCGGGGAACTCAACGATAGCCGCTGCTCCGTCAGCAGAAAGCCAACTGAGCATGTGCATCGTGAAAGCCAAGTCCGCCTTGCTCTTAGGTGCAAGCACTCCGGCTGGCGCAAAACGCTCATCGTTGATCAGCACTGGGTCTTCGTCACCTTTCCATTTGATGGAGTACGGTGGATTGGAGACGATGGCATCAAACGGTTCGTCATCCCAATGCTTGGGATCTAACAAAGTATCGCCCAGAGCAATATCGAAATGGTTGAAGTTGATGTCATGCAGGAACATGTTTATTCGGCAGAGGTTATAGGTCGTTTGGTTGATCTCCTGACCATAGAAACCTTGCTGCACGTTCTCTTTGCCAATGACTTTTGCCACCTGCATCAGCAGCGAACCCGAACCGCAAGCCGGGTCATAGACCTTGCGCACTTTCTGCTTGCCATACGTAGCGATACGGGCTAACAATTCGCTCACTTCCTGCGGCGTGAAATACTCACCACCGCTCTTGCCTGCATTGCCTGCGTACATCTTCATCAGGAACTCATACGCATCGCCGAAAGCATCAATCTTATTATCCTGCGGACCGCCGAGGTTCATGTCTCCTACTGCATCCAAGATCTTCACCAACCGCTCATTACGTTTGGCAACCGACGAACCGAGTTTGGAAGAGTTGACATCCAGGTCGTCAAACAGACCTTTCATATCGTCCTCGCTATCTGTTCCGATAGCCGAAGCCTCGATAGACTTGAACGCAGCCGCAAGCGTCATATTCAGGTTCTCGTCATTCTTGGCACGCTTGCGTACGTTGCAGAAGAGTTGCGACGGAAGGATAAAGAAACCTTTCTCCGTCACGATACTCTCACGAGCGGACTCCGCTTGTGCATCATCAAACGCCGCATAATCGAAATCCGGATAACCCGCCTTACGCTGGAGCGCGTTGATGTAGTTGGTGATGTTCTCGGATATATACCGATAGAACAACATGCCTAACACGTATTGCTTGAAATCCCAACCATCTACCGACCCGCGTAACTCATTCGCGATCGCCCAAATAGACTTGAATAACTCTTGTTTCTGTTGCGTTGATGTTGCCATATTTTTCAATTTAATATCAAATCAGTTTTTGGCGATTTTCGCCATGTTTATCTCTCGGTCATCTCTCGGTCATCTCTCGGTGGATAATTCTTTGGCGGCGGCTAAGGATTTTTGTAATTGGCGCAGAAGAACCTCTTTGGATGGCAGTTCAAAACACTTGGTCTCATACTCTTGTAGTAATTGCATCGCAACATGCGACACAATTTGTTGACCATGACAATTTTGACACCAGTGGTGACACTATTTGTTTGCCATATTCTTAGTTTTTTCCTCCTGCACACAAACTGCGTGCAAAGGTACAATATTTTTCGGACATATACAAGTTTATTTGCATGGTAGAGGGCAGCGTACCAATTTGGTACGCGCGTGTACCAAATCTATTTTTCATCCTTCTCCTGCTCCAAGAAGATCTGCTTCTGACGCTCAATTTCGTTGCGCAGTTGCTCTTCAGTTGGCAAGTAAGTCAAGTACTTAGCTGCATAGAGTTGTTTGCTGTCATGCAGGATGGAATAGTGCGCTATATCCTTGCTCGTTTCTGCACAGAGTAGCAAACCAATAGTCGGATTGTCACCTTCCGTCCGGCGCAATTCATCAAACATGCGGATGTACATATCCATCTGTCCAACGTCTTGATGACTAATTGTTGTTGTCTTTAAGTCCACCAAGAAATAGCATTTGAGAATCACATTATAAAAGACAAGATCAATATAATAATCACCCGTATCGGTAGCAATGTGGTATTGCTCGTTCATAAAAGCGAATCCCTTTCCCATCTCCAACAGGAACTCTTTGAGGTGTTTGATAATTGCTTTCTCAAGATCCGACTCCGTGAAACTGGTATTAGCTGGTAATTGCAAGAACTCGGCCACCATAGGATTCTTCATAAACTCTAACTTGTCCGGCTGCTTGGTCTCTGTTAACTGAAGCATCTCATTCACGACCACATCCTTTTTTGGTGCTTGAAGTAATCGATAATAATACTGCGAACCGATATTGCGATCAAGCGTACGAACGCTCCACATCTCGCGTGCAGCTTCACGTAGATACCAATAACGAGCATCCTCATCAGCTACTCGTAGAAGAGCACGATAATGAGACCATTCAAGATTTGGAACACGTGTGTACCAAATTTCTAAATCGTTGAAATTCAGATATAATTGACGGTAAGAACGCAGATTGCGAGCCGAGAAACCGCTTGCATATTCTTGGGATAATTCTTCCGCCAGAAATTCTAATAAACGTGTGCCATATTCAGCACGCTTCTCTCCATGTTGTTCCTCCTCCACTATGCGTTGTCCTATTTGCCAATATGTGTGAACCATTGTAGAACTTACACTTTGATAAGCACTTTTCAGTCCAACTTCAATAATATGACGGACGTCATTAACAAACGCATCATCTGATATTTTCTTTATCTTTGCCATGATTTATCTTTGTTTTTTTTTGCGCCCCGCACGCAATTGCGTGCAAAGGTACAACTTTTTTTTGAGATACGCAAGAAAAATCAAAGATTTTTAGGTTAGTGTTTAGTGTTTAGAGTTTAGTGGTTAGTGTTTAGGGGTTTTGGGAAAAAGAAAGGGGATAAAAGAAAAGAAACAAAAGAAAATTAATAAAGAAAAGTCCTGTCCTTGTCTTAGTCCCTACCCATACGAATAAGACGGGACAAGACGGGACAGGACGATGACGGGACTGAATTTTAAGAATAAAGAGACGAGGCAAAGGGATGGGATTGCTTGTAGTCGTAGAGAAGGGAATTGAACTTCCATGCCCAGAGAGTGGAGTAGGTCTTGCCGTTTGAGGCGAGGTGGTTAGCGGCTTCGTATTCCGAACGGAGCTGTGCCTCCAGTTCGGGCGTGGCACGGAGCTTGGCCAGTTCCCGGTTGGCATAGGCGAAAGCCGCAGAGTTCCATTTCTGGCGTGGAGACTGGTTCTTTTGGTAGGTCTCCTCGCGATTGCGATAGAACTGCTTGCCATTACGGACATAGAAATAACCGGCGTTCCTTTTTTCCACTTTGCCGTGAATGAGATCGATACCGGATGATGTTTGAATTTCTGACATATAAGATAGGTTTTAAAGGATTAAATTTCACTACTAGTACAAAAACATAGATAAACCCTAATCGTGAGCAGGTCATCCGCCTAAAGGCTTTTCGCGTTTGCATCCCCACCGGCTTGCTTACAAATTAATTTGACGGCAGCCACTGTGGCTGCAACCGCACCTCCAAAGAAGGTAAATGCCCTTTGCTCCCGCTTAGCGATAAACATAAAAAACATTGTCAAATCAAATCGTCGCACGAGTAATACTTTTTGTTGGAGTTTATACGTTATAGTTGACTGTCGGCTGACCGTCGGTTGACCGTCGGGAAAAGCATTAAAAACCACTGCAAAGGTACAACTTTTTTTTGAGATATGCAAATTTATTTTGCAGAAATAAGCCGGAATAGGCAGGAATAGGCAGGAATAGGCCGGAATAAGCCGGAATAGGCAGAGGGATCTTATTTTTCGCTGAGGATCATGAAGAGGACGGCGGCGATGCAGATGACGATGCCGGCGAGGATGTTCACCGTCAGCGGTTCGCCAAAGACCAGCGTGCCGACCAAGATAGCCGTTACGGGTTCGAAAGCGCCCAAAACAGACGTTTTCGTCGGTCCGATAAGGCGCGTGGAAAGGGCTATCGTCAGCATGGCTATCATAGTCGGGAAGAAAGCCAAACCGATGAGATTCAGCACGTCCGAAGTGGTGTCTATGCCTTGCAGCACCGGTGTTCCGTCAACAAGCAGGTACGCCAGAAAAGCGACGGCACCCACCACCAGACCATAGAACGTGAGCATGTGTTCGGAGATATGTTTGATACGCTGCGAGCGGTTGACAATCACCAGATAAACGGCGTAACTCAAAGCGGACATCGCCGCAAGAACAATGCCGAGCCAGTGAATCTCTGTTCCGGCGGCAGGCCAGCTGAGCAAGACCACTCCCGCTATCGTGGCGGCTATAGACAGCCATACCTGCCATTTGGGATAGACATGCAGCCCGACCATGATAAGCGCCACAAAGACCGGATACAGATAAACGAAGGTCGTTGCCAGCCCCGAAGGAATGAACCGGTACGACTCGAAGAGAAAGACACTGCTGGCGGCGAACAGACAGCCGAGCACGACCAGCAGCCGCATTTCCCTTCCGTTGACGCGGAAAGACTCATGCCGGAACGCCATCCAGAGCCCTAAGATCACCGCCGAGATAGCATAACGGAAGAACAAGAGCGACAACACCGGCACACCGCCGTCCAAAAGCGGTTTGCCGAACAGCGGATTCAGTCCGTACGAGACACCCGCCGCCACTCCGGCTGCAAAGCCGAGAACTGTTTTCTGTTTCTGAGTCATATTCTATAGTTGGGCAATATTGTCAAAGTCATCAATCGTGGTATAGTTTATAGAGTTTAAGCCGGCAATAATCTGCGACCGTCCACCGGACGTTCGATTGAGCAGAACTCTTCACTCATAAAAGGAAGAGAGGTTTTTAGCCTTTTTGGAGTTTGTCGATGAGACGGAGGATGAGCCGCTTTGTTGCACTGATGATTTTCCACGTGCGGCTTGCCTGTGTGTTGTCTCCGGTGAGGAGGTCTGGCAGGTCAGCCCCAGTCGCCTGTTCGGGATAAACAAGCATATAACTATGCGTGCTAAAGAACCGGAGCAACATGTCCGGCACCTGTTCAAAGAGCGGGTTGTAAGAGGGCGTTGAGGGCCGTGCATTAATCATGATGACCATATCGTCCTGCCTCATCTGCTTGGCAATCATAAGGACGTCTTCCCAGTTCTCCATTTCCCGGTACGAGGCCCGGAGGTGCTTTCCTTTTCTCCGGCAGAAAGCCTGCAGCGCGCGTTGTGTCTCCTCGTTGGTGTAGAAGACGACCTTTGCCCCGATTTGGCTGCTGAGCCGCCGTACAAGCCCGAAACAAGAGATGAAATCATGTTCTTTTTCAGCGTATCTCGGGACGGCGACTAAAAGTCTGGAGATTGTATTGAGCGGTTGGTTGGGGTGGTAAATGATAGCGGCTTTCGGGGTGTTGTTGACGAGCGTATGAGCCTCAGTCCAATCGCTTTCCGCCGCGAACTGAGGAGCATGCAGTTCGCTGAGTTCGCTTAGTTCGCGCAGTTCGTAGTGGCGATTTTCTCCGACGGTCATCAGTAACCAGGAGTCGTCCATCTTGTCGGCTTCGAGCCGTGCTTCTTCCTGCAAAGCGAGTTGTTTCGCCGCATACTCGGTTATGAATGACGCCGAAATACACAGCACCAAAATCATTAGTACCGCAGCATTGAGAATCTCTGCGTTGAAGATACTTGTTTCGTATCCGATAGTGACGATAGCCAGCGTTCCAGCCGCGGTAGCGTGTGTAAGACCGAACATGACTTGCCGTTCCGGGTTCTGCAGTCCGAAATTCTTTTGTGTCAGCCATGCCGCCAGCCATTTACCAGCCATCTTGGTAGCAATCATGACCAGTGCGATGATGATTGTAGCCCATCCTTCCCACAGGAGTGAGATATCAATCATCATTCCCACGCCGAGCAGGAAAAGCGGGACGAAGAGGTTGTTCCCCACGAAATTGATTCTCTGCATAACGGGGCTGAGGTTCGGTACGAGTTTATTGAGCGCGACTCCGCAAACGAACGCACCTAAAATACTTTCGAGCCCAGCCCAGTCAGCCATCCACGCGGAGAAGACCATGAGTGTCATGACGATGAGGAACCCGTTGGTGGGGTCAGAATTTCGTTTGAAGAACCATTTGGTCAACCACGGGAAGACAATCATTATCAATGTAATAGCCAGTGCCACACGTCCAATCAGCCCCCAGGTAGTAAGTGCATCTTTATAAATAAAATTGCTTTTGAGGACAGCGAGAACGAGTAAGGCTAAGGAGATAGAGAGCATCGTGCCTCCGATGGCAATATTGACCGCTGCGTTCTTCTGTACGCCGTAGCGGTTCACGATGGGGTATGTCATCAGCGTATGGCTGCCATACATGGCTCCCATCAACGTACTGGTTACCCAGTTGAATCCTAAAAGACGGCTCGTGAGAATACCTAAGATAAAGGGAAAGAAGAAAGAGTATAACCCGAATACGACAGCATGACTACGCTGCTGGCGGAAGTCATTGACATCCACTTCGATACCCGCCTGCAACATGATATAAAGCATTCCAATCTTACCGAGCGTCTGAATAGCCGATCCGCCACTAAGAAGATTCAACCCGTTCTGCCCGACGATAATACCCACAAGGATAAATCCCACAATACTCGGAATACGAATTTTGCGGCAGACCATCGGCACTATCAGAATAGTGGCGAGGACGAGGGCAATAATGGCAAGCGGATTGGTAATCATATAAAGTTTCCGGTAATGGATTTTTTGTTTTTGCGGATGTCCTCAATGGTTCCTTCTGCAACGACCGTACCTCCCCCGCGTCCTCCTTCGGGTCCCATATCAATAATCCAGTCACACGCACGTATGACGTCCGTGTTATGCTCAATGATGATGACGGTGTTTCCTTTATCCACGAGTTTTTTCAGCACTCCGAGCAACACGCGTATGTCCTCAAAATGGAGTCCCGTAGTGGGTTCATCAAGTATATAAAGCGTCTTGCCGGTAGAAGGCCGTGACAGTTCGGTAGCGAGTTTGATACGCTGGCTCTCACCTCCGGAGAGTGATGTGGATGCCTGTCCGAGTTTGATATAACCAAGTCCGACATCCTGAATGGTTTTTATTTTGCGCAGTATTCTCGGCTGCGGCTCAAAAAACTCGACCGCCTGGTTGACGGTCATATCAAGCACGTCGGCGATAGATTTGCCTTTCCAACGGACCTCGAGCGTCACCCTGTTATACCGTTGTCCGCCGCACGCTTCGCATGGCACATAGACATCGGGCATGAAGTGCATCTGGATGGTTTTGTAGCCGTTACCCATACATTCCTCACACCGTCCTCCTTTCGCGTTGAACGAGAAACGCCCCGCTTTCCATCCTCTAATCTTGGATTCCGGGAGTTGTGCAAAGAGGTCGCGTATGTCATTGAAGACGTTGGTATACGTGGCGGGATTGGAACGCGGCGTGCGGCCGATGGGCGACTGGTTGACGTTAATGACCTTGTCAATATATTTCAGCCCGTCAATAGCCTTATACGGCAGAGGTTGTTGTTTGGAACGATAGAACCGTTGGCTGAGGATAGGGTAGAGCGTCTGGTTGATGAGCGAAGACTTGCCCGAGCCACTGACTCCCGTCACACAGACCATCTTGCCAAGCGGAATACGAACCGTCACGTTCTTGAGATTATTTCCCGTACATCCGGACAGTTTAATCCATTTTTCCGGTATTCCGGCATTTTGACAGTCCGATATAACGACGGACTGTTTGCCATTCAAATACTGTGCGGTGAGCGTGTCCGTTTTGAGGAGGTCTTCGGGCGTTCCGCTGAACAGCACATTGCCGCCCAACCGTCCGGCTTTAGGACCTATGTCAACAATCCAGTCCGCCTGTCTCATCATCTCTTCGTCGTGCTCGACAACGATGACGGAGTTCCCCATATCGCGCAGTTCCTTGAGACTGTTAATAAGGCGTTGGTTATCCCGTTGGTGCAAGCCGATAGACGGCTCGTCCAGTATGTACAGTACGTTGACCAGCCGGCTGCCTATTTGCGTTGCGAGCCGGATACGCTGGCTCTCTCCGCCGGAGAGGCTCTCACTACTGCGGTTGAGACTGAGGTAACTCAACCCGACCGACTGCATAAAGCGGAGCCGTGCACAGATTTCTTTGAGGATAGGTTCGGCGATGGCGCGTTGCTTATCCGATAGCGCCGGAGGCAATTCCTCAAGTGTCTTGAGCAGGACATCAATGTCCATACTCGCGAGGTCATGTATCGAATAGGGCCCTACGCGGTAACTGAGCGCCTCTTTGTTGAGCCGTTTTCCTTGACACTCGGGGCATTCAATCCATGCCTCCTGTTCCTCGTTCTCGGTCTCTTCCGTAGGTTCGGCGGTCATGGCAATCAGTTGTTCGTACCAGTTGTCCGCCTGGATGGCGGCATCCACTTCACTATTGAGGATATTCTCCTGGCTGTCGGCCTTGATACGTCCGAGCCCTTTGCAACAAGGACACCATCCGGACGGGCTGTTGAACGAGAAAGTGTGCGGCGCTGGTTCCTGATAGCTAAGCCCCCTCTCCGGGCACATGAGATTTCTTGAAAGAAATCTGATTGGTGATTGGTGATTGGAGGTTGATGATTGGTTATTTTGCGTAAATTCGCCGATCATCATAATCCCGTTCCCTTGCGTCATTGCTTTGTCCACGGATTGGCGTAAACGATGCAAGTCTTCCTCCGTGCTGTCCGCTTTCGGTTTTAGACGGTCCACCACCACTTCGATGGAGTGCGTTTTATACCGGTCGAGTTTCATACCGGGAACAATCTCCTGTACTTCTCCGTCGACGCGGACGTTGACAAAGCCTTTCTTGCGGATTGTTTCAAACAACTCTTTGTAGTGTCCTTTTCTATTATTGACCAGGGGGGCGAGAAGGAGGATTTTCTTTCCTGCATACTCATGAACGATGAGGTCTATAATCTGTTCATCGGTATAATGCACCATTTTTTTGCCGGACAGGTATGAATAGGCTTCACCTGCCCGCGCGTAGAGCAAACGCAGGAAATCGTACACTTCCGTTACGGTACCGACCGTTGACCGCGGGTTCTTGGATGTAGTTTTCTGGTCAATTGAAATGACAGGGCTGAGTCCTGTTATTTTATCGACATCGGGCCGCTGCATTTGTCCTATAAATCCGCGCGCGTATGAAGAAAACGTCTCCATATAACGTCGTTGCCCTTCTGCAAAAATAGTATCGAAAGCGAGCGAGGACTTTCCCGATCCGCTCAAACCGGTAATAACCGTAAGCCGTTTCCGGGGCATGGACACGTTGATATTCTTGAGGTTATGCACCCTTGCACCAATAACTTGTATGTGTCCTTCGTCCTTTTTCATTTGAAAAAAGAGCGCTAAGTGCGCTCTTTGGTAGTGCTACCCGGACTCGAACCGGGGTTTACGGCGTGAGAGGCCGTTGTCCTAGGCCACTAGACGATAGCACCAAGGTTGTTTCAATACAGCTTCCTTTCAAAAGCGAGTGCAAAAGTACTGCTTTTTTTTGACATGACCAAATAATTTTGAAAAAAAATGAAAAAAAGTGTGCATTTTTTTTGAAAACACATATGACGGGGACGCGATTATCTCCCGATAACGGCTCGATATTGACTCGATATTGACTCGATATTGACTCGAAAACGGCTCGAAAACGGTTCGAACACACTTAGAAAAAAAAGTGCGATAAAACCTCGATATGCCCTCGATAAAGGTTCGAATACGAAATGATTACTTTTTGAAGAGTGTTCCGATTATGTTCGTGCGTAGTCGCGTGCGAGAGAAGAACAGAAACGTGTATAAAGGGCATTTATTTGCGATTTAAGCGCATTTCTGTTTTCTACCGAGGGGATGTCGAAAAGAAACAAAAATGCAAAAAAAATGCAAAAAAAATTTGCGTATGTCGAAAATTTATTGTAATTTTGCAGCGCAAAATGTGTGGAATCGCAAATAAAGATAATAAAATACAATAACTAATGGAAGAAAACAACGATTTGATTAAGAATGATCACATTATCCCAGTGAAGATAGACGAGGAAATGAAGTCCTCGTATATAGACTACTCGATGAGTGTGATTGTGAGCCGTGCGCTGCCAGATGTGCGTGACGGTTTCAAGCCAGTTCACCGCCGTGTACTATTCGGAATGAACGAGTTAGGCAACACGAGTGACAAACCGACGAAGAAGAGTGCACGTATTGTAGGTGAGGTGATGGGTAAGTACCACCCGCATGGTGACAGCTCAATCTACGGAACACTTGTCCGTATGGCTCAACCCTGGGCAATGCGTTACTGCCTGGTTGACGGTCAAGGTAACTTCGGTTCGGTGGACGGCGACGGTGCTGCGGCTATGCGTTATACGGAGGCCCGTTTGAGCAAGTTAGCCGAAGAGATGCTTCGCGATATCGACAAAGATACCGTAGATATGCAGAACAACTTCGACGACAGTTTGAAGGAGCCGGTTGTATTACCCTGCCGTTTCCCGAACCTGCTGGTCAACGGAGCGAGCGGTATTGCCGTAGGTATGGCAACGAACATGCCAACCCATAACCTGAGCGAAGTGATTGACGGCTGCTGCGCGTACATTGATAATATAAAGGCGCGCATGCACGATGCGAGCGTAGAGGAGATAAGTGTAGAGGAATTGATGGAGTATGTCAAAGCTCCGGATTTCCCGACCGGCGGTACTATCTACGGCTATCAAGGCGTCCGTGACGCATTTGAGACAGGCCGCGGCCGAATCATCATCCGTTCGAACGCCGACATCGAGACCGATGACAACGGCCGCGAGCGCATTGTGATTACCGAACTGCCATATGGCGTAGTGAAGAGCGACCTCGTCAAATACATAGCCGAACTGGTTAACGACAAGAAGATAGAAGGCATCGCCGATATCAACGACCACTCCAAGCGCGACATCCGTATCGTAGTAGAGGTAAAACGTGATGCTAACGCACAAGTCGTACTGAACAAACTATATAAGTTCACGGCGCTGCAGTCAAGCTTTGCGGTAAACAATATCGCGTTAGTGAAAGGCCGTCCGATGCTGCTGAACCTCAAGCAGTTGATCGGTAACTTCATCGAGCACCGCATGGATGTTGTAACCCGCCGTACACGTTTTGAGTTACGCAAGGCAGAGGAGAAGGCGCATATCTTGGAAGGCTTGATCATCGCTGTTGATAACATTGACGAGGTGGTCCGTATCATCCGTGCGAGCCGTACTCCGGCAGATGCCCAAGCAAACCTGGAGAAACGTTTCAACCTCGACAACCTGCAGTCGAAGGCGATTGTGGATATGCGTTTGAGCGCGTTGACGGGTCTGCGTATTGACGAGTTGAAAGCCGAGTACGAAGAAATCGAGAAACTTATTGCGCACCTCAACGAACTGCTGGCAAGCGAAGAACTGCGTTACGACGTTATCAACGCCGAACTTGTGGAAATCAAAGACAAATACGGTGACGAGCGCCGCACGAAGATTGTTAAGATGGCAACCGAGTTCAATCCTGAAGATATGTACGCTGATGACGAGATGGTAATCACAATCTCGCACCTCGGTTATATCAAACGCACTCCTCTGGCTGATTTCCGCCAGCAGACCCGCGGCGGTATCGGTTCAAAAGCCGGCAGTGCGCGCGATCAGGATTTTATCGAGAAAGTATATCAGGCATCAATGCACTCGACGATGATGTTCTTCACGGAGATGGGTCGTCTGTACTGGCAGAAAGTATATGAACTGCCGGAAGGCAACAAACAGTCGAAAGGCCGCGCTATCCAAAATATGATCAACCTGCAGAAGGGCGACAAAGTGCGTACCTGTCTCAACGTGAAGGGTCTGAACGATCAAGAGTATGTAGAGAACCACTTCCTCATTTTCATCACTAAGAACGGCTTGATGAAAAAGACGACGTTAGAGGCATACAGCCGTCCCCGTGCGAACGGAATCATTGCGCTTGGTTTGCGTGACGGCGATGAGCTGATCGGCGTAACGCTGACTGACGGTCAGAGCGAGATGTTAGTGGCTTCGTACAACGGCAAAGTGGTTCGTTTCAACGAGGCAGGCGTCCGTCCGATGGGTCGTGGCGCAAGCGGTGTGAAAGCAATTACTTTGGAAAATGACGGCCAGGATCGCGTGATTGGCACGGTTTGTGTAGAGAAAGGAACAGACAAGACTATTCTCGTTATTTCCGAGAACGGATTCGGTAAACGTACTCCTGTAGATGACGAGGAAGGCAATCCGATATACCGCGTTACCAACCGCGGCGGCAAGGGCGTCAAGACCATCGAGATAACGGACAAGACCGGTCATCTGGTCGGAATAGAGGCCGTAACCGATGAAGACGATTTGATGCTGATGACAAAGAGCGGAACAGCCATCCGAATGGATATATCGACAATCCGTCAGACCGGCCGCGCCGCACAAGGTGTCAAACTGATTGAACTCCAGAAACGCAACGACAGTCTCGTCAGCGGATGTATCGTTCCGAAAGAGGAGGAAGAAGAGACTGGTGAAATGAGCGCGGCAGAGTCGCTCAATGATGAGAATGGTGAAAACAACAACGAAAATCAAGAATAACATGAAAAAGTCATTGATTTTGGCAGCATTAGTGCTGATAAGCACAGGCTGCTTCGCACAAAAGAACCCGCTGGTTAAGAAAGCAAAGAGTTATGCGATGGCAGAAACTCCGGATTTCTCCGCCGCCCGTGCGTCTATCCAAGAGGCCATCGAGACAGCTCCGACTACCGAGACCTATTACTGGGCCGGAATGATCGGTTATCAAGAACTGACTCAAGAGAACTACAATCAGTACATGGGCAAGGGTGTTGATCAAGAGCGCGCCGGAACCGCAGTAGTAGAGAGTTACAACTACTGGCTCAAAGCGGACGAATTGGCGATGGTACCGACACTCGACAAAAAAGGCCGCGAGGTGGTTGACCAGAAAACCCGTAACAACATCAGCAAAAGGATGTTAGAATACTACAAACAACAGGAGCTGGTTAAATACGGTATTTTCCTTAACGACCGCAAGGATTACGCCGGTGCATTCAATGCTTTCAAACTGCATATCTCAATTCCTGACCTGCCGATGATGCAGACGGAGAAACTGCAGAAAGAAATGCCGCGTGACACAACGTATATCCAGTACAAGTACTACGCCGCCATCTTTGCCGTTCAGTCCGAGATGCACGAGGATGCAATCGCTTTGTTGGAAGAACTCAAGGACGGCGAGTATGAAGCTGTTTCTGTCAACCAGTTCCTCTATCAGGAGTACGTTGCGCTCAAAGATACCGCCAAGTTTGTAGCAACGTTGCAGAATGCCGTAGTCCGTTTCCCGAAAGAGCCGTGGTTCCTGCAGAAACTGATTAACTACTATATCTTCTCCGGTCAGGAACCGGTAGCCGTAGATTATCTGGCACAAGCTATCGAGCGCGAACCGAACGTGGCCCAATACCACCATATCAAAGGTAATCTGGACGAGAACCTCGGTAACTATGACGCTGCACTGAAAGATTTTGACGAGGCACTACGCTGCGATCCTAATCTCGCAGACGCCATGGCCGGCAAAGGCAGAGTATATTACAACCAGGCAGTCAAGATGAACGAAGAGGCAGCGCTTATCTCCGACAACAAAGCGTACAAGAAAGCGCTGGACGATATGAACGAAGTATTCAAGAAATCTCTGCCGTTCTTCGAAGAGGCTCACAAAATGGCACCGGAGGATCGTACATACATGCAAATCCTCAAAGGTTTGTATTACCGTTTCCACATGGATGCCCAGTATAATGAGATTTCCGAGAAACTGAACAACCTTTAATGGGACGTGTTCTCGCGATAGATTACGGTCGTAAACGTACAGGATTAGCCGTTACGGATGTTCTCCGTATAACGGCTAATCCGTTGCTTACGATTGCGACGAACGAACTGTTGGACTGGCTGGCCAGTTACTTTGCGCACGAACAGGTGGACGAGGTTGTCATCGGTCATCCGACGCAGATGAACGGCGAGGAATCGGAGAGTATGAACTATATACGGCCGTTCATGGGAAATTTTAAGAAGTTATTTCCCGATAAACCGATAACTATGTATGACGAGCGCTTTACGTCTGTATTGGCGCATCGCGCGATGCTCGCCGGGGGCATGAAGAAAAAAGACCGGCAGAACAAAGCCGTAGTGGACAAAATCGCTGCGTGTATCATATTGGAAGGTTACTTGGAGAGCCTTCGTTAGAATGGTCGCCCGGGCGACGTTAAATGGTTAGACTATGATTTTACCAATATATTTGTACGGTCAGCCGGTACTGAGAAAGCAGGCTGAAGATATCGAACCCATGCCGGAGTTGAAGCAGTTCATCGCCGATATGTATGAGACGCTGACCCAAGCTGAAGGCTGCGGTTTGGCGGCCCCCCAAGTAGGCAAACCATGGCGTTTGTTTGTAGTTGATGGATCGGAGTTGGCGGAGGATTATCCGGAGTGCAAGGATTTCAAGCGCGCGTTTATCAATCCGGAACTGGTTGAAACGAGCGAAGAGACAGGCACTTATTCGGAGGGTTGTCTGTCGTTGCCAGGTATCAGTGAGAATGTAGTACGTCCCCAAACGATCAAACTCCGCTATCTGGATGAAGATTTCAATGAGCATGAAGAGGTGTTTACGGACTTTCAGGCGCGTATCGTCCAACATGAATATGACCATCTGGAGGGCCATGTGTTCACCGATCGCATTTCTCCTATCCGCAAGACTTTTGTACGCAACAAACTATTGTCCATAGCCAAAGGCAAGGTGGGGGCACGGTATAAGTATAGGAGAAATTGAAATTTCTCATTTGTGATTTGTAATTTGTGATTTATGGATTGGATCAACGTCATAATAATGGCAATAGGTTTGGCGATGGATTGCTGCGCTGTATCAACAGTCCAAGGTCTGAACCAACGCCGGTGGCACCCGAGAGCGCTCCTGATGGCTTTCATCTTTGGCTGTTTCCATATGGGAATGCCGATAATCGGTTATTATGCCGGTACGCTGTTCGTCGGCTTCATGCATACCTACGCGCCATGGATAGCACTCACATTATTGGGATTCCTGGGAGCAAAAATGATTTGGGAATCCTTCCATGAGGACAAAGACACCCCGAAGGCAGCCAACTGGCATGTAACGAACCTGTTGTTGCTGGCAGTAGCCACCAGCGTGGATGTGTTGGCTACAGGTCTGCTTTTTGTTCCTTACCCTGAGTGGTTGATACCCTCCGTCCTAACGATAGGCGGGATAACGGCACTTTTCTCATTAGCCGGATTTCTCGCGGGCGTGTTTATCGGCAAACTGAAAATCAATATGGAGTTGGTAGGCGGGCTGTTTTTAATTGGTCTGGGTATAAAGATATGCATTGAGGGTCTATGTTCTTAGCTCCAAGAGCACGATTATTTGAAACTACAAATGTTCTTAGCTCAAAGAGCACGATTATTTGAAACTACAAATGTTCTTAGCTCAAAGAGCACGATTATTTGAAACTACAAATGTTCCTAATACAAGACACATTAGTCAGCCTTGACGTGCTTGAGAAAGAGTTCTGTTGCGACCTGGAGACATGCCGCGGCTGTTGCTGTATCGAGGGCGATGCAGGCGCGCCCTTGACGGACGAGGAAGAGGAGAAAATAAATGAGATATTGCCGGTTCTGCTGCCGGATATGACCAAGGGAGCCAAATCCGTCGTAGATATGCAAGGGATAGCCTATAATGATCCTTCCGGCGAGAGGGTGACATCTATTGTCAATGACAAAGACTGCGTTTTTGCCCGAACGGATCACAACGGCTGGTGTTATTGCTTGATAGAGAAAGCATATAACGCAGGGAAGATTGATTTTAAGAAACCTATTTCCTGTCATCTATATCCTATACGCCTGACCCAGGTAGGCGGACGGACGGGTGTAGAATACCACCGATGGGATATTTGTCATTGCGGCCGCGTGCTCGGCAAGAAAAAACATATACCCCTATATCAATTTCTTCGCGAACCCCTTATACGGCGTTTCGGAGAAGAATGGTACAACGAATTATGCCTTGTGGCGCAAGAGTGGAAAAAACAGATGAACGTCACAAAGTGATAATTCAAACTATTTTAACGAGTTAACAATTAAACGTGCGAAACACACATTATGCGCGCAGAGATAATTACAATAGGCGATGAATTGCTAATCGGCCAGGTGGTGGATACCAATTCCGCCTGGATGGCCGAGCGACTCAATGAGAACGATATAGAGTTGGATAATATCACATCTATCCATGATTCGCGCGAACAGATTATTGCCGCGCTGGACGAGGCATTCAACAGGGCGGACATCGTGCTCACAACGGGCGGTTTGGGACCTACCAAGGATGACATTACCAAGCATGTCATGTGTGAATATTTCGGTACGCGCCTTATAGAAGATGCTCGCGTGCGCGCGCACATTCATGATTTATACAAGGAGCGCCCAGACGTTCTCAACCGACTTACCGCCACCCAATGGCTTGTGCCCGAATGCGCAGAGATACTGGAGAACAGAGTAGGTAGTGCCCCGTTAATGGTATTTCATAAGAATGGAAAGATACTTGCGTCCATGCCCGGCGTGCCCTATGAGATGAAAATCGCAATGGATGAGCAGATTTTGCCGTACATCAGGAATTACGAGTTAAAAATTAAAAATTACGAGTCACGACAGATTTTCCACCGAACCCTACAGGTGAACGGGATACCCGAATCGTCGCTCGCTATTCTGCTGGAAGACTACGAAAGGCATAAACCAGACTATCTTCACCTGGCGTATCTGCCCAAAGACGGAATAATCCGTCTGCGTCTGTCTTCTTATGGCGAGGCAAGTGAGATGGAGATGAATGATTGGTTCGAACGCCTCAAAACGCTTACCGCTGATTACTTGATTGCAGACACAGGCGACCCGTTAGAAGTCATAGCAGGACGTCTGCTTCAACAGCAGGGTGCCACTATCTCCACAGCCGAGAGTTGTACCGGTGGCAAATTGGCAGCATTGCTTAATAAGCACGCAGGCAGTTCCGCTTTCTATTGGGGGTCCGTTATCAGTTACGACAACTCGGTCAAGGAGCACCTATTAGGAGTGCCTGCAGATATGATAAGAACCCGCGGTGTCGTCAGCGAAGAAGTGGTACGGACTATGGCAGAGTCTGTTCGCAGCCGGCTCAATACTGATTACAGTATAGCGACAAGCGGTATCGCCGGACCTTCAGGAGGCACGGAATCAAAGCCCGTCGGTACGGTTTGGATTGCGTGGGCTACACCGAATGGAACAACAGCAGAGTGTTTTCATCTTGGAAAATTGAGAGAGCAGATAACTGACAGAGCATGCATGAAAGCACTTATCGGCTTGCTGAAAATATTGAATGAAAAATCATAAATCGTATATCAAAAATGAATTCTGTTGAGTCATTTTTGTTCAGTCCCTCCATTACGCAGTCTCTATTATGGCTGACGATAGTGATGACCATCGGCCTATGGCTGGGCGAAAAAGCGAAGATTAAACAATTCTCGCTGGGTGTGACATGGGTACTATTTGTGGGCATTGCCCTGGCGTCCATCGGAGTACATATAGACCATTCGGTTGCCCAGTTTGCCAAGGATTTCGGACTTATACTTTTTGTCTATTCCATTGGTTTGCAGGTAGGTCCTTCTTTTTCTCCGTTCAAGAGAGGCGGTTTGCAACTGAATTTATTGGCAGCCTCCATTGTTCTTTTGGGCTGTGTCTGCACAATTGTGCTGCATTATGTAACGGGCATAGACATGTCCACCATGGCGGGTGTTATGTCCGGCGCAACCACTTCTACTCCTTCGCTTGCTGCGGTACAACAGACATATCAGGATCTTACCGGCACTGCAAATCCGGATATCGCAACCGGCTATGCTGTCGCCTATCCGCTTAGTATTGTGGGAGTTATATTATCGTTTGAATTGCTGCGCAAAGCATTCCGCGTAAGTCTTCCTGAAGAGGAAAAACGTTTGCGCAACGAAGCGCAAGAAACGGCAGAAGAGCCTGTTTGCGTAGATATTACACTCAATAATCCGCAATTAGGCACGATGACATTGAGCGAATTGCAGGATGTGTGTCCCGTAAAAGAGATGGTTGTCAGCCGTGTAATCCGTCCAAACGGATCCGATGAACTGATAAACGAGCAGACTACTTTCTCTAATGGAGATATAATCCGTATACTGACGGACAAGAAACACCTGAATGCCTTGCGACTTTTGGGGCAGATGAAGGATTATGACCTACGTGAGCAGAAAGAGAAATCCGACCATCTTATCTCGCGACGAATAGCCGTTACACGCCCAGAATGTAACGGCAAGCGCATCCGTGCATTCAATCTCAGGCAGCAATATCATGCTACTATCACCCGTGTCAGCCGTGCCGGTATTGACCTGCTTGCTACCCCCGATATGGTATTACAACTGGGAGACCGGCTCATGGTTGTCGGCGATAAGAATGATGTCGGCAAAGTGGCTGAGACCTTCGGCAATGAACTTAAACGGCTCGATGTGCCACATTTGCTGCCCGTTTTTTTTGGTATGGTATTGGGTATATGTGTCGGACTTCTGCCTATTCCTATTCCCGGTATGGGGCAGACGTTCAAATTAGGACTGGTCGGTGGTTCGCTGATAGTGGCGATTCTGATTGGTCATTACGGGCCGTACTATAATATGGTTACTTTCTCTACTACCTCTGCCAATATGATGTTACGCCAGGTCGGATTGACCCTTTTCCTTGCGGCGTTGGGATTGAGTGTGGGCGAGAACTTCGTGCCTACATTGCTAAACGGCGGATATCTGTGGATTGGCTATGGATTTCTCATTACCGTCATACCTCTGCTTATTGTGGGAGCAGTTGCTTATAAAGGGCTGAAAATGAATTATTTCAATGTTGTTGGACTAATGGTAGGAGCCATGACATCCGCAATGGCGCTACCGTATGCCCAGTCGCAGTCATCAGAGAATAACCAGGCGTCTGTCTGCTATGCTACGGTCTATCCGTTTACCACTTTCCTGCGGGTCATGGCGGCGCAGTTGCTGGTACTCTTTTTCTGTTCCTTCACTTCACCCGATTCAATCACACCACAACCGCTTCCCAGCGCCGTCAATACAGCGATGGGCGAGGAGTACGGACCAACGCTTACCATTGACGACAACACTCTCTATTTCGTGGGATTGCGCAGGGCGGATGGCAATGAGAGCGAAGATATTTTTGTCTCACGGCGTGACAGGCATACAGGCGAGTGGAGTAGCGCCAGGCTTGTACCCGCACTCAGTACCCCTTATCGCAACGAAGCACCCACATCTATCTCCGGCGACGGCAGAACGATGCTCCTCTTTGTTGAAGGCCGTATGTGTTTTTCGGTCCGAACACCTCAGGGTTGGTCTGAACCGCGTCCTCTGCCACAGTACCTGCAGATTGGTAACTGGCAGGCAGATGCCATGCTTACCGCTGACGGCGCTGCACTGCTCTACGCCGCCTATTATCCTGCAGAAAATGAAGAGAAGCCAAGTCTTAATATCTTTGTCTCCGAGCGCGATAAGCAAGGACGGTGGAGCGAACCGTACTCTATAGGTCCTGCTGTCAACACACCCGGTATGGAACGTTCGCCCTTCCTCCATCCCGATATGAAAACCCTCTATTTCTCTTCTGATAGAGAGGGGACATTCGGGGATTTGGATGTATGGGTAACACGGCGGCTCAGTGATACATGCTGGAATTGTTGGTCAGAACCCGAAAACCTCGGACCTCAAATCAATACTCCCGGACGGGACTGCTGGTATAAGATATCCGCCGACGGCAAGACGGCTTATTACGCGCGTAAATCGGGACGCATGCACGATATCTATACCATCACACTGCCGGAGGATAAACGGCCGGAATCCATTACCGTACTGGCAGTTAACGAATCTGTCGCTATCAACAACCTGCTGTTTGAAACAGCGAGTGACGTCATCATGCCATCTTCCCTGCCCGAACTCAAGCGGATTGCCGATTTGATACGTACGTACGGCTACAAGGTGCGGCTGGCAGGGCATACGGATAATGTAGGTCAGTCGGAGGCTAACAGGCTCCTCTCGCAGTCACGCGCAGAGTCAGTACGCCGGCAACTGATTGAGTATGGATGTAGTCCGGAAAACATTACTGCAAAGGGATACGGAGATACCAAACCCATTGCCGACAACACTACCGAGCAAGGCAGACAACTCAACCGGCGTGTAGAGATTACGATTATATATTAGCATTTATCCCCCGATGAAGATTCGATAAAAGTACGATATAACCTCGATAAAGGTTCGAATACAAATTACGAACAAACTATCAAAAATTATGAAAAATCGCTGTAAAGGGCGATTTTTCTTGCATATATCAAAAAAAAGCAGTAAATTTGCAGCCGATTTGTGTAAACACTTATTGTAAACAATAAAAACAACAAATATTATGGCAAAAAAGAAACAAGAATTTGAGAAGCAGGATGAACAGCTTCAAGAAGTGAACGAAGCGCTTACCGGTGCCGGCAAGTGGATTGAAGACAACGCCAACCTGATCAGTTGGGTGGTAGCAGGTATTGCCGTCGTAGTGATGGGAATCATAGCAATCAACCAGTATGTCATCAAACCCCACGCATTAGAAGCCAGCAACGAGACCGCCAAAGCTGTGGTATATTTCATGGCAGGCGACTATGACAAAGCTCTCAACGGTGATGATGCAGAGTGTATCGGTTTCGAGGCAATCGCAGATGAGTACAACCTCTATCAGCAAGGAAAACTGGCTGCTCTCTATGCCGGCATATGCCACTATGAGAAGGGCGAGTATGAGGATGCAGCGCGCTATCTGAAGAAATTCGACGCCGACGACCTCAATATTGACCCCGCAGCCCATCAACTGCTCGGTGACGCATATGTCGAACTGGAGGAGTACGGCAAGGCCGCCAAGGCTTTTGAGGCAGCCGCCGCATCCGGCAATGAGATAATCGCTCCGATGAGTCTCAAAAAAGCAGGTATCGTTTATCTGCATGAAGGCAATAAAGCCAAAGCCCGTAAGGCTTTTGAGACTATCAAAGCCGATTATCCTACCTCTACAGAGGCACAGGATATAGACAAATACATAGCCGTAGCGCAGTAAAATCATTAAATAACAAATGGTAAAAGGCCAGATGGTTACTAGCCAAATGGTAAACGACTATGACAACTGATTTGTCTAAATACGATGCAAACCAATTGCCAAGCGCTGACGTCCTCGGGCGTCAGCGCTACGCAATAGTGGTAGCGGATTGGAACAGCGATATAACATTCGCCCTTGCGAAAGGAGCACTTGACACCCTCCGCAAACACGGTGTACAGGACGACAATATAGATGTTCTCCATGTGCCCGGAACGGTTGAACTGACTTACGGCGCGGCGCATATAATGAAAGAGGAGCGCGTGGATGCCGTTATCGTTATCGGATGTGTAATCCAAGGAGATACACCGCATTTCGATTATGTCTGCCAATCGGTCACTCAAGGCGTGGCAGCGCTCAACGCGCAAGGCAAAGTGCCCGTCATCTTCTCTGTCCTCACAGTGCTCAACCAGCAGCAGGCGCTCGATCGTGCCGGCGGAAAACTGGGCAACAAAGGCGTAGAAGGTGCATACACCGCCATCCGCATGGCTAATTTGTGATTGGTGAAACCCCTCCCTTTAGGGAGGGAGAAGGGATTAGTAATTTGTGATAGGTAATTGGTAATTTATGAGGGTTTATAAATTCGGTGGAGCGTCGGTAAAAGACGCAGCAGGTGTTCGTAACCTCGAGCGTATTGTCCGCTTGGCAATCAATGACAACAAGACAGACGGCCTTATGGTTGTCGTTTCGGCGATGGGCAAAACGACCAATGCACTTGAACGAGTCGTAGAGTTCCTGGATGCGGGAAAAGAAGAGCAGGCGCTTCAACAATGGGTGGATATCATTGACTACCACGTAGCTATCATGAAAGAACTGGGACTTACACCCGGTACCGACATACGCTTGCAAGGGGAAATCCCATTTGACCCGACACTGTCTCATGATGAGAACTACGACCAGGTTGTCTCGCTCGGAGAGATAATGTCCACGCAAATTATTGCCGTCTATCTCCTCAAACAAGGACTTTCTGTCGAATGGTGGAACATGCCGAAACTGCTGCGTACCGACGACACTTGGCGTGAAGCAAAAGTGGACAACGAAACATCCGCCGCCGTCATCCGCGCAGGGTGGGAGAGAACCAATAGACCCCAAATAGTCATCGCTCAGGGATTCATAGGAGGCACAAAAGACGGACGACGCACAACACTCGGACGCGAAGGCTCTGATTATACAGCCGCGCTGATAGGCAATTATCTTGATGCGCAAAGTGTTACCATATGGAAGGATGTTCCCGGCATTCTCAATGCAGACCCCCGAATCGAACCCAACACGGTACTTATCCCTTCACTCCGGTATCAGGATGCCGTCGAACTCAGTTATTCCGGCGCGCAAATTATTCACCCGAAGACCATTAGACCGCTGGAAAACAAACAGATACCGCTGTTCGTCAAACCATTCGGCGATCCACAGGCATCCGGTTCCAAGATAGCCCCAGACGGTGTAGGTCCCATCGACGTACCTGTATATATCTGGCGCAAAAACCAAATTCTGATTACCATGCGTGCCAAGGATTTCGCTTTCGTTCTGGAAGAGAGCCTGAGCGAGATCTTTGATATCATCCATCGTAACCGCCTTAAAGTATCACTTATCCAGTCATCGGCAGTCACTATCTCCGTATGCGTGGATAACACACGTTTCGTACCCGCAGCGATAGAGGAACTGAAAGAGCATTTCAATGTCAGCTATAACGACCGGCTCTCACTCCTCACTATCCGTGGCACAACGCCCGATATACTCAATCGCGCAAAGGACGGAAAAACAATCATGCTCAGCCAAACAACACGTCGCACAGCGCGACTGGTAGTAAAGGAATGAGCGCTCGAGTAAAGAAGAAAACGAAAAACAAGACTCAATATATGAAACCAACATTGTTTATTTTGGCCGCCGGAATGGGAAGCCGTTACGGCGGTCTCAAGCAAATGGACGGTCTCGGTCCTAACGGCGAGGCTATCCTTGATTATAGTGTATATGACGCTCTGCGCGCAGGATTCGGAAAGATTGTATTCGTTATCCGTAAGGATTTTGAAGACGATTTCCGCCGCGTGGTGCTCTCCAAGTACGCAGGAAAAGTACAATGCGAACTATGCTTCCAATCTGTAGACAAAGTGCCGGAGGACTGTTCTTACACCCCCGAACGCACCAAACCATGGGGTACCAATCACGCCGTACTCATGGGCAGGGACCTGATTCATGAACCCTTTGCAGTCATCAATGCCGATGATTTCTACGGTGCCGAGTCATATCAAGTGCTCGCCAATTTTCTGCGCTCGGTGGAGGGAAAGAAAGGCGAATATTGCATGGTAGGATACCGCGTATGCAACACCCTCAGCGAGAACGGTTCCGTCAGTCGTGGCGTTTGTACGACAGATGCCAACGGACATCTGACCGATGTGGTTGAACGCACGAAGATAGAACGCAAAAACGGTATTATCGTCTTTACAGAAGGCGACAAAGATACGCCGCTTGAGCCTCATACACCTGTTTCCATGAACATGTGGGGCTTTACGCCGGAATATTTTGACTACAGCGAGAAGGCCTTCCGTGAATTTCTCAATAATCATGGGCAGGAACTCAAATCAGAGTTCTATATCCCGACTTTGGTCAACGACCTCATCTTGTCCGGCAAGGCAACCTGCAAAGTGCTGGATACTCCATCCAAATGGTTCGGCGTGACCTATGCCGAAGATAGACCGCAAGTCGTAGCGAAAATCAATCAGTTGATCCAAGAAGGGGTTTATCCCGAAAAATTGTTCTGATGCTGTATCCGCTGAAGTTCAAACCGCTACTTTTCCACAAGATATGGGGAGGTTCAACTATCGCGCAGTGGTATGACCATGTGCCAGCCGACTACGAGAACGTAGGCGAGGCATGGGTCATGTCCGATGTCGAGAAGTACCCCACGGAAGTAGTTAACGGACAGCATGCCGGCGATTCTCTCCACGACCTCCTTGAGGTCTATATGGACGAGTTGGTTGGAGGGACGGTATTTGAGATATACGGTAATCATTTTCCCCTGCTGCTTAAATTCATTGACGCGTCGGACGATTTGTCCATACAGGTTCATCCGAACGATGACTACGCCTTAGAGCATGAGAATTCGCTGGGCAAGAACGAGATGTGGTATGTACTTCCCTCCGCCAATAAAGCGTCAATCTATTTGGGCTGGAACAAGCCGATGAGTGAGACGCTTATCCGCGCGGCCATCGAAGACGGCTCACTTGCGGCTCACCTGCGGAAATATGAAGTTGAAACAGGCTCTACTGCCTATATTCCTGCCGGAACGGTACATGCCATGCGGCGCGATACCATTGTGGCAGAGATTCAGGAAAACTCGGATATAACATACCGTCTATATGACTATAACCGAGTAGGGCATGACGGTAAAAAAAGACCGCTCAAACTGGACAAAGCGCTCGAAGTCATTGATTTCGAGAACAATGAAGAGGTAGCAGTCATGTCCGCTAAAAAACTACATAACGGAGTTGCAAACTTGGCGGAAAAGCCCTGTTTTACAACGAACATCTTATCGTTTGACCGCACTATAGAGCGTGACTATGCGCCCCTCGATTCGTTTGTCGCATATATGTGCGTGGAGGGAGAATGTGCAGTCACAGCCCTTGACAGCGATGTGGAAGAAAGAGAAGTGACTATGCGTATTGGTGAAGCAGTGCTTGTTCCTGCTACACTTTGTGATATTCAACTCTCGCCGAAAGGCAAATGTCAATTGCTTGAGATTTATATTAACCTTAAATAAATGGTTCGCGAAGGATGGTATAGGAGAATAACTGTTGACCTGTTTGTATGGGTCATAGCTGTCTTGCTGTGTATGTTTTGGCGGTGGGTGTCGGAAAAGAATGAGATCGGATCTTATTGGTCTCTGTTCGCTGTACTTGCTGCTTTGTGGATCATATTAGGCATTATTCTCCAGCTTTATCGTCCCTATAAAGAAACCTATTTATGGCAGTCCATGCTTTCGCTTATCGCAGATGCCGGTATATTAATCGGCCTTTGTTGGTGGGTGTTGCCGCAACTACCATTCCAACTCTCTCCTCGCGTTGCAGCCTGGACGGTACTGATTGTCGGAGCTTTGGAGACCATCGTAGTAATAGCAGAGCATTACTGGAAGTACGCAACGAACATGACAGTGCCAGTAATGCAAATCGAGAAACGCAAAAATGCGAAGGTTAACCGGCTTGATGAAAAACGAAGCACTGCATCTATCAATTCAATACATCAATCCGTTCTATCCGTAACAACTGAAGCGGACTATTACATGCTCCGAAAAAAGGTGCGACTTGACTCCAAACAGACTAAAGTGGTATGTGACAGGACGCAGTTTAGCATATTACAGATTCCTGATTATCAATACCTTACGATTGTTGATATGACGCTTCTCAATGATATGAGAGGTATCAACAAGCGGCTCTGTATCATCAATCAGAAACTACCTGATGGGGGACGGTATATATGTTGCTACCGTCCGCAGGAATATATGAAGAAAAAAATCCTCTCGCGTTATCCGAAAGGACTCAATTGGATCATTTATAGTTTCTATTTCTTGCAAAAACGTGTCATCCCCCGTCTGCTCCTGACCAGCCGTCTTTACTATGACGTAACAAAAGGACGAAAGCGGATGTTGAGCAAAACAGAGGTACTCGGGCGATTGTATTACTGCGGATTCGAGGTTGATGAGATAGTGCCGATGGGGCATATTGAGTATGTTTTCGCACATCGTAAATCACAACCTTATCCACAGGAACAATTCAAAGTGTACGGTCCGCTAATCAAGCTGCCGCGTGTATGCAAGAATAAAGAAATCAGATATTTCTATAAGATGCGCACCATGCATCCGTACGCGGAATATATACAGAATTATGTGTTTGACGCCCGTGGAGGTATGGATATCTCCGATAAATCCAATGATGACTGGCGGATTACTACATGGGGTAAGTTTCTCCGCAAGTATTGGTTGGATGAAATACCGATGCTGTTCAATTGGTTCAAGGGAGACATGAAATTGGTAGGTGTCCGCCCGCTTAGTCAAGGAATGTTTGACTCTTATCCGAAGTGGCTGCAAGACAAACGGACGCAGACAAAACCGGGGCTTATACCTCCGTTCTATATAGACCATCCGGATACTTTTGACGAACTGTTCGCCAGCGAGGACACCTACCTCACGGAATATATGCAACATCCGCGGCGTACGGATTTCAAGTATTTTTTCCGTACGACGCATGCAATTTTGACTCGTAAGACCCATTCCGCCTGATGAAACATCTCTCCCTAATATTGCTTGTCTTTAATATCGCATTCTTTGCGGTAATGGCGGTTGTGTTGCCGCTTGGGTTTGAGGAGAACGATGATATAATGATGTGCATGATTGCCAATGGCGCATATACCGGTACGCCGGATTGTCATTTGGTGTATATCAATGTTATCTATGGTTGGGTTCTGGCATTATTATACCAACTAACTACGGCAATTGAGTGGTACACACTTTCGTTCGCCGTTCTTCATATTCTCTCGATGAGCGCTATCACGTATTGCGTGGTTACAATACCTAACCGTGCGCAGTGGGAGAAAATACTCTGGTTAGTTGCTTTGTACGTCCTCTGGGCGCGTATTATTATAGCGTTACAGTTTACCACAACGGCCGGTTTTGTATGCTTCGCCGGCTGCATGTTACTATTACGGGAGAGCCGGAAGGCACGATGGACAGGCGTACTCTTCGTTGTAACAGGCGCACTAATACGTTTCTTCGCAGCCGGATTGGTGGGACTACTTATGGCGCCTATAATCATTTATACTTACCGTCTCGAATGGCGCAAATACATGGCTCTTGCAATCATGCTCACTGCCGTCGTCGGCTGCCGGGTGACCAACCAATGGGTGTACAATCACGAGCCTGACTGGAAATATTTCAGGACGTATAACCAGTTACGCGCACAATTAAATGACAATCCTAACGCGTATAAGATGACTTCATCGCAATTACCGGCAGGTATAGACCCGATGGACTACCAGTTACTGCTACGTTTTATTCCTGATGCAGAGCAGATAGACTTGCCCGCTATCCGCAAACTCAGTGCATCAGTCGGTAAAGTTCCGCTTAATCAGCAAATACTTAATCTCAACCGATTGGTCAAATACGCCGTGGAGATAGTCATATTATTAGCGTTACTGATGATGATGCTTTTAACTACGGGAAACCGCTCCAAATATATCTTTTTATTGCTATATACCTTGTTTGTTGCGGCGCTCATTGTGCATGTCAGTCTGGATGGCTTTCTCAAAAACCGAGTGTTCCTCTGTATGTTGCTGCCGATAGTAGGAACGGATTTTATGTTGTTACCTGATACAACAGGCCTCAAACGCAGGTGGGGAATAGGAATCGCCATGACCATTCTCAGCGCATGGTATATTTACCAGATAGCGGAGGAGCACAACACGGCGGAATATAACCGCTACGTGTGGACTCACTTACAACAACCTTTGTTGGAATATATACCGGAAGATGCCTATGTGACTACTATTGGTACAACAATGTTTGTAGAGGCGTCAGACCCGTGGCACGTATGGCCGTATAAATTCCGCAAATATACACTCGGTTGGCTGACATGGAGTCCATTCAACAAAGAGCCGGGACATAGTTACCGCGTCTTGCTCAACGACCAAATGTACGTCTTTACGGACGTCAATTATACGCATAATCACACAGCCCTTCAGCGTGTATGCGAACAGATAGAGAAACATTATAGTGTCCCCTCTACGATTGAATGGAAATGCCGTAACGGCAAGTATGCTTTAGTCAAAGTGAAAGTAAAGGAATGAAAACATTGGCGGTTATAGGTGCGAGTTATTTGCAGCGCCCTCTTGTGGAGCGCGCCAAGCAGATGGGATTGAGGGTTATATGCTTCGCTTGGACGCAAGGTGCAGTATGCAAAGATCTCTGCGATGTGTTCTATCCTGTCTCTATTACCGAGAAAGAGGAGATTTTGCGCCTTTGCCGTACAGAACAGATAGCTGGCGTATGTACTATTGCCAGCGATGTGGCGGCACCGACTGTGGCGTATATAGCGGAACATATGGGACTGACGGGAAACATCTATGAGGCGGCGCTGCGCGCGCACGACAAACACAGGATGAGAGATACACTCATTACCGCAGGTGTTGATTGCCCTAAATATAAAGTGGTTACTTCCACAGTTCAAATAGATTTAAACGGACTACAATTTCCTGTAATTGTCAAACCGAGCGACAGGAGTGGCAGCCTTGCGGTGACCAAAGTGACGGATAAGGGGGACCTGGAGACGGCGGTAACGAAAGCATTAGAGTTCTCGATGGCTCATGAAGCACTTATTGAGGAGTTTATTGAGGGACGCGAGATAAGCGTAGAGACAATCAGCCGGAACGGCGAGCATTTTGCATTGCAGATAACGGATAAAATCACAACCGGCGCACCGCACTTTGTAGAACTGGCGCATCACCAGCCTTCCTCTCTACCATCGGAAATGCAGGCACGCATATATGCCATTACCCGCCATGCACTCGATGCTCTGGGACTGACCGACGGAGCCGCCCACTCGGAGTATAAGATTACAAACGATGGTCGTATTGTTGTTATGGAGATAGGCGGACGGATGGGAGGAGACTTTATCGGAAGCGATTTGGTGCGACTGAGTACAGGATATGATTTCTTGCAAGGCGTGATTGAGGTCGCTTTGGGAGAGCCGATTATGCCAAAACCGAGAAAAATAGCATATAGCGGGGTATATTTCCTAAGTGCTCTTACGCCAGAAGTCTTTCCTTATATAGTGCGCGCGCGCAATTACAAAGAGATAGTGGCGGCGGAACAGACGGACAGCGAACTTAGGCCTCTTACCTGCAGTGCAGACAGAAGTGGTTATGTAATTTATCAAAGCAAAAATGAGATATTCACAATCCCTATCGGTCGTAGTGCCGATTTACAATGACGAGGAAGTGATTGCCGAGTTGATGCGGCGCTTGGCGGCGGTTGTAGAGGTTATAGTCGGAGAATACGAGATTATCCTTGTGGACGATGGTAGCCGTGACGGTTCATGGGCTGTCATGAATGAGCAAAAGGCACTTTACCCACATCTGCGTATAGCCCGGCTAAGCCGTAACTTCGGACAGCAAAACGCAATCGCTGCGGGTTTGTCGCTGACAACAAAAGACTTGATTGTACTTATGGATAGTGACCTTCAAGATAAGCCTGAAGATATCCCTACACTGATTGATGCCCTATTGGCAGACAAAGAGGCGACTATGGCTATTGCACAATGGGAGGAACGCAAAGACAGCCGTATGAAAATAGCTGTTTCCCGTCTCTTCCAGTATGTGAGTAACCGTATAACGGATATCCATACCATGCCCAGGTTAGGTATCTTCCGCGTAATGAAAAAGAGTGTGGTAGATGAATTGCGTAATTTCCCGGAACGCACGGCTACTGCTGTCAGTCTGTTGTATTTCATAGGGAGCAAGTATGTGGCTGTACCGCTGAAACGGGATGCACGTTTTGCTGGAAAGAGTGGATACAACCTCAGCAAAATGTTGGCCCTCACTTTTGCCCGTATTTTCTCATTTTCCATGTTTCCTATCCGCCTTGTCACGTATCTTGGCGCGCTATTGTGTATAGGAAGTATGATTGCAGCATTGGCGCTGATAATCTATAAGTTGGTGGGGAATGTAGTTGCCGGATGGACGAGTATGATGGTGTTGATGTTGTTCCTTTTCGGACTTAATTTCGCCTTCCTCGGCGTGCTCGGTGAATATATAGGTCGTATCTTTCTGGAGACCAAACAACGTCCGAATTATATTATTGAGCAAGTATTATGAGCAGAAAAGTTGCAATATTAGGCGGCTTGGGTAACGGTGCTGTTGTTGCAGCGGCGATTGAGCACGCACGCCGTATAGGCGCGACAGACTTGGAGATAGCCGGGTTTCTCAATGACCGTATGCCCGTTGGCGGGATGATTGATATGTTTCCCGTCATTGGACGTGTCGAAGACGCGAAGCGTCTCTTGGATGAAGGTTATTGGTTCATTAACACCATCCTGCGTATTGACGGGAACCGCGAGCGCATAGAGATGTTCGAAACACTCAATATCCCCGATGACCGCCTCGCGTCGTTTGTCCATCCGATGGCATATGTAGCGCCGAGTGTACAGTTAGGACCCGGTACTGTTATCATGCCTAATGTGTCCATGTCTCCGGGAACAAAATTAGGGAAAGGCTCAATGATGATGGTCGGTTCCATGATGGGGCATGATAACGAAGTCGGGGAGTTTTGCCATATTGCCGCGCAAGCAGCAGTAGGCAGTTATCTCAAGATTGGAAAAGGTGTCCACATCGGGCTGAATGCCACGGTACGGGAGAACCTCACTATCGGTGATTACGCCACGCTCGGTATGGGGGCTGTGCTGACAAAAAATATAGGTACAAACGAAATATGGGCGGGAAACCCGGCTAAATTCTTACGTTATGCAGATTAATTGGAAAGATATTTTGGTACTGCTCGGCATAAATATGCTGTATGCCTGTGTCGGCATATGCACAAAAATGGCAGCTTTGCAATCAACAGGTTCGCTGTCTTACTTGCTATGGTTCTCCGGGGCTGTAGTGATTATTGCTGTCTATGCGTTTATATGGCAGCAGGTACTGCGTCGGATGGATCTCAGTACCGCATATATGTTCAAGGGAACAACACTTATTTTCACGATGCTCATTGCCGCTTTGTTGTTCGGCGAGACCGTCACGGTTCCGAATATTATCGGGTCGCTTATTATTGTTTGTGGAATAGTAATTTTAGCACGCTCATGACCTATATTCTTATTGCATTATTGTCTGTTTTTATCGCCTCGTGTGCGCAGATGTTACTTAAGAGATCTGCACAATATCAGCATAAATACTGGTGGCGTCAGTATGTAAACGGATGGGTGATAGTTGGCTATGGAACTCTTTTCCTTACCATGGTGCTGAATATCTGGTGCATGCATAATGGATTGCTCCTCAAGCAGTTGGGAGTTGTCGAGAGTACAGCGTATGTTTTTGTCCCGGCTTTGTCATGGTTCTTGTTTCATGAGCCGGTCAGCAAACGAAAAGTACTTGCCATATCAATGATTGTTGTTGGTGTAATAGTCTTTTTCTTATGATAAATTTCAATCAACCCCATTTGACGGGCAAAGAGGCCCATTACATGTACGAAGCAGTATCTGCGGGGAAGTTATCCGGTAACGGACGTTTTACCAAAGCTTGTCAGGCTTGGTTTGAGAACCGGTATGGTTTCCGCAAAACTCTGCTGACTACTTCCGGTACTGACGCACTGGAGATGTGCGCGATGCTCTGTAATCTCAAACCCGGCGATGAAGTAATCGTACCGAGTTATACTTTTGTCTCTACGGCGCTGGCTTTCTTACGAGAAGGTGCAAAAGTGGTGTTCGCAGATAGCATGAAACGTAATCCGAATATGGACGCTGAGACGCTGGAAGCGATTATAACACCTCGCACCAAAGTCATCGTCCCCGTTCATTATGCCGGTGTGGCGTGCGATATGAATGCTATCATGGAGGTGGCAAACAGGCATAATCTGCTCGTTGTCGAGGACGCGGCGCAAGCTATAGATTCCTATTACAGGTCACCTATTATCAATCAACAGTCACCGTTAGGTTCTATCGGGCATCTGGCGGCATTCAGTTTTCATGAGACAAAGAATATAACCGCCGGAGGCGAAGGAGGCTTGTTGGTCGTGAATGATGAGCGTTATATGCGCCGTGCAGAAATATTATGGGAAAAAGGAACCAATCGGGCGGAGTTTTTCAGAGGAGAGGTAAATAAATACGGATGGGTTGATATGGGCTCTTCGTTCCTGCCGAGCGAAGTGAATGCCGCCTTCCTTTGGGCGCAGTTAGAGAATATTGATGATATTCAAACCAAACGCAAAGCACTCTGGAATACCTATTTGGAACGCCTGCTGCCATTAGCGGAACAGGGTAAGTTCACATTGCCTGATATTCCCGATTATGCAACGAATAACGCCCATATGTTTTATCTTGTGTTGCCGGATTTGGAGGCGCGTACGGGATTGATTAAGTTTCTGAAGGAGAATGGTGTGTGCGCTGTGTTCCATTATTTGAGCCTGCATAGCAGCGAGTATTATAAGCATAAACACGATGGTCGTGAACTGCCGCAATGTGACCGGTATGCTGATTGTCTGGTACGACTTCCGCTGTTCTATGATTTGGGTATAGACGAGGTCAAGCATATATGCGATTTGATAAGCACATATTATCACTGATTTTTTTAGTTGCCTCGTTGATATGGACTTTATGGTTCGTATTTGCGGGGTTCGGAAACCATCAGGATCCGCTCTATTGGCTCTATAAATACGAGCATATGGAAGGCGGCTGGATGGCGGTAGGCACACTGCTTGCGGGCGGTGCTGTCGTCCGTTTGTTCGGCGCACAACTGTTGCCGCTGCGCTTTGCCGGATGGTTATGCGTAGTAACGGGCATAGCCTTGCCTTTTTGCTGCCTGTTGGATAAAGAGCAACGCCGCGCAAATATCCATTGGCTGGCACTGACGTACTTTCTCATGGGGTATGGAGCTTTTCAGGAGTTCAGCCCGGGTACGCTCTCTGTCCTTTTGCTTTCCGTAATATGGGTGTTAGTCGTAAAAGCGAAAGACAAAACTTATCTGTCGTATTTTGCAGCGGTTGTGGCAGGCATGGCTGTCGCTGCCCGTTTCCCGAATATTCTGGTTCTGTTACTACTCATTCCTATGTGGCGGAAAAAATGCTTGTGGAATATACCTATTGCCGCGTTGACTGCCGGAGTTGTTTATATGACGGGGGATTGGCTCGTGGCGGCGGCTCCGATGGATGGGGCGATGACAAGTCATGATCTCGCGGCAATGTTATCCAAACTATGGACTAATGGTGGTAAGTTAGCCGGGTTCATGTTGATGGCTGTCGGTATGCTGGCGTTCCGGGGGAAAAAATATGCGGGACCGCTTGTCGCCATGTTTGTTGCTTATGTGACTTGGATTTCCTTCAAACCCTTACAATGGTATAATATAGACCTGACGTATTGGGTGTCAGCGGTGTGTATTGTGCTTGCCTTGTTTGCGGCATATCAACGTAGAGAACCATTGTTGGCAATAGGAGTGTTACTGCTGTCTGTCGCTACGCTCGGCACGGATACCGCGTGGCTCAAACTGTTCCCTGCCGTATTGTGCTTGCTTCCGATTACCGCTTCGTATTTCGAGCCGGATACCAAACGCTATCTGACAACCGTTATGGCTGCTTTGACAATAATCGTCATGATACGGATGGTAACCAATAGTGTAGGGCAGTCTGATTTGACAAAAGCGACTACCGTTTGTTCCGTCAGTCCGTACAAGCATATCTTGGTACGAGAGAAGGAACAGGAACGCCTGTTGCAATACAAACATGATTACGACAGCCTCAATCACCTTTCATCAATTCATCATTCCTCCCTTCCTTGCAGGCAAGAGACGGGGACAGGATGCTCCATCCTGTCTGTAGGGCAGGAAAACCATCTCATGCGGGCTGTCACGGGATGCGAGGCGGCGAGATACAATGAGTTCTGGTCGAATATCTTCGACTCTGTTTACACTGCGAAATACAGAACCATCATTCAGGAAGAACACCCTGTTGTCTTTTGTTCTTTCTCGCCGCAATTCAAAACAAAGAAAACGTATATTGATACCCAAAGCCGTTTTGAGAATATGCTTCGTGAAGAGGGCTATCAGCCAATCGATCGCAGCCAATACAAATATATGATTTATGTTAGCGAAATTCAATGATATAATGCGCGATTTACGCGCCGGAACCTATGTACCGGTCTATTTGCTATGTGGCGAGGAACCGTATTATATTGACCAAGTGAGTGATTTTATAGCTTCTAACGCTCTGGATGATATGGCGCGTGAGTTTGACCGGCAAATTATCTACGGCCGCGATTTACAGGGCGCAGATATATCGCCGGTGATCAGTGCTGCACGAGGATTTGCCATGATGGGGGGGAGGAAAGTTATTATCGTGCGCGAGGCGCAGGTAGTTAAAAAATGGGACGCACTCGCTGCATATCTGGATAATCTCATGCCGCAGACCGTACTCGTCATCTGTTACAAAGCAAAGCCCGACAAGCGGCAAGGCATATGGAAGAAGGCAGCAGAACATCCACAGACGGTATGGCTCCAATCTGACAAACTGCGCGACTACGAAGTGGAGAAATGGATTCTAAATTATATCCAGGAATATAATAACGCTCTTCGCTCAGGAGAGAGAGAAGGGGAGAACTTGACCATCGATCCGCGTGTGGCACCGCTTTTGGCAGACCACCTCGGGACTGATCTCTCGGCGATAGTGGGGGCGTTACAAAAACTTATTGACGGTCGTCCGGAGGGCGTGAATGTGATTGACGCTGCGCTTGTGGAGAGGAACGTCGGAATATCGAAAGACTATAATATCATCGAATTGCAGGCTGCTCTCATACGTGGCGATGTACTCAAAGCAAATCGGATTACGCAGTATTTTGCAAGCAGTAAAGACCATCCCATGATTCGTGAACTGGCACCGCTATTTACCTTCTTTTCCAATCTGCTCATGTACCATTATATGCCGGACAAGAGCCAGGCTGTAGTGGCGCGTGAACTGGGAATAAATCCGTATTTTGTAAAGGATTATGCCACGGCGGCAAAACGTTTTCCTGCAGGAAAAACGTTTCTCATTGTCGGTTATTTGCGGGAAACAGACGCGCGACTGAAGGGAATTAATAACCCGTCAGCGAAGGACGCCGATCTGTGGAAAGAACTGATTTATCGAATCTTGCACTAACGGTCTCTCATGCCATGAATGGCTGTAACCATGCTGTGCCGTCCATAACGTGCTGTCTAATTGTGCGCGGGAGAAGGCGGCTTGCCGGGCGACGGTAAGGAACGGCTCTGTTGGTTTGAGGGTCGGAGTGAGATGTAATTCGGACTCATGTTGAGCGATAAATTGCGTCTCTTCTGCTTCTAAATCGGCCATCACTTTTGGATATATCTTGTCGAATAACTGCGGGTGAGCGGTGTACCATACAAGCGTTGAATCAAATTGTGCCTGCGTAATGCCGTGTTTCTCCAATACCTGCGCATAATATATCTGACGGGCTTCTTCGTGACCGTATTGCAAACCTGCTACTTGAAGCATCGCGTCGGTCTTATGCAAATCTACCAACACAGCCCGTAGTTCCCGTGAATGAAGAATTCCTTTCGGGCGACAACCGGAGAATAAGACCGTTAGCACAAGCAATACTATGTATAATTTGTTTCTCATCAATCCATCATTCCCTTTTGGGAAGGGGGCTGGGTTAGGCTTTCTCTTTACCGTTCAGCTCTTTTAGATAAAACAGCAAGATGACGGCGATAGAGCAGGTTATACAGCTGTCTGCAAAATTGAATACCGGTCGGAAGAACAGTACTTCTCCTGCGCTGTTATGAATGAGCGGAAAGTAGAACATATCTACTACGCGGCCGTAGAACCAGTCTGTTCCCTGGAACAGTTTCCCGTAGAATACACAGTCAATAATGTTGCCTAAGGCGCCTGCGATGATGAATGCGATGGTGGCTATATATCCGGTACTCGCGTGTTGTTTGTATATCAAGGTATGAATGTACCATCCGAGTAAGCCTGCTGCAAACAGACGGAATAGTGTTAGGGCCAGTTTGCTGAACCACTCGATGCCAAAGGCCATGCCGTTGTTCTCCACATAGCATAGCCAGAACCATGAAAAAATCTCTTTTCCTTCGCCCGGCTCAAAGGAGTGGACGATACGCAGTTTGATGATTTGGTCTATAAGCAGCGCACTAACTACTATGCACGCTACCATCCAACTCTGTTTTGTCTCTTTTTCCATCATTCCATCATTCCATCATTCCATCAATCCATCATTCCATCAATCCATCATTCCATCAATCCATCATTCCATCATTCCATCATTCCAAACGCCCTCTTTACTTCCTCAAGTCGGTCCAGTTTCTCCCAAGTAAATAACTCCACTTCGCGTGTATATTCATTCCCGTCGGCGTCAAGGAATGTCTTTTTCACTACTTCGTTAGTCCGTCCGACGTGACCGTATTTGGCGGTCTCTTCGTACATCGGTTGGGTCAGTTTGAGGGAACGAATGATTGCTGCAGGGCGCAAATCAAAAATCTTTGTAATAGTTTGCGCTATTTCGGCATCACTCATCCCTATTTTGGCTGTACCGTAGGTGTTCACATAGACGGAGACCGGCTCGGCTACGCCGATGGCGTAACTCACTTGTACCAACGCCTCATGCGCAACGCCGGCGGCTACCAAGTGTTTGGCTATCCAACGGGCTGCGTAGGCCGCCGAACGATCTACTTTCGAGGGGTCTTTGCCGCTGAAGGCACCGCCGCCGTGAGCACCACGACCGCCGTACGTATCTACTATTATCTTGCGGCCCGTCAGACCGGTATCGCCGTGAGGACCTCCGATAACAAAGTTACCTGTCGGGTTGACTAACAGTTTGGCATTTTTGTCGGCTAAAAAATTATGGAGCAGGTGACCGTAACGGGAGTCACGTTTGGCTACGCGCGGTAACAGAATTTCAATCACATCTTTTTTGATGAGTTCAGGTGTCACCTTGATACGTTCGACTTTTGACTTTTGACCTTCGACTGTACTCTCGTCATGTTGTGTACTCAGCACGATGGTGTCTATGCGGATTGGCTGGTTCTGCTCGTCGTACTCAATGGTTACCTGGCTCTTACTGTCCGGGCGGAGGTAAAGCATTTGTTTGCCTTCTTTGCGGATGCGGGCGAGGGTGTACACTAAAGTATGCGCCAAGTCCAGCGTCAGCGGCATGAAGTTATCCGTCTCATCGGTCGCGTAACCGAACATCATTCCTTGGTCACCCGCACCTTGTTCGTCTTCCGTCGCACGGGAGACGCCTTGGTTGATATCCTGGCTCTGAGCATGAAGAGCTGTCAAAATACCACAACTCTCTGCCTCGAACTTATACTCCGCCTTCGTGTAACCGATCTCTGCGATGGTCTTACGGACAATCTGCTGGATATCTACCCATCCTTTACAACTCACTTCGCCGGCGATGACCACTTGTCCGGTGGTACAGAGCGTCTCGCACGCTACGTGCGCATGCTCGTCCTGTGCCAACATATTATCCAATATCGCGTCCGAGATCTGGTCGCTCACTTTATCCGGGTGTCCTTCCGACACCGATTCACTGGTAAAAAGATAATTCATATTCTCAATAATCCTCTGTAATTAAAAATCCACAAGCGACTGTTTAAGCTTGTGGCACAAGTTTTAGCATTCTTTTAACGAGGTTGCAAGCAGTCAAATCCATCCTCGGTTAGCAGCTTTCGAAGCCGCACTTTCAAAATCGACTGCAAAGGTACAATAAATTTTTGAAATATGCAAATATTTTAATACAAAAAGTGTATAAAAACACCAAAACACCACACTTTCCCACAATTCGGTATGCATTAACAACGCTAAAAAAGAAAGTGGATAAAAGACAAAGAAAAGGGATATAAAAG
>JAGKVE010000059.1 GCA_021152555.1 Bacteroidia bacterium | reverse complement strand
TAAACTCTTTTAGGAAAATGTAAACAGATTCTAGGAGAGTGACAATAATTTTAGGTAATTTAATAAATAAACTGTCAACACTATTTAGGAAAAGTCAAAAGCTACATAAAGTACATAAATACTATGTTGTAGTATATGTAGTATATGTAGAATAAAAATAGTGAGAATAAAGCAGTATGCGAATGGCAAAAGAAAGCGACGAGTGTTACCCGTCGCATCCCTAAAAGCGGAATAGTACAAAGCAGGCCTACAAGCCCTGCCGGTATTGAGGTGACATGTGTTCTTCCGCGTAATGCCAAGCTGCTGAAATGGCTGCATCCACCTCGTGGACGGAATGACCGCCAAAGGTATTAAGAAAGGCGGTGTGAATTGCGGCTAAGTGCGAAATCAAAATCCTGAGTTGTACATCCCGGAAATGGTCTGGATCTTGTTTCTGAATGGCTTCCCAAACATCATCCAAGTTGCGCATGTAGTTGTCATCGTTCGAGAAAAGAACGAGAATGTCCTCGGAGAGGCAGATTAACAATTGAAAGTTTTCCATATATGTAAAGTTTTGATTGTTACGAGTTCGTTACTAAGGGCAAAAGAATGAGGCGCCGACTTTCCCAAGCAGGCGCACTCTACCGAGAGAATGAGGAGCCGACCCTCCCGAGCAGGCTTCCTCTTTGATATTAAACTGAAGCGTGGAGGCCGCAATGTCGACAACCTCCACGTAAGGAGCGGGCTATGGTTGTTCTTCGTCGTCATCGGCAGACTCTTCAATAATGTTCGTGGATGCGAGGGAGAACTCATATAGCTCGCATGTCATATCATAATCAAAGCAAAGGGCTTCCCCTACATACCGGGCGCGCTCTTTACGTGTGCCCTTATCATCGGCTACCTCCTTGTAAACAGGTTCGCCTTTAATCATCTGTGTAAAGGCTTCCTTTGCTTTGGTTCCAATATAATCCTTCGACGCTTTAAGATATTGCTTGAGGGATGGTGTGGAAAGGAAGGACTCATTGTGCGATACGCAATAATCCTTGTACTCATCAAAGATTGAATTGCGGATAATAAGCACCGGCTTAACGCAATCAAGCGTGCGTGTGGTGTTCGTTTTGCTATCGACCTTGAGCGTGATCCGGTCCACGTAACGGATGTGAAAATCGCAGTCCTCCCAGAGGATGCCCTTATTGACAAGTAAGGAAACTGTTTTCCAGAACTTGGCAATCTCATTATTTTCACGGCAGTACTGGTTCTGCACCTCCATCAGCGCACAGCATTCTTTATATACCGTAGGGTAGTTAAATGGCAGATTGAGGTAATTCTCCAAGGTTTTGTAGGCAGCCAGTATAATCGCCCAGTTACCTAAGATACGGCCTTCCACCGTATCGGCGAACTGATGTGACAGTTTGTCGGTAACATCGTAGTAGGCATGCTGAAAACCTTGCTCAAACTGCGGTCTTAACTTGATGATATCAAGCGTAAGATGGCTGCACCCACGTTTGCGTATCTCACGGAATTGTTCCATTTCGTGCATCTGTTCCTTGGAGAACTGTGAGGAGGAGAACGAGAGGAACACGAAACGAGAGAACAAAGCTATATCGCGGCTGGCCAGTTCCTGCCCGGACACGATAATGCCGCAATTCACTTTGGATGTTTCCCTCTTCTTGCCGGTATCGATGTTCATGCGGCTTCTGCCGACACTGTCCCAGAGACCTTTTAGGAACTCGTACTTATCCGTATCGAGACTGTTCCTAAACTCATCCAAGTGAACGAGTGCATTGGAAACCTGACCGACCGCTTCAGCTATTGTTGGGAGCGTGGAGGTGGTAAGGTTCGGTGCTTTGTTATAGGACATGAAAAATGCCATGAGTGAGTGACCCAGTTCGGTTTTACCAGATCCTTTAGGACCGAAAAGATTGAGGAGAGGAAAACCGGACACTTCCCGGAGGATGATATCACGGAAAAGCGTAGCGAGATAGAAGCAGATACCGACGATGGCCTTGTTTCCGAATACGGCAACCATTTTGGAAGTGTATTCATGCAATGAGACGGTGCTCCGGTTATCGTGGATAAAGCGCCGGTCGAAATCATTGAAGTTGTCACTACCATCATCGGTGACATGCACTTCTGAAAATGCCGGCAGGTAATAGTTGCCTTTATCTTCCGGAAGGCGCACAATGCCCAACGGATCAACCTTATACCACGAGCCACGGAAAGCAATACCGTTTCCGAAAGCAAAGAAGCCTTTATGGTTCCAGCCTAACTGCCTTATCAGTTCGGCTGTTTCGGTAGCCTTGTAGAGGAATTGCTTCAGCTTTGTTAGTTGGCTCTCACCCACCAGCCATACAAAGTTACCTTGGCTCTCCACTTTTGCCCGGAAACGAGCAAGGGAAGTGAGTTCTTCCTGCTGGAACTCAATCGTGAGTTCTACGCCATCTTCATTCTTCATCTTATACAGGCGCAATGCGGAATTGTTATCCCGCACATGGAAGAGTGGTTTGAGTGTAAAGTTAGACCACTTGACCGTAGCGCCATTGGAAGATGTGTAGTAGGCATTATGCCGCTCTATGAAGCCGAACTCACTGAGTACTGCGATGTCATCCTCATCCTTGGACAAGGACTGTCGCGCGCGCTCCCCGATGGCTTTGTCAATAGCCTTCTTCCATGTCTGACGACCAGGATAGATATTGTGGAGCGCGTCGATATACACCGGTATCTGCGATTCGATATCCTGACTGGCGATGAGATCAGCCAACTCATCAATGGCAATGGCATTGGCAGAGGTGGCTTGATTAGGGTCGAGTATCTTGGAGGCATACCAGATGATGAAATCTTTCTCGCCGGTTTTGTTGAACTTGTCAAAGGAAGTGAAATACGAATCAGGATCCTGCTTGAAGTATGAGAACTTCCGGGGAGAATCCTGTTTCTCTCCGACGGGAATCTCCTTGACCATCACACTGAAGCCCAACGAGATTGCTTTCTTCGCATTCTTAATTACGGCTTGGATGCCAATACCATGTTTGTCACGGATATTGGTTGCTTCGAGATTGGGTGGGTCGGCATCCGGAATAAAGCACAACTTGGTAGTGCAATGTTTGAGCTGCCGGAGTTGGTTATCTGTCCAAGCCGAACCAAGACAAGCGACCGCGTTCTTAACACCGATTTGATGCAGACGGAGCACATCCGGCGCACCCTCCACCAGGTACATCACATCTGCACGGATGGCCGGGCCTGCAGCCACGTCCATTCCAAAGACTGTGGTGTCCTTGTCAAAGAGCGGTGTGTTGGCATTATTGATATACTTGGGTGTATCATCGCCCTCTTTGGCTTTTATAGTGCGTCCGGTAAAGGCTACGTATCTTCCGGAGCGCTTGCGGATAGGAATCATGATCCGTCCGCGGAAGACATCGATGAGGTTGTTATTCTTGGAATACTTAGCCATGCCAAGTTCCAAGAGCAGTTCGGCGGAGATACCTTTGGTATTGGCGTAGTTGATAAGGGCATCGTATTTATTAGGAGCATAGCCGATACGGTATTGCTGAAGGAAATCCTTATCCCAGCGATTGGAGGCCTCTTCCAAGGCTTTCTTCGCTTCTTCGCTGTCCTCCCATAGGGTAGAGACATAGAAATCAGCCACTACATCCATCGCATTGAGCAACACTTCGCGCTTGTGCTGCTCTTCGAGTTCCGCTTGAGATAGCTGTTTCTCTTGCTCTACAGGGATGTTCGCCATATTCGCAAGGTATTCGACCGCTTCCCGGAACGAATAGCCGTACGCTCTTCGCACGAACTGAATAGCATCGCCTCCTTCGCCGCATCCGAAGCAGTTCCAGAGACCTTTGGAGAGGTTGACATGCAGGGAAGGCTTCTTATCTGCATGAAAGGGGCACTTGCACACCAAATCGGCACCAGACTTTTTGAGAGTGATGCCTTTGGCTTCAAAAACGCGTTGGATGTTTGTCTTGGAGCGAACTCGTTCAATAAACTCGTCTGAGTACATAGTTACGGCTCCAGATATTGCGTTACATCGAATTGCTCCATGCGTACGTGCCTATTGTTATAGCACGCGCCCGTGTGACGCCAAACAACTGTCACCGGATGCTTCTCCACGACCTTGATGTTTCCGATGTACTTTTCTGACTCTTCAAAGACCTGACCCTTGACCTGTTTGACAAAGCCTTGGGTATTCTTCTTAAACTCGATAGCAAGTAGTGAGAAGCCGTCCAGCTTCTGCAGAGCAGGAAGCCACTCCTCAAGGATAAAGTACTCACGCTTCTTTGTTGGCTTGGATGTTTTCATTTCTTCCGAATGTTTCAATGATTGATTTAACTATAGGTGCCTCATCACGGTACACATTGCCGTACTTCATCTTATGGTAGAAAGTGGAGTACGCCCAACCGGTAGCCTTGCAAATTTCATCTCTAAACTGCGTTTTCAACTTATTTTTGCGCAGTTCGACATAAAAAATGCGAAAATTTTCAATTTTTTCCGGTAAAAATTTGCTCATATCAAAAATATTTACTAATTTTGCAGCAAAATTACAACAAAAATTTCATATATGCAAATATAAGAGCGAAAAAACGCACATATAAATGCACATTTTTTAGACGGAATTTTTGTAATATCAAAGATATTAAACTGAAAATTGAAAAAGCAATGTTTGACGGTCAAATTGTCAAAAACTTGCTCAAAGAGAGTGGAAGACCTACGGCAGATCTGAGTGAACTGCTATATGGCAACCGGAAGCGTTCCGTGTCAAATCTCTTGGGTGAGAAGTCCAATCCAACTGCGCACACGTTGGAGCAGATGTCAAAGTTCTTTGGTGTTCCCATTGATTACTTCTTCAGGGATGAGGAGGAGCAGAAACTTACCGAGAGTACACCGGTAACAGTGTACATGCGTACCATCATCGATACACAAAAGAAGCTCATCCAAGAGCAGGAAGAGCGCATCAAAAACTTAGAAAAGATAGTGGCTTTAAGAGAGGAAGAAATGACCCTCTACAAAAGCAAGTGAATTGTGCCGCGGGCACTCGGAACTCGTTGGCAAAAATGTGCGAAAAAAGTTGCTCACAAGGGTGGGCTAACTAACTGAAATAAAGATATTTACCTATGGGAAAAAGTTGTCTCATTTTGTGTAAAAAAGTGTCCCGAAAATGTCCCCAAACAGGCAAAAATTGATATTAAACTGAATTGTTAAACGGCTGATATTCAGCAAGTTACGAAAACGGATTTGAGGTTCCGAGTGTCGTGGGTTCGAGCCCCACATTCCACCCAAACTGCTGTAACACAATAAGTTACGGCGGTTTTTCTTTTGTAAATTGTCAAAATCGGGACAAAAACGGGACAAAAGATATAAATTGCCCCGTTTTTTCAATTTTGTAAATTATTGATTAACAGCACAATAAAAAATGGCTCCTTGAAACGTGTTCGAGGAACCATTTTCTAATATGTATGTGTGTCTTATAGCGATACTAACAAACTATAATCCGTACCGTCTTCCACAATGCTATGACCGGAATTGTCAGCAGCGACTACAACAGGTACTGAGAAATTGTCTTGACACTCTGCCGGGCGATGAATGAAAAGCCCGACCAGCAGGCCGATAGCAGCGGCGGTTGGTGTCGCTATCCAGCCCCAATAACGGGTGTGTTTTTGTGGAATGACAATCGTCTCTGAAATAGAGAGATTACTTTCCGATTGCTTGCGCATACGACGCGCAGAAGCAGATAGTTGGGATTCAAAAGTCTTATTCTTAGCCACATGGGCACGATTAATTTCATTATTCATAATCTTTCAATTTTAGTCGTAGATAATTAGTTAATGTATTGAGACGTGATTTAACAGTACCTTCCGGGATGTCAATAATCGCGGCTATTTCCGGCACGGTTAACTCCTGCGTAAACCGAAGTTCAAACAACATTTGTTGCGCCTCATTAAGACGGGTAAGTTCCTGTTGCAGAGCACTATCAAATGTTGCTGCATCCAATTTCAGCGGAGTGCTGTCTTCTGCAATCGGCTCGTCCGTCGGAAGCGACTCAAGATACTCCTGCTCGTGCTGATTTTGCCGATATGTGTTCTTGCAAAGATTGTAAGCGATTGTGAAAATCCATGTGCGGAAGGGCTGACCGTCCGAATAGTTCCACCGTGAGGACCACACTTTCAGGAAGGTGTCTTGCATATGATCCAATGCTTTTTCCTCGTCGCCGCCAAGCCGTCGGAAGAAGAACCCTTGTAGTAGCCGGGTATAGCGGCGATAGAGTTCCGCAAAGGCTTTCTCATCGTCCTTTCGACGGACACGCTCCATGAGTTGCCCGTCGGAAAGAGACTTATAATTAACGAAAAGTGCTATCATTGCTTGTCGCCCAATAGGTTGAAATACTTTTGCTTCTCTTCGTTTGACAGCGATGTCCTCGCAACGGCTGCACTCAGGTATCGTGTCAGGCGGTTAGCGCGCAATGTATCACCTGCCTGCCTGTAACTCTTGACAACCGGCGCCAGCATGACCATATAGTTTAGTTGGATACGTTCGCTGCCTTTCCATTGCTCCTCGTTGACATAAAGCGGCTCTGTAAGATAGTCCATTCGATATTTTTCTTCCACGTTTCGCATCGCAACAGCCATATTGTCATAGCGCTTTGCCGAATAACGGAACACCAACCCCTCGTTATAGAGTTTTAACGGAAAATCATCTGCATTAGAGAAATTGTCGTGCGGCGAGAAGTATGCCGGACGCTTGCTCTTGTTGATGATATATTCCAACACCTCATGGTAAAAATTATCTATGGAATCGTAATTCTCTTTGGCTTCAAATGGCTTGATGCCAAGCGATTTACAGAGAGCGTCCCGATAGGCAGGGATGGCAAGGAACGAAATAGGAATTACTTTCTTGTCTTTGTGCAAATCCAAGGCTTCTTGCAGAATACGCGATCCATACCAAGGCACATCGCCGTTAATGAAGTATAGTGCGTTTCCCTCCATGCCGCGCATACAATTGTCGGCATAACGGAGCAAATAACTTGGGTAAGCGTTGTTTTTGTACAGCAACTCGATGAGTTCATGGCTGGTCTCTTGTGTCTTTTTGTCACTGAAGCATCTGCCGCTCATCTCCAGATAAGCGATAAGCATGGATGCATCTTGACGACCGATGTTTTCCGGAATCTGTTGCAATGCCTTTTCTGCCCACGGACTTGCGTCCTCGCCGTACATATCACGTTTTGTTTGGTACATGGCGAGATTGTATGTGAACGAATTGGGAATGTGCTTTGCCATTTCGTCCAATACAGCCTTTTTGCGGTCGGTCATCCCATACTGCTCGTTGAGCATATCCGCGTATCGTGCTGCGCTGAAACACTGTTCCCATACGTGCTCGTCTGTCGGGGTGGCTTGTGCCTTCTTGAGCCACAATGTTTGCTGTTGTTCGTACCATGCGGCATCGTGCTCATCTACAACAATACCGCGGATTTCTTGGGGTTCTTGCGTTTCCAAATGTGTAAACGCTTGGAGAGTCCCGATGCAGCCCAGTGCTAATACTGCTACTGCAATAATCAAATACTTTTTATCCATTTTGGTTGTAATAATCGTGCCCATAGGGGCTAAGAAATTTTATCGGTTAATATTCAGTTTTCTGAGTGCGCTCTCACTACTGCATACACCGATAAACTCAAATCGTTCACTAAAAAAATGCAAAAAATATGCCAAATGGTACATAGTAATTATCTTTTTTCTTCTTCTCTGGCATGGAAATTGTAGATGCACATGCGTGTTTCGAAAATGGCTGATAGTAACTGTGTCTCTAATGTCCGTGCTACCTCTGGCAGCACGAAGACATAAATCAGTTGTGCCGGACTCGCTACAACGGATAGACATAAAGATTTATATAGCAGGAAAAGATAGTTCGGATGGAAAAGATTTGCATCTCATTATGCAGCGGGTTGAAGGCGGTTCGTTTATGATGGGAGCTACAACGGACCAATACGATCCTGACATTTATACGGACAAACCTGCACACCTTGTCTTCCTTTCTCCCTATTATATAGCCACCACAGAAGTCACGGTCGAATTATGGCGTGCAGTCATGCCCGAAAGCGAAATCATCAGCCCAAAGGGTTATCCGACGATTCCTATTTCCTATGTATCATGGAACGAATGCCAGGAATTTGTGCGTCGTTTGGATAGTATTACGGGGCTTCCGTTTCGTCTCCCCTCGGAAGCGGAATGGGAATATGCCGCACGCGGAGGAAACAAAAGCAAGTCTTTCCGTTTTGCGGGAGGAAACATAGCGGATAGTATAGGGTGGACTTATTCCAGTTCCGGAAACTGGAAACATCCGGTCGGACGCAAACATCCCAATGAATTAGGCTTGTACGACCTGACGGGAAATGTGTCCGAATGGTGTCAAGATATTTATGGCGCTTATCAGTTAAGCACTCTTCCTAATCCTTGTGGCGCAGACACCGGATCATATCGTATTGTGCGAGGCGGCAGTTATGATGAATGTAATGCCAACAGCCATATATCTGTACGGCGATGGTATAGGCCCGAAACAACAGCCGGATACATTGGATTCCGCGTGGCCTTTACCTTACCGGATGATCCTATGATGCAAGTTCAACAGGAAGAACCTCCTTTGACTCGCTCCGTTCGCATTAAGGGAAAGAAAGTCCGATTCATCTATGTGCCGGCGGCGGAGCAACCCTATTATATATCCGAGGAAATAGAGAGTAGTCTATGGCGGAAAATCATGAAAAAAGATGCTCCTGATAGAATAAAAAGTATCGCTATTGGAATGAGCAAGAAGGAACGTGTGCGCTTTGCGGAATATTGCAGTCGTTTGGCTAACGATGCACTATATGTAGCGTCTGCGGAACAGATAGTAGCCGCGGAACAGCAAGGAATTATTGAGCCTTTCCAGCCGGAAGTGAGTCACCGGCATAAGAAACGGAGTGTTCATCAAATTCAGCGAAAAAGAAAGGCTGTTGACAAACTGTCTCCATGGACGGAATTAGTAGGTGTGAGACTGCCTAAACCGGATGATCCGGTGTTATTACAATTCAAGAAAGCGGATGATGAATCCCGTCCGCTACGATTAGTCATATATATAAACAATGAGATACGTTCTTTGGACATTCAAGCTATTGCTTGTATTGCTTTTTCCCCCTTCATACCTCTGTATGATGAAAGTTTTGCATTGCGGCTGTTGGGCTTGCAATATTGGTGTAAAAGCCCGTATTACAATAAGTATTAACATGCTGTTACACAAGCAGTTATAATTTGGTTTTGGTATTTATTTGGTTCGTGGGTTCGAGCCCCACATTCCACCCGAAAACAAAAATGAATCCTTTCAAAGGGCTCATTTTTGTTTTCAGAATGTATGGGCTCATAAACCCAAGTTCCTGGTCTTCCTCACAGATATAATCGAAGGATTATTGCATCAACTTGGCAACTTCTTCTTTGGTGAAATTGCCAACGACCACAACCATAGAACTGTTCTTCTTTTCAATAGTGCCGATTATCAGTTCGTGCGGCTTGCGCCTATTGGAAAAGATGAATACATTATCGCCGCTTTCCGAATGACTTGTCATTAGGATTTCGTAGTCATCGTCAGTAGAAAGAGAAGAAATGTCTTTGTCTATCTGCTTTTTTCCTTTTTCGCTTTCGGCGCTTATGACGAAGAGTTTTTCAATGTTGCTCAACTTTCCAAGAGAATCGTCTCCTGTTGCTGATTTTATAAACGCTGAGCCAAGATTGAACAGGGCTTTGTTGATGCAGACAAATTCAATGCCGTCCATTGTGGCGTATTTGGTAAATATCTGGTTCTGTGCTTGCGTGGACAATGCACATACAAGGATACAGATTGCAATAATAAGTCGTTTCATAATGATGTATTTTAGAAAGTTATATGTTTATTGATTATTTCTTTGGCGTCATCTAACTGCTCAAAAGCATTGCGAGTAGGAGCTAAGCATTGTTGCGTTGCCTTAGCAATCATCGCATTAGCTTTGAGCAACTCCACAGCAGCTTCTTCCTGTGTGCTACATGTATCGCGGAAAGGGTCAGTTGTGTATGTTCGTTGATGAAATAACACACTGCCTCCTATTGCGAGAAGAATAGCCACCGTCGCTGCCACGCGATACCACATCTTCGGAGGTGTGTTCAAACGGAAGATTACACCTTTGCGCTGTTTGTCTTCCGAGATAAGTGGTTGTATCTTCGTTTGCCCGAGGTTGTTCACAAAAGCGGTGATTTCCTCGGCGATGTCTGCCGGCATTTCTTGGTCGGAGATCTGCGCAAGTATAAGGAATAGTTGCTTGTCTTCCTGCAACTCTTCCGGCACATCCTCACACCGGAAGAAATCAGCCAGCAGCCTTTCTTCTTCCGGTGTCGTTTGCCCCTCGTAGAAACGAGCGAGTAACGATTTGATTTGTTCTATGTTCATAGTGTATGTCATAGTTTTGCAGTCAGTTCTTTTAATGTTTTTCTTGCTCTCGATAGCAAGGTATAAATGTTTTCGCGACTGAAATGGGTCAGTTCTTGTATTTGGTCTATCTCCAGTCCGTCAATGGTGCGTAATCGAAGCACTGTTTGTTGGTCGGGAGGCAGTTTTTCAATCATTTGGAGCACTGCGTTAAGGTCACTTGCCGCTTCAATCTGATTTTCGGTGTTGTGGTCTAAAAGCGTCTCAATGAATTCATCGCTTGGCTCTGTGTATCGGGCTTTGAGACGGTCGAGGCAGTTGTTTCGCATCATTGTTAATACAAACGGAAGTGGTGGTTTGTCGGCTTCTATCGTGTCCCGTTTGAGCCATAACTCGGAGTACACATCTTGCACGCAGTCACGCGCCTCGTCACGGTTACGGAGTAAGTTGTATGCAAGCGCATACATCTTTCCGCTAAACGGTAAATATATTTGCGTAAACTGCTCGTGCGTCATACTCTGTTTCGATGGCTTTCTATATGTATTACGATTTTCCCGCCCAAATCTTACAACTGAACCTCATTTTTCCCAAAAATCAGCACAAAGATACAATAATTTTTCGAGATATGCAACTCTCTAGTCTAATTTATATAATTTCCCGCCAAGTTCCCAAGCAAAAATGCGCCATCTTCCCAAACAGAATTATGCCAAACTGCGGAACAAATCATCGCCAAACTGCGGAACAAAATTTCGCCAAATTGCGGAAAAGTTTCAAAAATATTTGCACATGTCAGTTATGTTAGTTGATGGCTGAATCGAAAATTGATATTGAGGAATTAGCCTATTTGGTATGCCGCGGGGGATGGCCGATGGCAACCATGACTCCAAACCGCAAGGCGGCTCTCAAACAGGCAAAGATATACTATGATGGAGTTGTGGGTTCCGGTAATGGAGAGGATTCTGATATTTCTCGTGCAGATGGCGTACGTCGTGACCCAGAACGGGTAAAGCGGCTAATGCGGAGTTTAAGTCGGCATCAAGGAACATCGGCTTCTCATGACACCATATATCAAGATATGGCAAACAATGATGACTCGCCATTGAATAGAGACACTATATCATCATATATAGCTGCACTTAAACTGATATTTGTTGTAGAAGATATGACTGCGTGGAATCCTGCTCTAAGAAGCAAAACAGCCATCCGCACTTCCGATACGAGATATTTCGTAGATCCGAGTATTGCAGTTGCTGCTCTTCGAGTCGGTCCTCAAGATTTGATAAATGATTTAGCCACATTTGGATTGTTTTTTGAAACGATGGCTGTTCGTGATTTGCGAGTATACACCGATGCCTTAGATGGGAACGTTTACCATTATAGAGATCGAAATAAATTAGAGTGTGATGCCGTCATCCATTTTGAGAATGGTAAATATGGATTAGTGGAAATCAAGTTAGGTGGAACAGATAATATAGAAAAGGGCGCCACAACCTTGAAACAGTTAGCCGGCAAAATTGACACGACGAAAATGCCGGCTCCGTCATTCATGATGGTTTTAATCGGTCTGTGCAAGTATGCTTATCGACGAGACGATGGTGTTTATGTAGTGCCTATCGGATGCTTAAAACCATGATTTTTTGAAACCACGAAACATAGAGGTTAAATCCTGTCAAAATCCTGCCAATGAGGGCTAAAAATAGCCCCCTCCCAATGATAAAAATTGAAATATTAATCTGTTCATAATCAACAAGTTATATTTTTGATTTCTTGGTGCTCAGTTTCGTGGGGTCGAGCCCCACATTCCACCCATAAAACCAATTTTACTGAGAACTTCGAGATAATCG
>JAGKVE010000101.1 GCA_021152555.1 Bacteroidia bacterium | reverse complement strand
ATATTTAGTAATTTAGAGGTACCAAACTTTAAAAAACCATATCATGATAACCGAGGATAAAGTTACTGAAATTTTCTGTATTGCCGATGATTTTTGCAAAGAATTTGAAGTCGAGATGGCAAAAAACTCCCTTGCGTCCTCTCCTGACGCCCCGAAACGCCGCCGGAAACGCATGATGTCCGACGCGGAGGTCATCACGATTCTGATCTGTTTCCACTTCCATACCTATTGGAAAATCCGGGCGGCGGTGACCACGTAACCCGAAGTGCGTTTGACCCCTTATAATTTTTTATTTTTGACCCTCTGAGAAGTCCTGGCCGAGGGGTCATTTTTATTTCAGGTTATTTCTTTGTCTGTGTCTTCATCTTACGGACACTTTCACCCGTCAGCTCGATACGATGGGCTGAGTGGACGATGCGGTCGAGTATGGCGTCGGCCACGGTCTGGTCACCTATGGCATCGTACCAGCTTTCGAGCGGCAGCTGTGATGTGATGATAATCGACTTGCGCTCATGCCGGTCCTCGATGATGTCGAGCAGAAGAGGTCGCTCTTTGGCATCGAGCGGCACGAGGAAGAGGTCGTCGAGTATCAGCAGGGAGCAGCGCTCGATTCGTTTCATCTCGGTCTCGAGTGTGCCTTTGGTCTTGGCAACTTTGAGCATTCCCATGAGCTTGGATGCGTTGGCGTAGTAGGTGCGGATTCCTTTCTTGCAGGCTTCGTGGCCAAGAGCGGATGCCAGGAAGCTCTTGCCGGTGCCGGAAGAACCTGTGATGAAGAGATTGCGGGCCTGACGGACAAACTCAAGAGAGGCGAGCCGTTCCATCTGGTTGCGGTCGAGGCCTCGTGGGATGGTGTAGTCTATCTGTTCGGGATATGCTTTGTAGCGGAAGCCGGCGGCACGGATGAGGCGTTCTATCGCGGCGTTGGAGCGGTAGTCCCATTCCTGCGACAGCAGCATGGAGAGGAAGGCGTCGATGGTCATGTTTTCAGCCATCGTGGAGTTGAGGCTTTCGCGGAAGGCCGATGCCATGCCGTGGAGCTTCATGCGGTTCATCAGGTCGAGGGAGATGGCGTTTCGGTCTTTCTCCTCGATGACCGGGGATGTGTTTTTATTTGTTTCCATTGTTGTTTTCTTTGTGGTTGTTGTTTTGTGCGAAGTAGGCCGCCCCGCGGATGTTCCTGTGTGCCGGGATGACAGGGCGAGCCTCGTCGGCGTTGTCCGGAGCCTGGGGCAGGTAGTCGGCATCGTCGCCGCGCTGAAGGATCTGCTGTACTTCGCGGTAACTGTAGGCTCGCAGCTGTGTGGCGCAGGCACATGCGGCCACAAGCCGTTCCAGGCCGTACTTCTTTTCAAGCGACATTATGCCGCGGCACATGCGGAAGGCTGCGGGCGGATACTTCGCGGCTGTGGCCACATTCTTCAGGAACAGAAGCAGGATGTTGTCTATCTGCGCGGCACGGCTGTAGAGCTCGTCAAGATCCTTCTCGTAGGCTCCGTGATGTCCGGGCAGATTGTGTGCCTCCTTTTGAGTGTAGGTGTACGGTGTGTCATCGCGATGATGGCTGGTGACAAGTGTGAGGGAGTGAAAGATTTCGACTGTATCAGCGTCATAAACCAGCTCCACGCGTTTGCCGATATATTTTGTCGGTACGCTGTAGTGATGCTTGTTGAGCGTCACATAGCTGTTGCGCATCACGGTGACGGACTTACGCTGCCGCATCTGATGACGCATGGCAGGAAGCGGACGCAGAAAATCGCGCTCGACCGACTCGAAAAGCTGTCGGCGCGACTGGTTGCGTCCGGACAGCTTCCGCTCGTTGAATCGCTCAAGCCAAGCCCGTATGGCCTCGTTAAGCTCTTCAAGCGAATGGAACTCCCGGTCCTTGATGTCGACATATACCGATCGGTAAAGCAGTTTCACCGCGTTCTCCACCAGAGCCTTGTCTTTGGGCTTACGCACACGTGCCGGATATACCGCCATGCCGTAATGTTCGGCAAAAGCCGCAAAATCCTCCTGAATGACAGGCTCGTGACGGTCACTGCTCGTCACCGCGCTCTTGAGGTTGTCCGGCACTATTGCCAGGGGAACACCGCCGTAGAAGTGGAGCGCGTTCTCAGAGGCCTTGATCAGATCCTCCTTCTTTTGCGACCATACTGCCTCGCAGTAGGTGTAGTGGCTGCATGGCAGAATCGCCACAAACACCTCCACCTTGCGCTTCTCTCCGGTTTCGGGTTCAACTATAGCAAGCCGGTCGCCCGCAAAATCGACATACATCTGGTCGCCGGCATAGTGCTCCACGTGTCCGACCGCCTTGGTTTTGAGCCGATAGCGGTACAGCAGTGCCTCGAACTGGGCATGACGGTAACCGTCGGGATGCGTACTGCTGTACTCCTCGAAAAGAGTTTTGACCATAACGCCTCTCTGCTTAAGGCCTTCGGCATACTCTGGAAGCAACGCCTCCAACTGTTGACGCCGTTCACTGGGAATGACTGCTCGTTCGGCGCTCGGGCCAAGCAGTTCCTGCACCTTGTGGGAGGGCATAGACAGCAGATTTTCCATCGACAACCCGCTCTGCTGATACAGGCGCACATATTTGCGCACCGTATTGCGGGATATGTCGAACGCATCCGCAATGGACTTTATACCCATCCCCGTTGCGTAACAACGCAGAATGTTTTGTATATTTGTCATCCCCTGACGGACACATTCCGCCAGGGGTCATTTTTATATCAGTTGTCAATGGTCAACCCCAAAAAAGGCCAAGGGGTCAAACGCACTCGGGTTACGTGGCCACCGCCGCCCGGATTTTCCAAAGCAAAAAGGAATGAAGTAAAAAGAGCAAAAACGATGAAAAGGGACCACGCTACACACATCACATCAACATCATCAATAGCAAGAAAGTCCCAATTAGACAATCTGCACTTAAAGAAATTCGTTAACTTTGCAGATGGTTATGAGATGCCAACGCTCAAAGCGTGCAACATCATTCCGACTTCGCTTGTGTCGTTCAATGCGGCACTTACGGCCAAGGACCATAACCAATGCGTACATTTCTTTATTGATGATTACCAGTTTGAAAGAATCTGGAACCTACCTGACCGCTATGTTGAGTGTCTGAGGCAATTTCAGTGCGTCATCGCTCCTGATTTCAGCCAATACACCGATATGCCATATCCTCAGCGGATGTGGAACAACTATCGTGGCAAGTTCATTGGAGCATGGCTGCAATCCCAGGGAGTGACGGTAATTCCAAACGTCACATGGTCATTGCCGGATAGCTATGATTATTGCTTTGACGGCATACCTGAAAATTCTGTTATTGCCATCAATAGCACAGGAATTGCCAGATGGGCTTTCTCGCGTTTCTTGTGGCGCAGAGGATATTCTGAGGCTATTGAACGGCTCAATCCCATTGCCATAGTAAGATATGGCGAAAAGATTGTTGGAGAAGATGAGAGTCGGAGCATTTACTTTTGTAATGAACGTATAAAAATGTTACGTAATCATGGGTGGTAATGGAACAGCTTCAGTAACCGGCTCGGTAGAAAACAAGATGTATTCGAGTCTTGGAACATACTCAGATCCGGTATATGGCGACATAGAAATAGTTGAACCGAATTTTACAACTCAATACAAAATGCCCGAAGAAAGCAATAGCGCTTCGAGAATGTATATGAGTTTTCAACATGATGGCTCAGATGTACACGAAATAGCCATGTATGGAGAAGGCCACAAGAAAATATGGTCTGTCCATACCGCAGACCATGCTTCAAACAAGGATAAGAAGAAAGGCACGGCAGTCTACGGGCCACATTACCATAATTGGCATAATGGAATAGCAGAGGCGACACCACATAAATTAGAGGCAGGAGACCCAAGGCTCGCACTGCTTGAAAGAGTAAGAAATTTTCAAAAAACAAAAAAATAGTCATGTGGAAAGATAGAAATGACTACTCAAAACAGGACGATAAAGGACGGTGGGTAAACACCGAGTTCCCACCTGAAAACTTTGATAAGTATCCGCATAATACCGGTTACCGAACATCAAATAG
>JAGKVE010000058.1 GCA_021152555.1 Bacteroidia bacterium | reverse complement strand
GCTATACGTGATTACCTGGGTGGCGATGCCTTCGACACCTACGGCATTGCTGATTACAGCGTGAGCGCTTCGGCCGTCCTGGGCGATTGGACAGTGCCATGCACATATCAGAGTCTCAACTATACTATTTACACTAATATTCAAGACTAAAATGAAAAAAGGACAAAATTTCAGATGTTTCATTGATGACAAGTGCGTGGCTGCCGCCAAGACTTGCTCATTTGAGGAGACCGCCGAACTGGAGGACATCTCGACAAAGGACTCCACCGGTTCAGCAAAGCAGAACTCCACAAAGGGCAAATCGTGGAACGGAAGCGTTGACGCGCAATCTCTCTGGCTATCAAGTTTATTGGATATGGACCACTTACCAAAACAGTTAAGGAGGCATAACGTATGAAAGGACAAAGATTAAGAATCTACGAAGAGGGCAATGAGCGCCGAGTTCAGGGCGAGACATCTTGCGAGCTGCACATCAGCATTGAGACCGAATCCGAGGTTAATAAGGACAATGCCGACGAGTGGGATTATCCTGCATTCATGGGCTACAGCTTCGACACGACTATTGAGGTACAGGTAAGCTCATTTGCCAAGGAGGACGAAATGGTGATGCGTGCAACCGATTTCAATGCCGGAAGCCAGGACACCCTTCACCTCGCATTGTTTAGTGGCAAAACTTATCAGAGTTCTATTTGCCACGGCAATCTTATTTGTACATCGGTATCTTACAAGGCCGACAACAAGAAGACTATTACCGCCACTATCAAGCACGAGGGCAACGGCGAACTCGCATTTGATTGATAGCCGCGGACACTCTAAAATATTCGCCAGCCATTCACATTTAATAAAACAAGAAAGAAAATCATTATGAAGAAGATTTTACTTTTTGCTGCTGCGTTAATGAGCAGCGTAACTGTCGCTCTTGCAGATGCGGTATCAATCGGCGGAGTGTATCTGGATTACAATGCAGACGTAGACGACTTGACTACACAAATCAAGGCGGTAGATGGCTTTAGTGCAACTGGCTCGATTTCCTTTGACGCAGCCACAAAGACTCTTACGTTGAACAACGCGACAATTGAAGCGACAGGCGACAAAGCCGTCATTGAAATGTACACAAACAGCACGCTGAACATTGTCTCGCTGGGCGAGAATGTACTGAAACAGACCTACAGTGGTTATGCATCCTGTATCAGTTCTGCCCAGATCAGTGTGCTGAATATCTCTGGAACTGGTAGTCTGACTATTACGTCCCTGAAGTGGTATCCTATTGAAACTGGCGCATCTTGCAAGATCACCATTGACAACACCACCGTCGATTTACATGCAACGGAAGCAGGTAATTATGGCATCAATAATAACTCTCAAAACTATGGTGATGTGGAGATTATTAAGAGCCACATAACAGCCGGTTCTATCAAACGCGTCAACTCAATCACTCTGACAGAATGCGCGATTGCTTCTCCTGCTGAAGCGGTGGTTGAAGACCATGGAATCAACAAAGAAAACATCGAGATTCGTCCGGTTCCTGCCCTCGGAGACACTATCCAATATACCTACAAAGGCAATACGTTGCTGTATAAAATTGCACTTAAGAACGAAATTCGGCACGAAGTTGCGGTTGTCAATGACACCTGGAAGAAAGTCAGCAAGCCGACTGGAACGCTGGTAATACCTGATTCAGTTCCGGATTGGCAAGGCACCAAATATGCGGTGACTGCTATATATGCATCTGTCTTCGAAGGATGCGATGGAATAACCGCCGCTGATTTCTCGGAAAATACGGGGATTACTATCATGTCCTTCAGTGCTTTCCGGAATTGTACCGCGCTCGAGACGGTAACGTTAAGCAATTCTATTACGGATCTTTGGGGCTATTGTTTCCAAAATTGTCCGCTGAACGCTTTTGATTTTAAGAATGTGTCATCTATTGATAACCCGAATAATTTCCAAGGCAGTAATATTACCGAAGTGCATATTCCGGCTTCTTTGACGAACATCCCCAATCAAACAAATCTGTTTGACAAGGCCGTTACTATCACTTGTGCCGCCGGGAATACAGGGCTTGCAGCCGCTGACAATGTGCTTTATAATAAAGAAAAAACCAAATTGATTTCGCTGCCTATTGGAGCAACAACTGCAGAAATATATCTTCCGGAAACTGTTACATCTATGTTGTATAAATCAATGAGTGGTTTTGAAGGAAAACTGTATATCAATAGCGAAATAACTCCTGATCATGCGTCTGAATACAATTCACCGATCGGTGAAATAATTGTCGGTTGTGGGCTTCTTGATTATTATACAACAGGCGAGAATTTCCAATCTGCTTCGTCTATCACAGAGCAGCTCCTCTGGAACGTACAAGTTTCCGCCGGTGCGAATGGCTCTGTGGCAATTAATGACACCACTTCATGCAACCGAGTGAGCATTGAGGCAACTCCTGCTTCCGGATATAAGTTCGTGAAATGGAGTGACGATGACACTACCAATCCGCGTGAGTTGGAGGTGACTGCTGATGTCAATCTGTCCGCTGTCTTTGACGTCGCTTCCGCTATCGATAACACCGGTGCCGATGACTACGCCACTGCCGTTAAGGTGCTCCGTAACGGCCAGCTCCTCATTATCCGTGACGGCAAGACTTACACCCCCCTCGGCGCAAAAATAAAATAACTGCTTAACAGTTTAACGTTTTAACGTTTTAACAGTTTAACAGTTTAACGTTTATAAAAAAATCGACATACAAAAGAGTATGCCGATTTTTTTTAAAACCTCCAATCTGTAGCGGCTCCGCCGCGTCCTCTAAACTTTCAACTATATGACTTCTTTCAACTCTTCTTCCTTTGACTTCCAATGGATGCTCAATGGATGCTGAAAGGATGCTGAATGGGTCCTCATTGGGAGCTCCATCCAACATCCTTTCTCTACCGTTATAATTTATGCTTGAAATTCAAACTATCTCTTCCCCGCGTTTCAGTGCCTCGCTAACCTCATGACGTACGTAATCGACCAGCCTTCCTTGAATAGCCTTGTTATGCCTTCTCGCCTCGCGTACGGCCTTGTCATATCGCGCTTGCCACTGCGAACGGCGGACAGAGTCATGAAGTATCTCCTTGCTGATGGCGATGTTCTTCGTAAAATCCTTTACCGTTGGGTGGGCGGCTTTCGACTTCTTGGTCGTCTTGCTGAGTTCTGGCTTCGCGCACACGGCAGCCCATTCACCGTTTCCGGGAATATGGCGCGCGTAGTGCTTCTTGTCAACACTTCCGCGCATCTCATCTACCAGCAGAGTCCACTTTACTTTCATGCACTTCCTAAATTTTCTGCAAATATAATACTTTTTCTACTTTTATCCAAATTTTTTTGCAAAAAAGAGGGTCTTTTTGTTAAAAAATGTACAAATTTTTGAATATCTCGAAAAAAAGCAGTACCTTTGCACCACTATTTTATTCATTGCCCATGTGAAGCGTGTGCCTGTCAATTCTCAATTCTCAATTCTCAATTCTCAATTCACCATGTACCTCTTCTATTGTCCTGACATAGAAACAGTGCAAACGCTCTCCGAGGAAGAGAGTGCGCATTGTGTGCGCGTGCTGCGCTATTCGGCGGGAGACGAGATCCTCATAACGGACGGCAGAGGAACAACTTATACCGCGCGTATCACGAATCCCCATCCCAAGCATTGTGACTTCCAAATACTGACGCGTGAGAAACAGGAACCTCATCACCGTTTTCACCTCCATATTGCCATCGCGCCGACCAAGAACATCGAGCGGCTTGAATGGGCAATCGAGAAATGTGTCGAGATAGGTGTGGATGAAATCACTCCTCTCCTCTGCCGTTTCTCCGAGCGCAAACAGTTACGAACGGACCGTCTGGAAAAGATTATCCTCTCTGCCGCCAAGCAGTCCCTCACGCCATACCTGCCCGTTCTCCATGACCTTACACCGTACGATGCGTTTATTAAATCACAAAGTACAAATCACAAATCGCAACTTTTCATCGCCCATTGTTACAAAGATGAGAAACGCTTTCTCAAAGATGAGATTGAGCGCGGAGGAGATGTATTGGTACTCATCGGGCCCGAAGGTGACTTCAGCGAGAAAGAAGTGGCAGACGCTTTGGCGTCGGGATTCATTCCCGTCAGCTTGGGCAACAGCCGTCTCCGCACAGAGACTGCAGCTGTCGTGGCGTGCCATACGGCAATACTTATAAACGAATAGACCAATCACAAATCACAAATTTGAATCTCGATTCGACGATATTGCTTTGGATAAACGGTCACTATAGCGAGTGGGCGGATGTGCTGATGTGGCATGTGAGCAGCGCAAAGACATGGCTGCCGTTGTATGCCCTGTTAGTCGGTGCCGTCATATACCGTTTCCCGAATTGGAAAGCCGTGCTGCTGATATTAGCGGGCTTCGGGATAGCCGTCGGACTGAGTGACTGGACCTGTAGCGGACTGATCAAACCGCTGGTATGCCGCTTGAGACCGACGCACGAACCGGCGTTACAGGGGATGGTGCATATCGTGAATGGTTATACGGGTGGAATGTATGGTTTTTGCAGCAGCCACGCAGCCAACACGATGGCGTGCGGACTGCTCTTCAGCATGCTGTATAAAAACAAATATGCCACCGCGGCGCTGATGGCTTGGGTGGCATTGAACTGTTACAGCCGGATGTACCTCGGGGTACATTATCCGGGCGATATTATTGTTGGTTTGATGATTGGGGCTCTGTACGCTGTACTTGTCTGGTGGGCGTTAACACGTTGGCTCCGCGTGGAAGCCGTGGCTGCTCGGCAGGGTGGTTCATAAAACGGGTGAACTCTTCGGGCGTTAGCAGGTGTTCCAACTCCTTGTAGATTGCCTGCATGCGTTCCATATTCTCCGCGCGAGTCAGACCTTTCTGGCGGAAACGGGCATACTTGAGGTGCATGCGGTAAATAGTATCTATACGTATAGAATCTTTGATGCCCAACTCACGCGTCAGGCGAACCGTTTGTTTGAGAGCCTCCTCCTCAGGAGTGCGTTGCGGACGCTGTTCCGGCGCGGGGGATTGCGCCGACATACTGACGGAAAAAAGAAGAATTGTAAGAATAGAATATATATTTTTTTGCATAACAATTGAACTGCTTGGCAGTTTATTGAAAGCGCAACAAAAATTATGCCAAATATACCGGAAATACAACTTGCATTGCGACTTTATTTCTCTCCATCGGGAGAAAAGCGTAACTCCCGTCCTGCTGTCCGTGTGGCGCTCGCGGGGATGATGGTGGGCGTGTTGGTGATGATAATGACGATTTGCATCGTTGTGGGATTCAAACAGACGGTAACGGACAAGGTGGCGGGGTTCGGCGCGCATATACAGGTCGTCTCTTTTGACAACAACAATACCTATGATTTGCATCCCATTGAGGTCTCCGATAGTCTCTTGGCGCGTCTGGCCGGTTATGCGCACGTGGTGTCCGCCGCACCTTATATCACAAAACCGGGGATGCTCAAAACGGATGGCGCTTTTCAAGGCATTGTGCTCAAAGGCACAGACTACTGGGATTTCTTCGTTCGCGCCTTGGTTGAAGGCGAACAACCCGCAAACGCAAATGAAATCATCGTGTCACGCGTGGCGGCGCAAAAAATGAAACTGGCAGTCGGTGACGCCGTGACGGCATATTTTGTGGATGATACGGATGTCCGCGCACGACGGTTTAAGATAACCGGCATGTACGATACGGGCTTTGAGCAGTTTGACCAACTGTTTGTCATGACACCGCTTGAAACGGCACGTAGGCTCCAAGGATGGGACGAGAAGGTCTATTCCGGAGTGGAGATATTGGTGGATGACATAAAGCGCCTGGACGAGGTCGCCGACGACATATATTTTGCAACGGTCAACCATTTGGATGACAAAGGGTACAACGTGTATTATGTGCAGACACTTCAGGAACAGAACCCCGCTATCTTTGCATGGCTCGACCTGCTGGATATGAACGTCATAGTGATTATACTTTTGATGCTTGCCGTTGCCGGCTTTAATATCGTTTCCGGTCTTATCATCTTGATACTGGACGGCATTCAGTTTATCGGAACGCTGAAAGCCCTTGGCGCGGATAACCGCTTTGTAAGGCGTATCTTTCTTGCGCAAGCAGCACTCCTCATCGGAAAAGGAGTGCTGTGGGGTAACGTCATCGGTTTGGGATTGGCGGCTGTCCAGTATTTCGGGCATATAGTTCCGCTTGAGGCGGCTACGTATTATGTGGATTATGTGCCAATCAGTTTTGCATGGGGGTGGATTATTGCGCTTAACCTGCTGACAATCCTTATCTCTATGCTCATCCTGCTCTTGCCCTCTATGATTATTACGAAGATAAGTCCCGCAAAGGTCATGCATTTTGAATAATCTGAAATCTGAACACTGAATACTGAATGCTCAAACTCCAAACGACAATCGATATCAAGCCTTCTGTGTGGAAGATAGGGTATGAGGACAAGATTCTCATGCTCGGTTCGTGTTTCTCCGACGAAATAGGCGAACAAATGAAGCAACGCAATCTGTCCGTCACTTGCAATCCTTTCGGTACGCTCTATAACCCGCTCTCTATTGCGCAGGCAATCAATTCGCAATTCTCAATTCTCAATTCTCAATTGATTGAGTACGATGGTCTATGGCACTCGATGGCGCATCATGGTTCTTTCTCCCGTGCTACTAAAGAGGAAGCGGAAGAGGCGGTTCGCGCCTCTGTAAAAACGATGCAACAAACCCTCAAGGAGGCTACTGTCATCATCGTCACTTTCGGTACAGCGTGGGTGTATGAGATGAACGGAGAAGTGGTAGGAAACTGTCATAAACTTCCTGCACAGACGTTCACTCGCAGGCGTCTGACGAAGGAGGAGATTGTATCGGCTTGGCAGCCGATTATAGCCGCGTACCCGGACAAACACTGGCTCTTCACCGTCTCGCCAATCCGGCATGTCAAGGATGGGCTGCATGAGAACCAACTATCCAAAGCCACACTCCTTATGGCTGTCGATCAAATGGTAAATCAGTCTGTCAGTCCGCAGGACGGTCTGTCAGCAAAGCGGTCTGTATTCTGTCAGGCGAAGCCGGTCTATTTCCCCTCATTCGAAATATTGCTTGACGAACTGCGCGATTACCGGTTCTATGCGGATGATTTGGTACATCCGTCTTCGTTGGCGGTGAACTATATCTGGGAACGTTTTGAGGATACCTTCTGTACACCGCAGACCCGTAACCAAATGCAGATTGAGCATAAACGATGGAAATTTGAACACCACCGTCCTCTGCACTAAAAAAGAAACGACTCATTGAGCCGTTTCTTTTTATATCCGCCATGCCTGGCGGAAAACTCATATTGCAAAGGATTATCCTTTCAGCGCTTTGATAGCTTCCTCAAGGGAGGCAATACGGCTTTCGGCATCGGCTTTTTTCTTGCGCTCCAACTCAACAATCTCCGGTTTGGCATTCGCCACGAAACGCTCGTTCCCTAACTTCGCCATTACGCCTTTCAGGAACCCTTGCTGGTGAGCGAGGTCAGCCTCTAATTTCTTCAACTCCTCATCCACGTTGATGAATGCGTCCATCGGAATGGCGAACTCCGTCGTGCCGACGATGAACTTCGCGCAGTTGGCGTTGGAATCGCCATGTGTGGCGATTACTACGTTTGCGAGTTTCTGCAGGAGTTCGGCATATTCGTAGGTGTCAGCACCGTCGAAATAGAGAGTCAGCGCCTCCTTCTGCGGGATGTTTTTCGATGCACGGATGTTGCGAACACCGGAAACGATCTCCTTGAGGGTCTCAATATCGGAGAGAATCTCATTGCTCCCTCCCTTCAGGGAGGGTTGGGGTAGGCTGGCTACCATGATGCTTTCTCCCTCTTGGCGGCTGTAGAGCTCGTGCCAGAGTTCCTCTGTGATGAACGGCATGAAGGGGTGCAGCAGTTTCAAAAGACGGTCGAAGAACGCAAGGGTCGCTTCGTAGGTAGCGCGGTCAATCGGCTGTTGGTAAGCCGGCTTGATCATCTCTAAGTACCAGCCGCTGAACTCATCCGTATAGAGTTTGTAGATTGCCATGAGAGCTTCACTCAAACGGTACTTGCTGAAGAGGTCTGCCACTTCGGCTTCAGCCTCGCCCAACTTGGTATCGAACCAATTGATAGCTTGCTGGCTTTCGACTTTTGACTTTTGACTTTCGACTACCTCCCATCCTTTGACGAGGCGGAAACAGTTCCAGATCTTGTTGCAGAAGTTACGTCCCTGCTCGCAGAGCGAGTCATCGTAGAGGATGTCGTTGCCGGCAGGCGCAGAGAGCAGAATACCCATACGCACGCCGTCGGCACCGAAACGCTCGATGAGGTCCAGCGGATCGGGACTGTTGCCTAAACTCTTACTCATCTTGCGGCCTAATTTGTCGCGCACAATACCTGTGAAATAGACGTGCTTGAACGGCATCTTGCCTACGTACTCGTAGCCCGCCATAATCATTCGTGCTACCCAGAAGAAGATGATATCCGGTCCGGTTACGAGGTCGGCGGTCGGGTAGTAATACTGTATCTCTTTGTTGTCCGGTTTGTCAATACCGTCAAAGAGGCTGATTGGCCAGAGCCACGAACTGAACCATGTATCCAGCGCACCTTCGTCCTGAACCCATTTCACCTTTGTACCTTGTACATTGTCCCCTTGTACATTCGGGTCACTTTCAGTGACCAGGATCTTGTCGTCAGGGTAGTTCTCCAGACCGGTCTGGGCGAGAAGTTCCGCGTCATACCATGCAGGGATACGGTGTCCCCACCAGAGTTGGCGGCTGATACACCAGTCTTTGATGTTCTCCAGCCAGTTGCGGTAGGTGTTCTTGTATTTGGCGGGGTAGAAAACGATGTCGTCGTTCATGACGGGCGGCAGGGCGATGTCTGCGAAGTGCTGCATCTTCACGAACCATTGGAGCGACAACCGCGGCTCGATGGGTACATTCGTGCGCTCCGAGTAACCTACTTTATTGTCGTAGTCCTCAATCTTCTCCACCAAGCCGAGAGCCTGCAGGTCTTCCACAATCTGCTTGCGGCAGTCGAAACGGTCCATGCCGTGGTACTTGCGTACGTTAGGCTGCAACTCTTCCTCCACCGTGTCCATGTTCAGATGGGCGTCCGGCGTGAAGATATCGATGGTCTTGAGGTTGTATTTCTGTCCTAACGCGTAGTCGTTCACGTCGTGTGCCGGCGTCACTTTGAGACAGCCAGTACCGAAACCGATCTCTACGTAGCGGTCCTCGATGATAGGAATGACGCGTCCTACGCCCGGCACAATCACATGTTTGCCTTTGAGCCACTGGTTTTTCTCCTCCTTGGGGTTGATGCAGACGGCTATATCGCCGAAGATGGTCTCCGGACGGGTAGTAGCGACAACGCAGTAATAGCCCTTTTCATCCTTATGTACTCCCTCTCCTTGGGAGAGGGAAGGGGAGAGGTCTTCCACTACTCTGTATTTCAAGTAGTAGAACTTGTTATGCTCGTCGTGGTAGATCACCTCCTCGTCGGAGAGAGCGGTCTGACGCTCCGGGTCCCAGTTCACCATGCGCAAGCCGCGGTAGATAAGGCCTTTCTTATAGAGGTCGCAGAAGACATGAATGACAGCTTTGCTCCGGGTCTCGTCCATCGTGAAGGACGTACGGTCCCAGTCGCAGGAGCAACCGAGTTTGCGGAGCTGTTTGAGAATGATACCTCCGTGTTCGTCCGTCCAGTCCCACGCGTGTTTGAGGAACTCCTCGCGGGTGAGGTCACTCTTGTTGATGCCTTGTTCTTTGAGGCGTTTGATAACTTTTGCCTCGGTGGCTATCGACGCATGGTCGGTGCCCGGCACCCAGCAGGCGTTCTTGCCCTCTAAGCGTGCGCGGCGGACTAAAATATCCTGGATGGTCTCGTTGAGAACGTGACCCATATGTAGCACGCCCGTCACATTGGGTGGCGGAATAACAATGGTATAAGGATCGCGGCCGTCCGGCTCGGAGTGGAAGAGTTTGTTGTCCAGCCAGTATTGATACCAACGGGCTTCGATGTCAGTAGGGTTGTACTTACTATCCATAAAGATATTTACGATTTACAAATTTACGGTGTATGATTGCAAAAAACGGCGCAAAGGTAGTAAAAAAAAATGACATGTGCAAGAACACATGCCACTTTTCTTATTTTTTGTACGATGCGAAAGCGCTTCGCAGGTGCCGGATTTATTGCAGAAGGATGAACTTCTGACCGTTCTGGATAAGTATTCCGCGTGTGTTGCGGTTGACTTGCATACCCTGAATGTTATAAACCGGCGCGTTGGCGTCAATGACAATCGTATTGTCGATTGCTTGGTCGCCAGGTTCGTCACCGGGTTCGTCACCGGGTTCATCACCAGGTTCTTCACTCGGAACATCCTCCAACTCAATGTAGATAATATTGTCCTTAGTTGATTTGTCGCCGTCATATGCAACCACCTCTACATCAAACGAATAGGAGTATTCATTGCCATCTTCGTCGTACAATACAACGTCAACGTGATAAACAGCGTAGTTTGCTTCCGTTTTGGTGCTTACGCAAGATATGGTAGCTGTACCGCTTACGAACTCAATGGAGTCTTTTTCGCTTGTCCAAAGTCCGGAATAGTCAATTTCATGCGTGCCATTCAGGTGCGTCAAATCGGTAGCTTCGAAATCGAAGTAGAGTTCTGGATAATCGTTCTCGTAGTTATACGCATCAAAAGCCCAGTAGGTTGTGCCTTCGTAAGTGGTGGTGTACGCCTCCGCGAAGTCAACATCCAGTTCTTCGCCTGGCTCAACAGGTGTCTCGCCTGCGACAACGGTAACCGTACAGGTGTCGCTGAGGTTGCCAACCGAGACGGCAATTTTTACTTCGCCTTCTTTAACGCCTGTAACAACGCCGTTAGCAACTGTAGCCACAGTCTCATCCATGGATTTCCAGGTCAGTTTGTCATTACCGTCACGGGTAACGTTCAGCGTAACCGTTTTACCTACTGCTACCTCTGCGGTCTCTTGAACGGAGAGAGTGGTGGAAGCTTTTGCCTCTTGATGGCGGTAAATCTGCGGTAATGTTTGGTCAGAAGTGTATGTGGTGAAACGAGGATTAACAGAGTTGTATTGGAGGACCCCATTTGCAGCAGTACCATTAGTAATAGTTGCGTCACCATTCGCGTCTATTGCGATAGACCAAGTAGTGGTACCATCGCCTAACGCCATCTTCTTAACGGCGGTAGCTCCTAATGCTTTTCCATTGTTATTCAATGTCCAAGCTCCTTTAGTGCCACCAAGCGTAAAGACAAGTACGTCGCCGTCTTCTTCTACCTCAATAGCATCGTTTTCTATTGTAACATCAATTGCTGCTAAGACAGAACTACTAATAGCGCCAGCTGCTTTCCTATAGTCTGAGCTGACAATGATAAGTTCATCACCAACTGCTAAGTCGGAGTCGTCTGTTAATAGCATGAATGACTTACTTTCAGGAGTTGGTGGAGTTGTAGCTTCCTTAACCGTTACAACGCAGGTGTCGCTGATTTCGTTGGCCACAGCGATGATTTTTACTTCGCCTTTTTGAACGCCGGTAACAACGCCCTTGGCGTCAACGGTAGCGATGGTTTTGTCTTCGGATTTCCATGTGAGTTGGTCATTACCATCGCGAGTAGCGGTAAGTGTGACGGTCTCGCCCACTTCGATTTCCGCAGTTTTCGGGTCAACGGTAAGGGTAGTGGTAGGAGTGATAACTGTCTCGCCGAAAGTGATAGCAATGGATTTAATGTACATTGCTTTTGCAGTATTCTCTAACTGAATCTTTAACGCTCCTTTTATGTTTGTCGAATTCTCAAAAGTATAGTTCGTAGTGTCTACAGTCAGCGAAGTTGTATCGCCAATCTGTGTGTCTCCTATAAATACGGAGATTTTTCCAGCTCCGTCTTTTGCAATACAGGAGTTGATGACAATGTTCTTGATAGCGCAATCTTTGACATCTTCGGTTGTAAGAGTTGCGGTACCAGTAGAGTTCTTTGAACCAAATTGCGCACCGCGGTCATTGTTAGTGTCAAAACCTGTATACAATGAAGTATTAAGCACCCAATAAAGTTCTCCCAATTGGGCGGATTCTCCCATCTGTCCGGAGAACGTGTACGAATAGTCAGTGCAGCCGCTTGGTTCAGGCACTTGTTCTTCTTTAATTGTTGCAGAAACGGCAACGGTTTTTGGCTCTGCGTTAGGAGCGGAGAGCGTAACGGTCGCGGCGTATGTACCTGCTGCGTTAGATGTAAAGGTAACAACGAGTTTGCCGTCCTTGATTTCGGCAGTGAAATTATCTTTTTGCTCGCCGGATACAGCTACATTTAATTGTGCATTTTCTGTGACAGACACCGTAAGAGACAATTCTTTGCCATTAGGAGCCTCGGCATATTCAATCTCACCGAACTCCAATTTGTCTGCCTCAACTGTAATAACCGGAACGATTTCTTCGACGATGTATGAGCCCGGGTTTTGAGGATCTTCTATTTGCTTGAAATTATCAGCAAGAATAGCTTCCGGTACTTGGGTATCAAATGTGCCGCCTGAGACCTCGACATCGTTTTCAAAGAGTGTGTCTTGTCCTGAAATATGTTGACACTAAAAAAGGTGTCGTTATGGACAAAAGATTAAAAAAGTTTACGATTGCAGATCGATTAGCAATCCTCCAT
>JAGKVE010000010.1 GCA_021152555.1 Bacteroidia bacterium | reverse complement strand
GACACAAGGATTTTCAGTCCTTTGCTCTACCAACTGAGCTATGGCACCCGGAGGTGTTCCCGTTAATCGGGAAAACCGGCCTCCGCCGGAAAGGGCAAAAAAATATGCTCTTCGGACGAAAGCGAGTGCAAAAGTACTGCTTTTTTTTGAAATGACCAAATTTTTTTGCATTTTTTTTGCAAATATGGGTGTTTTTTTGTAATTTTGTGCCGAAAAAAGGATATTTATGAATCTAAAAGTGATAGCATACGCCCGAAACGGGCACACGGACAAGTTCGGCATACCGCGCCAGAGCAGGGATGAGAGTCCTATTCTGACGCGTATCGTATTTGAGCCGGAATACAACGTGCGCGAAGCACTGCGCGGTATTGAAGGATTCAGTCATCTGTGGCTGATATGGGGATTTAGTGAGGTACAAAGTACCCCGACCGCTGACGCTGAAAGACCGCAGGATGAACCTGCTGCCGGACTTAGTTGGAGTCCGACGGTGCGTCCGCCGAGGCTGGGCGGGAACAAACGAATGGGTGTTTTTGCTACGCGCAGTCCGTTCCGCCCTAATCCGATAGGGCTGTCAAGTGTACGGCTTTTAGCCGTCCGCTTTAATGAGAAATTAAAAATTAAAAATTACGAATCAAGTTATACTCATCCGGAAAGCGGGCGTGTAGAACTGATAGTGAGCGGTGCGGATGTGCTGGACGGGACTCCAATCTACGATATCAAACCGTATTTGAGTTTCAGTGACAGCCACGAGGATGCAAAAAACGGATTTGCGGACGAGACGAAAACGTACAGATTGTCAGTCGATTGGAGTCTTATCTCTCGAAGTTGGCTCGATAACGGCTCGATAACGGCTCGATATCGGCTCGATGAAAACTTTACGAAAGTCAAGGACGATATTGAGTATATTTTGAGTCAAGACCCCCGTCCAGGTTACCAAGACGATCCGGAACGGGAGTACAAAATGGATTACGCAGGGTGGAGAACCATATTTAAGGTACAAAGAGACAAAGTGCCAAGTGACAAAGTACCGGGTGATGAAGTACAAAGTACAAAGGTTGTGGTGCAAAGGATTGAGCGGATTTCGGATAATAGTTGACAAAGAAGAAACGTAATTTTTAGAGGACGTTACTGAGTTGGAACGTAAAAAATACATATTTTTTAGAAAAAAATTCGCGCGCGCTTGCATATATGTGAAAAATATATTATCTTTGCAGCCGTTTACGATAAAAATCAAATTCCAGAGAGCCATGAAAAAAACAATCACAGGAATTCAAAAACAGTCCGCAGGAATTCACAAACTTGCTGCAAGTGTTCTTGCATTTCTTTTTTTCGTGCCCGCGCTGGAAATGGCGCCCGCAACGCGCGGGCGCACAAACTCATTTATATTATGCGCAGAAATATTCTTTGTTTCATAGTGTTGTTCGCGTTATGCGCGCGTGCGCAAGTGACAACATCGCCGGCAATAATTGAACCCGGCTATACGGGGAAGATAACTATCACTTTCGACCCCCTAAAAGGTAACGCAGGCATGAAAGATGCCATGAAATGTTACGCCCACACAGGATATTGCACAACTAAAAACGACTGGCTGGGCGTGGTAGGCGGCTCATGGCGTTCAACCAGTGCTCCCCAGTTGACAAAAGTTGGAGACAAATGGCAGTTAGAGATCAACAATATGTTTGATTTCTACAAAATACCCACCGGCACAGAAGTGACGGCGTTGGCTTTTGTCTTCCATGATGGCCCCGGCGGAAGCAAAGAAGGCAAAACTGCGTCATGCGGAGATATCTTTATTTATATAGGTGAGGACAACTCCGATATGGATATATGGGCGGCAGTGGAAGGCGTGACGCCAACTACCAAAGCCCGTCCTACGGGAATAGACCAAGGAATCTATTACGGTTCGGATGGCACATCCGTGACATTGTGTACCTACGCCGCCAGTAAGACAGAATCCGCAAAGCGTGTGTTCCTGCTTGGCGATATGACCAATTGGAAACTGGATGCCGCTCATCAACTGTATAAAGACGGTAATTATTTCTGGATTACTCTGACAGGGCTGGAACCGCAGAAGGAATACCGATTCCAATATGCAGTAGAACGTGCTGATGGCGTGAAGAAGCAGATATGCGATATCTATTCTGAAAAAGTGATTCATCCGGATGACAAATATGAGCCTAAAGCCCAAGATCCGACGCTGATTGATTATCCGAAACGCGGAGCAGATGGCGGTTATGTGACTGTTATTCAAACACAGAAACCAGCATACCAGTGGTCAGAGGCGACGCTCAATTTCAAGCGCCCGGACAAAAATAATCTGGTAATTTATGAGTTATGGGTGTATGATTTCACGCTGGGACGTTCTATCGAAGGCGTACGTCAGCGCTTGGACTACCTTGAGCAATTAGGTGTAAACGCGATTGAGCTAATGCCTATCAGCGAGTTCGAGGGAAACAAGAGTTGGGGATATAACCCTACACTCTATTTTGCGCCGGATAGAGCTTATGGTCCTGAAACCAAGATCAAGCAATTTATTGATGAGTGTCACCAACGCGGCATAGCGGTTATCCTAGATATGGTATTCAATCATACTACCGGTCAAAACCCTATGGCGAAACTCTATCCGTGGGGCGATGATTTGAAGTATAACCCGTGGTTCAACGAATCAACAAAGGTTCCTCACGACGATAACAACTACGGCGAGGACTGGAATCACGCTTTTGGACCGGCACATACGATGTTCACACGCGTTTTCCAACACTGGTTGAAAGAATACAAAGTGGATGGTTTTCGTTTGGATCTGAGTCACGGTCTTTGCGGAACAGAATATGATGCAGTAACCAATTTGAAAGATTATTATCAGAATGGTGTTCAGGCAGCTTCGCCGGGTGCTTATATGATTTTGGAACACTGGGGAAGCAAAGCCGGTTCTGACCGTCCGCAATTGATAAATGCAGGAATGTTATGCTGGATGAATACCAACAACGCCTATTGCCAGACGGCGATGGGATGGCTTAAAACAGGAGACAGTTTCGCCGATGCCAATAAAGACGGCTATGTCACATATTGCGAGAGCCATGATGAGGAGCGAATGCAATATAAATGTACCCAGTGGGGAAACGGCGCCATCAAGACGGACTTGGCGACGCGTATCGGCCGTGTACCTGAGAATGTGGCGATGAACGTATTGCTGAATGGTTCGCATATGATATGGCAGTTTGAGGAGATCGGTTACGATTTCTCCATTAATTGCAGTATTGATAAACCCAATGCCACATCAGGTGGCCGCGTGGACCCAAAACCCCGTCCTGAGGGCGCAGGTTATTTCCGCGACGCCAACCGTGTGGCTGCTTATACAAAGTGCGCGCAGGCTATCCAACTGCGAACGAAGATTATGCCTGAAGTGTTTGCCGGCAACCCGACAGCGCAGGCTATCGGTTCAGGAGTGAAAGTCCGTTATGTACAATGGGGGAATAACGCATATATAGTAGCAAACTTCGATCCTGCGACAGCGCAGACAGCGACTTTGCCTTCAGGTACGTGGTACGACTACTATGCAGGCGGAACGAACGCAAGCGGGACGATCACGTTGCAAGCCGGAGAACTGAAAATATTCACGGGAAAGAAAGTCGAACTGCCGGTTATCAACAAGGACCTTGAGAGTTTGCTGCCGGTTGAGAATGTGTCCGGTGAAGAAACACAGAAGGCACAGAAAATTATGCGAAACGGACAAGTGTTGATACTTCGCGGTAATAAAATGTACACAATAACCGGAATGGAGGTACGATAGTGTACATAGCGATATCTGGAAATATAGGAGCCGGAAAGACAACGCTGACAAAGATGTTGGCGAAGTATTATGGGTGGGAACCACGCTTTGAAAGCGTGAGTTTCAACCCATACCTGGAAGATTATTACGGAGACATAAAGCGCTGGGCATTCTGTCTTGAGACATATTTCCTCAAGGAACGATTCAAAGATATGATGGCCGTCCAAAAGGCGACCCATACGATCGTTCAGGATCGTAGTATTTTTGAAGGCGTCTATGTGTTTGTTCGCAATAACTATGAACGCGGAGATTTGAGCGACCGCGATTATACAACATTCATGGAACTGTTCGACTTGATGAAATCGCAAATGAAAATGCCGGATATGATGATATATCTTCGTAAGTCAGTTCCGGCTCTCATTGCGCAGATTCAAAAGCGCGGGCGTGACTATGAACAAACCATGCAGATAGATTATCTGAAAGGGTTAAACGAGAAATATGAGGATTTTATTTTCCATAGATATGACGGCCGTGTTCTTGTGATTGAATCAGATGACATGGATTTTGAAAACAACCCGTCAGATTTTCGCAAAATAATAGACCGCGTGGATGCCGAATTATTCGGACTATTCAGCGAGGCTAACTGGGCAAAAGAACAGAGAAAATTATAGTAATAGTATGCATATAGCAGTAGCAGGAAACATTGGTTGCGGCAAAACCACGTTGACCAATATGTTAGCCAAACATTATGGCTGGGAACCGCGTTTTGAGAGCGTGGAGTATAATCCGTATTTGAGCGATTTCTATGCCGATATGGCGCGTTGGTCGTTCAATTTGCAAGTGTATTTTTTAAACAAGCGTTTTAAAGACGTGGTGGAGATTGGGCAAGAAGACAAATATATAATCCAAGACCGCACAATATATGAGGATGCCCGTATTTTTGCGCCCAACCTGCATGAACAAGGCTTTATGTCAGACCGCGACTTTGAAAACTATCGCGACTTGTTTGATTTGATGATGTCGCTTGTCAAGATGCCGGATTTGCTGATTTACGTCCGTGCGTCTATCCAAACGCTTGTGGCGCAAATACAAAAACGCGGCCGCGGCTATGAACAGTCTATCAAGATAGATTATTTGCAGGGTCTGAACGATAAATATGAGAATTGGATTAAGGATTACAAAGGCAAACTATTGATTGTCGAAGGCGATAAAATCAAATTCGGAGATAATCCTGAGGACTTCCGTTGGGTAACGGATCGTATAGACGCTGAATTATTCGGACTCTTCCCATTTGAGGCAGAAGAAAAGACGGGAAAGGAAATCTAATGATTAGTGTAGGTGAGAATAGGGAAGGAGAGAATACAATTTAATGGATTATACGTATATCAACCATATTGATTCTCCCGCAGATTTGAAAAAACTGAGGGTAGATGAATTGCCGGCAGTGTGTGCGGAGTTGCGCCAGTTTATCATTGAGGCACTGAGCAAAAACCCCGGCCATTTGGCTTCATCATTGGGCACTATCGAGTTGACAGTAGCCTTGCACTACGTATTTGACACCCCGAACGACAAACTGGTGTGGGATGTGGGTCATCAAGCTTATGCGCATAAGATTTTGACAGGACGCCGCGACCGTTTTCATACGAACAGGCAATTCAAAGGATTAAGCCCGTTTACCAATCCGGCAGAGAGCGAATATGATGCGTTCATTGCCGGACATGCAAGTAACAGTATATCTGCTGCGCTGGGACTTGATATAGGAATAAACCTCACCCCGACCCTCTCCCAAGGAGAGGGAGAAAAGAAGCGCGACGTAGTAGCTATTATAGGCGACGGAGCCATGACCGGCGGTCTGGCTTTCGAGGGACTGAACAACACCTCGATGGACAAAAATAATCTATTGATTGTGCTCAATGACAACCATATGGCTATTGATCCCCTAAAAGGAGGATTTACGCAATATTTGGTTGATTTAACAACGAGCGCCCGCTATAACCGTTGGCGCTGGCGGCTATATCAGTTTGCAGCGAGATGGCATTTGGTGGATGAGCAAAAGCGTCAGGCTATATTACGAAGAAATAATAACCTGAAGGCGATGCTGAGTAGTCAGCCGAATAATATCTTTACCGGTTTGAATATCCGTTATTTTGGTCCTACAGACGGTCATGACGTGATAGGATTGGTACGTATCCTTAGTGAGATTAAGAATCATCGCGGCCCAAAAGTATTGCATATCATTACTAAAAAAGGTAAAGGATATGCGCCGGCAGAAAATGACCAGACGGTTTGGCATGCGCCAGGAGAGTTTGATGTGGAAACAGGAGAAAGAAACCTCTCCCCGACCCTCCCCTCAAAGGAGGGAGATCCCGTTCCGCCGCTGTGGCAGGAGGTGTTCGGAGAGACGCTGTTGGAGCTGGCGAAAAAGAACGACCGGATAGTAGGAATAACGCCCGCTATGCCCAGCGGGTGCTCGATGAGTATCATGCAAAAAGAATTGCCTGACCGTGTGTACGATGTAGGCATCGCAGAGGGTCATGCGGTGACATTCAGTGCAGGACTGGCAAAGGCGGGAAAACTGCCATATTGCAATGTATATTCCACATTCCTGCAGCGTGCATACGATAATATTATTCATGATGTTGCACTGCAAAACCTGCACGTGGTATTGTGTATTGACCGTGCCGGCATAGTAGGTAACGACGGCGCAACGCACCACGGTCTGTTGGATCTTGCATATCTCCGCCCGATTCCGAATATGCAGATATGCGCCCCCCGAACAGCTGAAGATTTGCGTCAGATGATGGAATTGGCAGAGGAACTGGATGGACCTGTCGCCATACGATATCCACGCGGCAGAGCCGCTGTGGAAGTCGAAAGTCGAAAGTCGAAAGTCGAAAGAGGCAAGGGCGTTAAACTCAGGGACGGAAAAGATATTGCCGTACTGACCATCGGCGCAATCGGAAACACCATGAGCGAAGCGATCTCCTCCCTTGAGGGGAGGTCGGGAGGGGTTTCCTATGCGCATTACGATATGCGCTGGTTGAAGCCTTTGGATGAAGACATATTACATGAGGTTGGCCGAAAATACAATACCATTGTGACTGCGGAGGACGGTGTGATAGCAGGGGGATTAGGTAGTGCCGTATTGGAATGGATGGCAGATCATGGCTATACACCACGGATTTTACGTCTCGGCGTTAATGACCAATTTGTAGAACACGGCTCTACAAAAGAACTGTATCATATGCTAAAATTAGATAAAGAAGGATTATGCGAATCGTTATTGCAGGTGCCGGTGAAGTAGGCACTCACTTGGCTAAGCTGCTTAGCCGCGAGGAGATGGATATCAGTCTCTTGGACGAGAGTCCGGAGCGTCTGGGCGACCTGAGCGCCAACTACGACATGCTCACAAAAGTGGGTAATCCTACCTCTATCCGCGACTTGCGCGATATAGGCGTCAAAGATTGCGATCTGTTTATCTCCGTTACTCCACATGAGACGGAGAACATGACCGCCTGTCTGATTGCCAATTCACTCGGTGCCAAACGTACACTGGCACGCATCGACAACTACGAATACCTGCTGCCGGCGAATAAGAAATTCTTTGAGAACATGGGTCTGAACCACCTCATCTATCCGGAGGTATTAGCGGCAAATGAGATAGAGGAAAGCCTGCGCACAAACTGGATGCGTTATCACCTCCATTTAGGACAAGGTGCGCTGGAACTTTGCGTGGTCAAGGTGCGTGAGACGGCGAAGATCTTAGGTCAGACCTTTGCTTCGGGGGTCTATAATCACGGCAAATACCGCATCGTAGCCATCAAACGTGACCAGCAGACCATCATCCCCCGCGGACAAGACACCGTGGAGGTGAACGACCTGGTCTATTGCGTCTGTCCCAAAGAGAACATGGAATACATGCGGGAGGAGTTAGGCAAGTCCAAACGCGAGATCAATAATGTGATTTTCTTCGGCGGCGGACGCATCGCACGCAAAGCGGCTACAGAACTGACGGATGAGATGAATATCAAGATCATCGAGAAAGACCGGGACTTATGTAACATCCTGAGCGACAAAGTGCCGAACGCGCTGGTCATCAATGCCGACGGCTCCGATATGGATATCCTCAAAGAAGAAGGTATCCAGGACGCGGACGCTTTTGTAGCTGTGACGGACAGTAGCGAAGCGAACATCTTCGCCTGCCTGGCAGCCAAGCGTTTCGGCGTACGCAAGACCATCGCAGAAGTAGAGAACCTCGATTATATACCGATGGCGGAGGGTTTGGATATAGGAACTGTGCTCAATAAGAAGACTATCGCCGCGAGTTACATCTACCAGATGTTGCTGGATGCGAGTGTGCGCGGCGTTCATAACCTGACGAGCGCAGATGCAGAGATTGTGGAGTTTGAGGCGAAAGAAGGAAGTACCATTACGCGGCACAAGGTGAAGGATCTGAACTTACCGGCCGAAGCCAACATCGGCGGCATTGTGCGGGCAGGAGAAGGCATATTGGTTAACGGCGAGACGCAGATTATTGCAGGAGACTTGGTCGTAGTGTTCTGCAAAAGCCACGTTATCAGACATTTAGAGAGATTCTTCAAATGACCCGTACATTCAATTGGCGCATAGTATTCAAGACGATGGGAGTGCTCACCACTCTCGAGGCATTCTTTATGCTCATCCCGACCCTCACCGCCTGGTGGTACGACGAGCCGGATCTGGGCACCTGGGTTGTCTCCAGTGCTATCACTTGGCTCAGTAGCTGGTGGATGCTGCTGGCGGGACGGAGAGCCGAACGACGTGTAGGCGAACGAGAGGGATACGTCATTGTAGCCACGGTGTGGGTCGTCTATTCGGTCTTCGGCCTGCTGCCTTTCTGGCTCAGCGGTGCGCTGCCGAGCCTTACCGACGCATGGTTTGAGACCATGGCGGGATTCACCACCACCGGCGCTACCGTCATCCGCGACGTGACCGCCATGACCCACGCGATATTACTATGGAGGTCGTTGATGCAATGGCTCGGAGGTATGGGAATCATCGTCCTCTCCGTTGCCATCCTGCCGATGTTCGGACTCGGCGGCATGCAGCTCTATAGCGCTGAGGTGACCGGCGTAAGCTACGAAAAACTCAGTCCGCGAATCGCCGACACCGCCAAACAAATGTGGCTGACATACATCGTCCTGACCATCACCCAGATAGCCTTGCTGACCCTCGAGGGCATGCCCCTCTTCGACTCCATCTGTCACTCCTTGAGTACCATCTCTACGGGCGGTTTCTCTACCCGCAACGACAGTATGATCAGCTACAATGCCGCGATTCAATGGACCACCGCCATCTTCATGTTCCTCTCGGGTATCAATTTTACCCAGCTGATCTACCTCTTCCGCGGCAAGCCGAAGCGGCTCTTCAAGGACGAGGAGACGCAATGGTACGCGATTGCGGTCCTGATAGCTACCCTCTTCCTCTCTTTGGGATTGTTCATTCATTACGGCATCGAGTACGACATAAGCAAGATCGTGGAGATGGAGAATTTCTTCGCTACGGTAGAGCGCTCGCTGCGAAAAGGTTTCTTCATGGTCTGCACGGCGATGACCAGTACAGGCTTTGCGGCGAGCGACTATATGACCTGGCCGAAACTGCTGTGGGTGTTTGTCTTCTTCCTGATGTTTACCGGCGCTTCTTCGGGTTCAACCGCCGGAGGTATCAAATGGGTGCGGATAGGTATCTTTGCGAAATCCGCGCTGACAGAGATCAAGCGTCGTATCCACCCCAACGCCGTCATCCCCGTGCGTTTTAACGGTCACATCGTGCGCGAGCAGACGACCAGTAATATCATGGCGTTCATGTTCTTCTATCTCGCCATCATCGTGGTGGCGGTGTTGATCTTCTGCGCTTCCGGCGTGGCTTTCGACGAAGCCATCGGAACGGCAGTCTCAGCGATTGGCAATGTAGGTGTCACCATCGGACAGTTCGGCCCTTCTTCGGGAACGTACGCAGACTACCCCACCGTAGCCAAATGGACGGCAACCGCAGTCATGCTCATCGGACGTCTGGAGATCTTCACGGTGTTGTTATTGTTTAGTAGAGCGTTGTGGAAGAAATAAGTGAAACCGTATAAAATTCTGATATTTATAGCCTGCGTGATGGCATGCCTGGCAGCCTTATGCATAGTGTTGCCCGGGCGGATTGCGTTCGGCGAGAAAGTGCTGCGCTGGCCTACTCTCGCGGAGGTGTTTGAGACGGAAGAAGCCTACCCCCTCCTTGAAGAGGAGGGGAGTATAACCGCTCCTGACACCATCACTCCCTCTCCCGACACCCTTCCTTCCCTTCAGGGGAGGACCGAGGAGAGGCTACCCATCCCCAAAGTGTCGGTGGATTCGACGACGGACAGCAGAGTCTTTTTGCAGGCCTTCTACGCTTCGTTGGCGGACGCAGGAACGAAGAAGATCCGCGTCGTACATTACGGCGACAGTCAGATAGAAGAGGACCGCATGAGCCAGCAGATCCGCGAAGCGCTGCAAGCCCGCTACGGCGGCCAGGGATGTGGACTGATGCCGCTCGCGCAGACGATACCGAACAAAACGGTCAAGCAGCAACTACGCATGAATGGCCGTTTTATCCAGCCCGCCCAAGGTCCGCGGCGCTATCTGGTCTATGGTCCTAAACGCAATCAGCGGTCGGACGGACTATACGGCGTCATGGGACAGGTGACGATGATGAACGACAGTCTCGTCAAAGGTTCGGAAGAACTGACGGCGGTCTGCACGCCGCTCATCCCTACGGCGCAATATACTCGCTGGCGCGTATTCGCCGACACGGCCATCCATTATTCGTTCTCGGGCGACACCGTCTCGCTCTCCGGCCGCGGAGCGGTCTATGGGCTTTCCCAAGAGAGTGCGACCGGCGTGATCGTAGATAATATCCCTATGCGCGGGTGCCTCGGACTGGTGTTTACCAAGATGGACCGACATCTGTTGCAAACTTTCTACCGCGAGCAGAACGTCAAACTGATTATCATGCAGTTCGGCGGCAATGCCATCCCGTCAAATGAGAAACCAAGTACTATTGCAGCCGTTGTTCAAGGTTTGCGCGAGCAGGTCAGGTTTCTGCAAAGTTGTGCGCCGCAGGCGTCAATATTGTTCATAGGGCCTAGCGATATGATGCGGCAAGTGGACGGAGAATGGGAAACATATCCGCTGGTACCATATATGGATAAATTACTGCAAAAAATGGCGCAAGAGGAGCAGATTGCGTATTTTAGTTTATATCGTTGGATGGGGGGCGCAGGAAGTATGAAACGGTGGCAGGAAATTGGATTGGCGGGTAGTGATGGCGTGCATTTTTACCGTGGCGGCGCGCGCAAAGCCGGCAATGCCGTAGCAGAATGGATATTGAGTGGAAAAGATATAATTGACGGGAAAACAAACTAATGAATTTTTTTCAGCATATATTTGCTTTTAATCCGGATTCTCCGCTGTTATTTACTCAGTTCTATTTCTGGGCCTTTTTTGCTTTGGTCTATGCGTTGTTCGCGTTGATAATGTCCAATCTCCCTTCGGAGGGACTGGATACGTCCAATCGCAGACTCCATCTCCGTAATGTATATCTGCTCTTTGTGAGCTGGTTCTTTTATTATAAAACGAGCGGACTGTTTCTTCTTATATTGGCGTTTGTTACGCTCTCCGACTGGCTAATTGCCGGGCGGATAAAATCTGCAATCAGTAATAATAAATCGCAAATTCCCCAAATTTGGCTCTGTTTGTCGGTCGTTATAGATTTGGGGCTCCTTGCTTATTTCAAGTACGCCTATTTCTTCACGAACATGATAAATGACTTGTTCGGTACAGGATTCCGTGTGTTTGATATCTTTGCTTATGTCGGGAATGGTTTTGCACAAGCAGGGCGGTTCTCGGTAGATACGATAGTTCTGCCAGTGGGTATATCTTTTTATATTTTTCAGGTTATCTCTTATACGGCAGATGTCTATCGCGGGCGAATCCAACCAGTAAAGAACATTCTTGATTTCGGCTTTTACGTGTCGTTCTTTCCGCAACTTGTTGCCGGTCCTATAGTGCGTGCAGAGGAGTTCATTCCTCAGTTGTATAAGCCTTTCCGGCTCAGTCGCAGATGGTTCGGAGTAGCTGTTTTCTGGATTATCAATGGGCTTGCAAAAAAGATTATCATGTCTGATTATCTGGCAGTGAACTTGATTGACCGCGTGTTTGACAACCCTTTGCTTTTCTCCGGTTTCGAGAATTTGTTCGCGCTCTTTGCTTATTCGCTGCAAGTATATGCCGACTTTTCCGGATATACGGATATCGCGATTGGTGTGGCAATGCTCATGGGCTTCTATCTGCCGATGAACTTCAATTCTCCCTATAAGTCGCAAAACCCGCAAGAGTTCTGGCGGCGCTGGCATATGTCGCTTGGAAGGTGGTTGAAGACATATCTGTATATCCCGTTGGGCGGGAACAGACGCATAGGTTTTGGAACCTATTTCTGGCTCTCTTTAATTGCCTTTGTATCTGCAGCACTTACTGGCTGGTGGTGGCAAATATTAGTACCTTATGGGTTATTTGTCATAGTGGTTGCTATTATTAACACCGCACACTTAAGGGAAAAGTTAGGGGAGAAACGGTGCAAACTCCTCTATTCCAATCTTAACTCGTTCATTACGCAAGTGTTGGGAGGTTTGTGGCATGGTGCCAGCTGGAATTTTATTATCTGGGGAGGCATCAATGGTATAGGTATGATAGTCAATAAAATATGGCGTGAGATGAATTGGCATGTGCGATTTGTATCAATGACAACATTGACGGCATCGCTCATCGCAGCGGATTATATATGGCGTCTTCCGATATGGCGGCTCTTTGCAGTGTGGGCGGCTATCGTGTGGGTTGGCGCGGCTGTCCGCTATGTCTATTGGTTGGTTACAAGGGACCGTGTCATTAATTCTAAAATCTTGATTCTCAATTCTCAATTGTCTAAAGTATGGGCAATTTTGCAAACATTCACCTTCATCACCTTCACTCGCCTGTTCTTCCGTTCAAGCAGTAATCTTGATCCAGCTACGGCTAATGAAGTGGCATGGGAAACGGCGAAGAATATGGTAAATCAGATAGGCGGGGCATGGAATAACACTATTATTCCTGATTTTCTATGGGAATATCGTTGGGTTGTGGCCATGTTTGTCGCCGGAATATGTATCCATTGGCTTCCGACCAATTGGAAACGTCGTTATCGCTTGGTATTCAGTGCAATGCCTATCTGGTTGATAGTGATTGCTGTGTGTGTGGCTATGGTCGTTATCTACCAGTTTGTTACGGCCGATATGCAACCATTCATTTATTTCCAGTTCTAATATGGTAATCGGAGTCACAGGAGGTATCGGGAGTGGGAAATCCACCATTACGCGTGAACTTGCGCATCGTGGATATGCGGTATATGACTGCGATCGTGAGGCAAAACGTATTATCGCAGAGAATAAGAATGTGCAGGCGCAAATTATCGCACTCCTTGGGGCAGATTCTTTTTTTTCTAACGGCATTTATAATACATCATATGTTGCCGGATGTGTTTTTGCTAATATGGAACTTCGTTCGCGTCTCAATGCTATCATTCATCCCGCCGTCTTCCGTGATATTCAAGACCGACTCAATAATTACAATCAGGGTAATGAACTCTTTTTTATTGAATCCGCAATCCTCTTTGAGGCTGGATTGGACAGGTTGTGCGAACGAATTATTATTGTAGAAGCACCGGAAAATACACGTGTACAACGCGTTATTGACCGTGACTATAACGGAGACGCGTCACTCCGAAATATAAATAAGGTTCGCGCGCGTATACGCTCGCAGCATACAACGCCTTCCTGCTCCAACCCTATTTTTGTCAATAATGACGGAAAAATGTCCATCATCAAACTGGCGGATGTTATACTTCATTCATTAAGGTAAAAATTGTAAACTCTACTTTACAAAAAAACTTTTGTAGTGCAAAAAGTTTCCAAGTTTCTTGTGCGTGTCGAAAAAAACATGTACCTTTGCAGCCGTTTTGCAAATGATTCAATAACTAAATGTCAAAATAAATACCCAAATGGTAAATGACCAAATGGTAAATAACATCATCAAGACGGCAGGCGACATGTTCTTTCGCCTCGGAATCCGTAGCGTCTCCATCGACGATATATGCCACGAGTTAGGCATGTCGAAGAAGACCTTCTACGTCTATTTCGCGTCCAAGGATGAGCTGGTGGAGCAGATGCTGCAGGCGAACATCAACTACACGGCGTCGAAGATGGAAGACCTCCTCAAGTCCGGCGATTTCAAACAACTCGTAGCGAAGTTCATCAAGCATCAGGAGGCGGAGAATAACGATGTCCGTCGCGTGCCGCAGTTGGTCTATGACCTCAAGAAATACTACCCTCAGCAGTTTGCGCAGTTTCAGAGGAATTGCTTCAAGACCCAGAAGGAATACATCCGGCGATATCTGGAGATGGGGCAGCAGACGGGCCTCGTGCGCGCGAACCTTAATATAGAATTAGTAGCGGGGCTCTTTGCCAAGATCCACAGCGATGCCATTCGGGATCTCGAGGTGATCGAAGGCCACGGGTATAATATGCACCAGTTACGTTACACGACGATGGACGTCTTCGTCCGCGGAGTGCTCTCGGAAGAAGGAATGAAGTTGTATAATTGAGAATTGAGAATTGAGAATTGAAAATTGAATATTGATATGAAGAAACAAATCTTATTATTATTGGCGGTAGTGATGATGTGCGGAGTTGCGCAGGCAGAGGACCATGTGATGGCTGCTACGAAAAGTCATCAACCGCAGGACACCGCCTCTGCCCCTACTACGCTCAGTATGAGTCTCAAAGAGGCGCAGGATTATGCTGTGAAGCAGAACAGGACGTTGCGAAACGCCTCTCTCGCCGTTCAGGAGGCATACGCCCAGCGTTGGCAGACCATTGCCTCGATGTTGCCGAGTGTGGATGGAAGTTACAGCTACAGTAACTACCTCGGTTATGCCGCGACACTCGGAATGGGGGGCTCCGAGATTGAAATCAACATGCCTAATGTGGGCGCGCTCGGTCTGACTGCTGCTGTCGGAATCAACGGTCAGGGAGTTGTGGGCGTGTTGCTTAACAATATCGCTATCGACATGAAGAAGATTGCCCTGGAGAAATCGGAGATTGAGCTTCGCAGCAGCGTCATGAGCAGTTATGTTTCCGTGGTGGCGCTGCAGAGCATTTCGAACCTCTTGGATTCCAGCTTGGTAAATATCCAGGACTTGGAGCAAATGACCCAGAACGCCGTTAATGTAGGAGCCGCCGAGCAGACGACAGCCGACCAGATTCGTGTGCGCGTCAACACCCTCAAAAACTCCATCAACACCCAGAAACGCAATATAGAACTGGCTACCAACAGCCTCAAAGTGCTGCTGGATGTGCCTGTTGAGACAGAATTGGTCCTGACGGAGAATATCGACGAAGTGCTCTCGCCGGAGCGGGTGATTAACCTGTTGGCAGAGGACTTTAACATAGAGAACAACCTCAATTACCAACTGCTCAAAAAACAAACCGAACTCGCCAAGCGCAACGTACACATGGCGGGATGGGCTTATGGCCCGACAATCAGTTTGGCGTATAACTATGCAAATCAGCAGTATTATGGTGAAGGCGGTATGCGTATGACACCGCCGAATGTGATTCAAGTGTCCGTCAAAATGCCGCTCTGGTCGTCAGGAAAGCGTGCAGCTGGCGTGGTAGAGAAGAAAATCGCGTACGAAGAGGCGAAAAACACCCTCTCGGAAACAACAGACAATCTGGCTATCCAATACCGCCAGTTGTGCTTCAACCTCACCAACGCGTATGAGACCTATACGAACGAGAAAGACAATATAGAAGTGGCTCGGCGCGTGTTCGCCTCCGCTACGGAGAAATACAAATACGGTGCCAGCAGTAATATGGAACTGACCAACGCTTCCAATGACCTGATCAACGCGCAGAGTTCGTACGTCCAGGCTATGCTGAACCTTGTCAGCGCCCAAGCGGATCTGGAAGAGTTCCTCAATAAATAAGCTCTCGAAATCCCGAAATCTCGAAGTATCGAAATATCGTAATCCCGTAATATCGAAAAATAATCCAATAACAAATATGAAAAAGAACATTCTTTACATTTTTGCCGCACTCGCTTTGATTAGCTGTGGCAGCAAAGAAACCTCCGTTGCAGAAGAGGAAGAGCGCGTAGAGCAAGTCCGTACGATTGTTCTACAGCCCCGCGAGATCGAGCGTGAGATATCCGTCTCGACGAACCTTCAAGGTTATATCACCCAAAACGTAGCGCCGTCCCTGACGGGCAAGATCGAGCATATCTACCGTGAGGTAGGCGATCGCGTCTCTGCCGGTAGCGACCTCGTGCGCATGGATCAGACCCAGTACAAGACTACGAAGATCTCCATGGCAAACCTCGAGGTCGAGAAGAACCGTATCGAGATGCTGCTCAAGACCGGTTCGGCTACCCAGCAGCAGTATGACCAGATCACGACCCAGTATAACTCCACCAAGGAGCAGCTGGAGTTCCTGGAGACTAACACCTATGTCAAGGCTCCGTTTGCAGGCATCATCTCCGCCAAGAACTACGAGGACGGGGAACTCTACGGCGGTCAGCCGATTCTGGTGTTGACTCAGATTGACAAACTGAAAGCATTGGTCGCTATTCCGGAGACCTATTTCCCGCTCTTCAAGACCGGCATGAAGCTGACGCTGACATCGGAGATTTATCCGAATAAGGTGTTCCCTGCTACGGTGGAAATCGTTTATCCGACCATTGACCCCTCCAGCCACACTTTCCAATGTAAGATTGTCATCCCGAATGCCAAGAATCTCCTTCGTCCGGGTATGTACGTAACGACGAATATCGGTCTGGGCAAAGCGAATGCCATCGTGGTGCCTTACCAGAGCGTAGAGAAACTCGTCGGAGCTAACGATCGTTATGTATTCATCGTAGAGGACGGTCGCGCTAAACGTGTGGCTGTTACTCTCGGACAACGCTTCGATCAGGACATTGAGATCATCGCTCCGGAAATCAAAGAGGGCGTCGAGTTCGTCACTACCGGCCAGCACAAGCTCGTCGATGGCGTCAAAGTCAATATCGTAAAATAGGAAATCCTAGGTTTACCTAGGTCTTCATAGGAATACCTATGTCTACCTAGGTCTACCTATTTAATCCCGAAAAATTATGAGCATTTATAAATCAGCAATCCAAAAACCGGTGACCACCGCCCTCATCTTTGTGGCGGTCATCGTCATCGGTATATTTAGTTTCCTGAAGCTGCCGATTGACCAGTTCCCGGAGATGGACCCGCCGTATATCACGGTCATGACTACCTATCCGGGCGCATCGGCGAGCGAGATGGAGACCAACGTGACGAAGATCATGGAGAACGCCCTGACCTCCGTCGATCACCTCAAACACATCACTTCGGAGTCCAAGGATAATATCTCCGTGGTGACGCTGGAGTTGGAGTGGGGTAGTAACATGGAAGAGGCGGTGAACGACGTGCGTTCGTTCGTCGATATGGCGGCGAACAACCTGCCGGACAACTGCTCCAAGCCGGTGATCTTCAAACTCTCCACGAGTACGATGCCTATCTGCCAGTACTCCATCACGGCGGATGAGACGTATGCGGGTCTGGACAAGATCCTCAACGACGAGGTGGTGCCGCAGTTGAACCATATTGACGGTATCGGAAATATCTCCCTCTCGGGTGCGCCGGAACGCTATGTCTATGTCAATATCGACCAGGAGAAACTCGATGCCTACGGCATAACCCTGGAGCAGGTGGGGCAAGTCGTTTCGGCGAACAACCTCAACCTCTCTTCGGGTACGATCAAGATGCCGCAGGAGCAGTACCAGATGCAGGTGCGCTCGGAGTACATCGAGTCCTCCGAGATCGAGAACCTCATGGTAGCTATGACGCCGCAAGGTCAGCAGGTCTTCATCCGCGATATAGCGACGGTCAAGGATACCATCAAGGACCTCGCCCAGGACGAGAAGACCAACGGTCGTGAGGCGGTGCGTCTGATCATCTCCAAGCAAACAGGAGCGAACACCGTGCAGGTCTGCCGCGACGTGCGTGCCGCACTGGCGAAGATACAGAAACAGCTGCCGACGGACGTGAAGATAGAGCAGATCTACGACTCCTCGGAGAATATCCAGAACTCCATCAACTCCCTCGAAGAGTCGGTGCTTTACGCCCTCCTCTTCGTCGTGCTCGTCGTGCTCTTCTTCCTCGGCAAATGGCGTGCTACCATCATTATCGGTATCACGATTCCTATTGCCCTCATCGTGGCGTTTATCTACCTCGGTATGGCGGATTCGAGTCTGAATATCATCTCCCTCTGTTCGCTCACCATCGCGATCGGTATGGTGGTGGATGACGCGATTGTCGTCCTGGAGAATATCACCCGTCACGTGGAGCGTGGCGAGGATCCGCATGAGGCGTCTATCTACGCTACCAACGAGGTCTGGGTATCCGTCATCGCGACGACCCTCGTGCTCGTGGCGGTGTTCGTGCCCCTGACGATGCTGAACGGAATGGCGGGTATCATGTTCCATGAATTGGGATGGATCGTCACCGTCGTATGCTGTACCTCGACGCTCGTGGCTATCACGCTGACTCCGATGCTCTGTTCCAAACTGCTCAAGGCGAAGAAAGTGCACGTGGACGAGCACGGAAACCTGGTGGACGACGAGGCAGGCAAGAAGGGCTGGTACGAGCGTACCGTCGTTCGTGCGCTGGACGTCATCGATGACTATTACGCGAGGTCGTTAGGATGGTGCCTCAATCATAAATTCGTCACCTTCCTTATCCTTCTGGCTTTCTTCGGCCTCTCGCTCACTCCTGCGTTCATGGGGAAGATCGGTACGGACTTTATGCAACAACAGGATAACGGCCGTCTCTCCGTAACCGTCAAACTGCAGCGCGGTACGCGTATCGAAGAGACCCTCAAGACCGCACGTCAACTGGAGGCACGGTTTGTGGAACTCGTTCCGGAGATCCAGCTGATCAGCACCTCCGCCGGTTCCAGCGACGATGCCTCTATCGCTTCTATCTTCTCGTCCACGATGAACAACAAGATCCAGATGACCATCCGTCTGCCTAAGAAATGGGAGCGTGACCGCGACATCTGGACTCTTGCAGAGATTCTCCGTCAGGAGATGGCATCCTATCCGGAAATCAACGAATACCAGTGTGCTGTTTCGTCCGGCGGACCCGGTGGCGATATCACAGTGGACTTGGAGATCTACGGTTATGATTTCGATAAGACCTCCCAGTTGGCGGAGCAGTGCCGTCAGTTGATTTCCCAACTGCCCGGTGCCCGCGACGTGAATATCAGCCGTGAGGACGACCGTCCGGATATTAAGATCACCGTCGATAAGGAGAAAGCCTCCCGTCTGGGGCTCTCCTCGGCTACTCTCTCCACCTACCTCCGTAACCGCGTAGCGGGTATGTCCTGCGGTTACCTCAAGGAGGACGGCTCGGAGTACGATATCGTCGTGCGTCTTGAGGAGGATGACCGCAACTCTATCTCGGATATCCTCAACCTCTCCATCCCAACTGCTACCGGCAAGTCCGTCAAACTGACCGAAGTAGCTTCCGTCGGTGAGTACTGGGCACCGCCTACCATCGAGCGTAAGGCGCGTCAGCGTATCGTCACCGTCAAGGCTACGCCGTACAACACTACCCTTGGCGAACTTGCGAAAGCGATTGAGACGGAGGTCATCCCGCAACTTGACATCCCGGTAGGTTACTCCACCCATATCGGCGGTGATGTCGAGACCCAGCAGGACACGTTCCGCGACATGATCCTTCTCGGTCTGATGATTATCATGCTTGTGTATATCGTCATGGCGTCGCAGTTTGAGTCGCTCCGTATGCCGGCGATCATCATGTTCACGATTCCGTTTGCCCTCTCGGGCGTTGTCATCGCCCTTTGGCTCACCGGCCGTTCGCTGGATATGATTGGTGCCCTCGGTCTGGTGCTTCTGGTGGGTATCGTCGTCAAGAACGGTATCGTGCTCGTGGACTATATCAACCTCATGCGTGAGCGTGGCTACGAGCTTAATCAGGCTATCCAGATGTCGGGTCGGAGCCGTATCCGTCCTGTCCTCATGACGGCGTTCACTACCATCCTCGGTATGATCCCGATGGCGGTCTCGTCCGGTGAAGGTGCCGAGATGTGGCAACCGTTAGGTATCGTCGTTATCGGCGGTCTGACCGTCTCGACCTTCCTGACCTTGTATGTCGTGCCTCTCCTCTACGGCGTTATGTCCCGTCACGGCGACCGCGACAAAAAGGAAGCCCTCCGCAAGAAATTCATCTTCATGAACCTCAAAGTTAAAGACCGTCCTTCGGACTCAAAGTAGAAAGACCGCTAACGCTCAAAGTAGAAAGACAAAAATGGTACACAACTTCAGAGAACTAATTGTGTGGAAGAAGTCTATTGAGTTATCCAATAGGGTATATCAATTGACCAAAACTTTCCCCTCGAACGAATTATACGCGCTAACATCTCAAATGCAACGCGCCGCGGTCTCTATTGCGGCAAATATAGCAGAAGGAGCCGGTAGGGTAACGGATAAAGATTTTGCGCATTTTTTAAGTATAGCTTTAGGTTCTGCGTATGAGTTGGAAACAGAATTAGTACTTGCACAAAACTTTGGGTATGTAGATGAATTGGTTTGCTCAGAGATGAGTTCTCTGATTGTAGAGGTTCAGAAAATGCTCTGTAATTTAATTAACAAGATAAATAAAGTTTAACAATAAAAATAAGAGAGTAGTGAGAGAAAAAGTCTTTCGACTTTCGACTTTCGACTTTCGACTATTTCCTATGAAATCTGTAATGATTGTTTTCAACCAGGCAAACACCGGTCGTGTGGAATATATGCTTGATGTCCTGAATATCAAAGGCTTTACGTTCTTTGAGCAAGTACAAGGTCGTGGTACTAACGGCGGCGAACCAAGACGAGGTACACATGCCTGGCCCGAAATGAACTCTTGTGTCATCACTGTCGTCAATGATGACCAACTGCCCGCACTACTCGAGGCGGTCAAGAAACTCGACCTGCGTAATGAGGAGGTCGGTGTAAGAGCCTTCGTCTGGGATATCGTCGCTACTGTGTAAACGCATAAGTAAATACTAAAATACAAAAAAATGGCATATCCCTTGTGTATGTCATTTTTTTTGTGTAATTTTGCAACGCAAAATGTAACGCTGGCACCGACAGCGTAAAAAAGCGGTGACAAGTGCAAAGTGTTGCACAAAATGATATTATTAATTAGCGTTTGCTATTTATTCGAGATATTCCGAAAATTTGCCGATTAGAAGGATGTATCATACGAATAAGTTCGAGCGCCTACGTTTACGTGGGTGGAACTTATGTGATACAGGTGTCGGCAAATACCTCGGAATCTTAAGGGAAGCCCACTTTCCTTTTGTCCGGTATTTGCTGATCTTGTATGTCGTAATAAGTAGCGAACCATAACAAGCGCTACTATGACAGAGCAAGAGTACTTGCAGAAGATTCATGAGTTGGAGAAGCAGGTGTTGCGTCTTCAAACGGAAATCAAGAAAAACAGCGAGACGCAATATGGTTTGCGTTGGATGGATGTGCCCGAAGCATTTGAGGCGGAAGCCGAGAATGCTATTCCTACATTGGAAGAGGTTCCTGATAAAGCTATCTCGAATGATGATGGCAAGCCCACACATATTCTGATTGAGGGTGATAATTTTCACGCCCTCACATGCCTCAACTATACCCATAAGGGCACAATAGATGTCATCTATATCGATCCGCCGTATAATACCGGTTCGGATGGTTTTGTGTATAAGGATAAGCGTGTACTCGACAAATTTCCCGATGGTACAACGGTTCCCACAGATCACCCGTTGCGGCATAGTTATTGGCTATCATTCATGCACAAACGCCTTGAACTCGCCAAGAACTTGCTTTCCGATAGAGGAGTTATCTTTATTTCTATTGATGACAACGAGCAAGCGAACCTCAAACTACTCTGCGACCAAGTGTTTGGAGAGAAGAATTTTGTAGGAACATTAATTCATCAAAGAGCAAAAGGTGGTGGACAAGCAAAGCATATAGTTAAAGGACATGATTATATATTACTTTATGCTTCATTTATTAATAATATATCTCTTGCTAGAAAAAAAGTATTACAGCAAAAAACATTTGAGATAAATGGTGAATTCTATATCAAGAATGACGATGTAATTAGAAAAACATTTGGAAAATATGATAAAAGTTTAGGAGACAGAAGGTGCTACTATGAGGAATTAGAAAAATATAAGGGAGTTGATAAGAAAAATGAAGTAGATGAGTTGATACAAAAAGGAGTTTACTTCCTTGAATTAAACAAGGAGGGTATGCATACAATTTGTGAATATGTCAAAGTTGATGATGCAACTTCCAAATTATATTCAATTATTAAAGTATTGTCAGAAGAGGGGAAAAAAGAATTGGAAGAACTTGGAATAGAGAACTTCTCATATCCCAAACCAGTAGATATAATCAAGCAACTAATAGAAGCCGGAACATTTGTATCAAAATCCTCTACCATTCTCGATTTCTTTGCCGGAAGTGGAACTACTATGCACGCGACGATGCAGTTGAATGAGGAAGATGGCGGACATCGGCAATGTATCTTGGTACAACAGAACGAGAATAATATCTGTGAGGCAGTTACGTATGAACGCAACAAACGTGTGATGCAAGGTTACACCAACGCAAAAGGAGAAGCGGTTGCCGGTCTTGGCAATTCCATGAAATACTACCGCACGGCGTTTGTGGGCGAGCATGAGATAACCGACATTACCGACGCGGACAAAGTGGCTCTAACGCAGAAAGCCGGTTGTCTATTGGCTTTGGGAGAAAACAACTTAGAGGAGATAAAGACTGCCAAGTCGTACCAGATTTTCCAACTCCGCAAAGGTGACAAACCGACGAATGATTTTGGTTATACTGCGGTTTATTTCTCCGGCAACCTCCTGCACTTTGCTGATTTCCGCCGAGAGATAGAGCAGATACAGGCGACTAACCCATTAACGCGCATCGCGGTTTATGTCTTCACATGGGGCGATCCATCTGTTTTTGAGAATGAGTTTGATGACCTTTCGGGTATTACCATCAAACCTATTCCGCAACCGATTTTAGAGATTTATCAGAACATCCACCAACTATAATACGTTATGGCTCAATTTAATATGCTTGCGTTTCAGCAAAACGCAGTAGAAGAATTAACGACGCAGTTCAAGGCTATTTGGTACGCGAATACTGACTTCAAGCACGAGATCGTGTTTAAGTCTCCGACGGGAAGCGGCAAGACCTTTATGGTGTCTAATTTCATCAACGGCTTGCACACACAGCCTGATTGGAATGAGGATGTAGCGTTTGTGTGGATCACGTTCTCGGACGATTTGGCGATGCAGAGCAAGGAGAAGTTCTTTGAGTATTTTCATCCGAATATCGGCAACCAGTTACTGACTGTACAGGACTTCAACCAAGGTGTGCTCAAACGGAATGACATCTTGTTCTTGAACTGGCAGAAACTATCCACCGAGAAAGCCGACAAACGTGTTCTTCGTCGTCCGGAAGATGAACGCTTATACAAAGAATCCGGCTTCTATTTCGAAGATATAGTAGATCGCACGCACGCGGAAGGACGGCAGATAGTGATGATTATTGACGAGAGCCACAAGAACGTGACCGACCTTGCTATCAAGACCGTTATTGAGCCGTTGAACCCGAAGATTATTCTCAAAGTGTCGGCTACTCCGACTTCAGAACCTTCGATTAGCGATGTACGCCGCAACCGCGCAGGGTTTGTAGAGGTGGAGCGGCAAGATGTGGTGGCTGCGGGCTTGATCAAAGAAGAAATCATCTCGCAGACCGAGGAAGATCTGAATGTGTTTGAGAACATCGACCATGATTATCTGCTGCTCGATTTGGCGATGGAGAAACGCGCAGAACTGAAAGCCGAATGGGAACGTGTGGGAAAAGACATCAATCCCCTGGTATTGATTCAGTTGCCGGATGACGATAAGAAAACCAAAGACTTAGGTGTCAAACGCAAAGAGGAGATAGTGAGCGATTATCTGCTCAAGAAAGGTGTGCCGGCAAATCACATCGCCAAATGGTTTGATAACAAGAAAGAGAACATCGAGTTTATCTCCGACGGCAATAATCCGGTGGAATATATGCTCTTCAAATACGCAGCCGGAACAGGTTGGGATTGTCCGCGCGCACATATTTTGGTCATGTACCGCGAAGTCAAGTCCGATACGTTCCGCACGCAGACCCTCGGACGCATTCTGCGCATGGCGGTTCCCGGAGCAGACTTGAGCGGACATCCTGCTCTCAAAACGGGTTATCTCTATACCAACTACCGCCGAAATGAGGTGCAAAACCCCAAAGACAGCACGGAGAACAGACCAAAAACTGCCATTTCCAAACTGAGCGTAGAGCAGCAGACTTCCGCCGCTTTGGAGCACTTTGGAACAGAGGTGGCGCGTACGCTTTTTGATACCATTCCCTCGTCAAACCCCAATGAGGTGTCCAAACAAGTGACGCAAGTGATGCCGCAGGTCATTCAAAAAGCACAAGAAACGGCGCAAAAGATACAGGAGATCCGCGATACCGAGCACGATTATCACAAGCGTGTAGAACGGATAGAAGCAGAGAAACAAAACTTACAGCAGACCGTGGAGGCGGTTGTGCCGACACTCTTTGCCGCCGAAGAACACCAAGAGCAGAAAGAAGCTGCGATGCAGGCCATCATCCGTCAAGTAGCGCAAATGACTGCCGGAGTAGCCGGAGTGCGTGATCAGGATTTAGTAGTGGATCCTATTCTCAAATCCGATTTTCAATCGCGTGGTGACTACGGCGATGTGGGACGTGCAAGTGATTTTCAATCTTCGTTTATAGGTACGTTCAACCGCTATTTCGGCTCTTCCGAAGAGAACATCCCATCGCTCGACGAGCAGCGTCAGATGCTCAAATCCAAAGGAATAGACCCCGATGAGCGATACGAGCGAAGCGTTATGGCGGACGCGCATTTCCGTAATTATGACGAGGATGTCAACAATGAATACGGACGCGATGTGATGGTCGAAGTCTCGAATAACGATGTAGAGAAACTCTTCAGTTATCGCTGCTATGAGATTTTGCAGGAACAGACGGAAGATGATACCAAATTAGGTAACATTGCCCGTTCATGGGCGCCTCTCAAAGAGGCTTTGCGGCAGTGGTTCTCCATCGGCTTGCCGAGTTATTCCTATATCAGCCAATACAAGGTGTTCCTCAAAGATACAGACCGCAAGGAGAATAGTGTCTTTAAGCGTGTGATCGCGCAAGCCCTACGTGAATATATTCCAAAACGCGATGAACTAATTAAGCGCAAGATGGAGCGCATAGCAGAACAGGAAGCAGAGGTTTTTACTATCAAGGCGCAATACGCTTATACCGAGGATATGAAGGAGTTCCCTGCGACGCTAAGTATTGTAAGACCCTTCCGCTTATTGGAGAAATATGCCGGCAGAGAGAATGAGGTGAAGTTTATTCAATTCCTTGAGAGTAACCCCCAACATATTGAATGGTGGTTTAAAAATGGAACAGGAAAAGACGCTTACGGTATTCGTTATACAGACCACACTACCAATAAAGAACGCATCTTCTATCCTGATTGGATTATCAAATTTAGAGGAAAAGATGTGTTGGGTATTTTTGATACAAAAGGAGGATTTACGGCATCGGAATCTGAGGTGAAAGACAAAGCAGAAGTATTAGCAGCTAAGATCGCAAACCTCAATTTCAATAAGCAAAAACGCTATATTTATGTCGGCGGTATTGTTATTATGCAAGAGGGTTTGTGGTTGTTTAATAACGAGTTGAACTATACCAATTATACTACTAACAAATCTGTTTGGAAGAATTTCACGGATTTATTTGAATAAATCTCTTTCATCGAAAAGATGATCAAACCGATGGAGAGAACTTTGAAGAGGTGAACGCCAATAGGAATATAGAGGGTCGGGTGTGACAGGGTGACGGGTGACGGGGTGACACCCTTTTCCTAAAACTATACACACCCACGCGTGTGTGTGTGAATTATAAACGAGGGCGTCACCCTGTCACCCCGTCACCCTAAGCAGCCGGATGACATCCGGCACAATGGACGAAATGAAGGCCGGCATTCAATGCCGGGGAATGGACATACGAAAAAAGGACGGGACGCAGATGTCCGTAATGCGAACGAGATGCGAACGGTATTGACGGCTAAACGGAGGGGCGGCGGCATGAGGAATGATGGATTGATCCGCTCGCAGAGCGAGCTAAATGATGGAATGATGATTTTAAATGATGGAATGATGGATTGATGAAAGTCGAAAGTAGAAAGTCGAAAGTCGAAAGACCAGAGGAATGATGGATTGATGAAATGATGGAATGATGAAATGATGAAATGATGAAAGACAAAGTAGAATTATTTGGCAATTTTCTTGCATATATCAAAAAAAAACACTATCTTTGCACGCAAATTAGAGACGCCATTCATCTTTCACAAAATGAGCAAAGTACTCTTGATATCAACCGGCGGAACTATCACCATGGTGCGCGACAAACGTTCTAATGCGCTCGTGCCCGCAGATATGGAAACATTCAAAGCCTACCTCCCGGAGCTCTTTGAGACGTCCATTGACGTGGATATACAGGCATTCACTCCCCTTATCGACTCGTCCGATATAGGCCCAATCAGTTGGAACCGAATGGCGCAGATGGTCGCAGCACATTATGATGAGTATGATGGTTTCGTCATCCTGCATGGCACGGACACAATGTCCTATTCCGCATCCGCACTCTCATTCATGTTGGAGAATCTTGGAAAGCCCGTCGTTTTTACCGGTAGCCAACTGCCCGTAGGGGTGCTGCGTTCCGATGCTAAGGAAAACCTCTTAACGGCTATTGAGATAGCAGCTGCCAAAGATGAAGACGGAAATGCCATCGTCCCCGAAGTGACTATCTATTTTGAGTCACAACTCTTCCGCGCCAACCGTACGACAAAGCGTAACGCGGAGCATTTCTCTGCGTTCAATAGTTATAATTATCCTCCCTTGGCAAAGGCCGGAGTGCATATCATTTACCAGCCCCATCTGATACATTACTCGGACCCGAAAGCACCGCTTACGCTTCATACGGTTTTTGATACTAATGTCGCGGTTCTCAAACTCTTTCCCGGTATACAGCCTGCCGTCGTCAAAGCCGTACTCCGTACACGCGGACTGAAAGGGGTGGTGCTCGAGACCTTCGGAGCCGGCAATGCACCTTCCGATAAATGGCTCTATAAAGAACTCAAAAACGCCGTCGACAAGGGCATCATCATCGTCAACAAAACGCAGTGTAACATAGGGTCCGTAGAAATGGGATTATATGCCGTTTCGCTCAACCTCATGAAAGCCGGAGTGCTTTCCGGATATGATATAACTACAGAGGCGCTGCTTACCAAGATGATGCTACTACTTGGAGAAAAACCCGAGAACGCACGTGAACTGCTCGGCAAAGAACTATGCGGAGAAATGACCGTTGATTAAGTCGAAAGTAGAAAGACCGCTTCGCTCAAAGTAGAAAGTCGAAAGACCGCTTCGCTCAAAGTCGAAAGAGCGCTTCGCTCAAAGAAGAAAGCATTGTTTAAATAAATAGATATATTATGAAAAATTTAGAACCTAAGGGCTTGTGGAACGCTTTCTACAGTCTTACACAAATCCCCCGTCCAAGCGGTAAACGCAAAGAAATAGCCGACTTCCTCGTCAGCTATGGCAAGAGTCTTGGTCTTGAGACACTCCAGGATGAAATAGGTAATGTTCTTATCCGTAAGCCCGCTTCGCCGGGCATGGAGAACCATCCGGGGGTTATCCTGCAAGGACACATGGATATGGTGCCTCAAAAGAATAGCGACAAGATGTTTGACTTTGAGAAAGACGCTATCCAGGCGTATGTGGAACCCAATGGAGAATGGGTGACCGCTGATGGCACTACGCTCGGAGCAGACAACGGAATAGGTGTCGCGACGGCTATGGCTATCCTTGCTGATAAAGAGGCAGTTCACCCGCCCTTGGAAGCCTTCTTTACTGTTGATGAAGAGACCGGTATGTATGGCGCTAACGACCTTAAACCGGGATGGCTCAAAGGTAAATATCTTCTCAACCTCGACTCCGAGACGGAGGGAGAATTGTATGTCGGATGTGCAGGAGGGGTGGACGTAACTGCAAACTTTGAATATCAGCCGGTTGAGACAGAACAGGGCGATATCGCATTGTGCGTTGAGGTAAAAGGCTGTAAAGGCGGGCACTCAGGATGCGATATCCATCTCCAGCGTGCCAATGCCGTCAAACTGCTCTTCCGCTTCCTCAAAGAGGCGGTCTCTAACTATGAGGCGCGTCTCGCATGCGTTGAGGGGGGAAGTCTACGAAACGCTATTCCGCGTGAAGCGGCTGCGGTCATTACTATTCCCGAAGAATGTTATCAGGATGTGCAAGACCTCGTTGACCGCTTTGAAGACCTCTTCCTGAGCGAGTACGATGGCGTAGAAACTGACCTGCATTTCACTGCCCGGGAAGTGGAGTGCCCGAAGACGGAAATGCCTGAAGATGTGCAGGATTTCCTCATCCACGCTATCACTCTCTGTCCGCATGGCGTCTATCGCTGCATACCTGAAGCACCGGACATCGTAGAGACGTCAAATAATCTGGCGATGATATCTACAAAGGAGAAAATGGTAAATAACCAAATGGTACATGTGGTTGAAGTTTGTTGTCTCACACGATCAAGTGTAGAGAGCCGCAAAGACGAATTGGCATCGGTTATCCAGTCCGCTTTCTCGCTCGCAGGAGCTGATGTTGTACTCAGCGGAGCGTACCCAGGATGGAAACCAAACCTCCAAAGTGCGCTGCTCAAAACAATGAAAGAGACCTATAGCAAGGAGTTTGGTGCAGAACCGCGCGTAATTATCATTCATGCCGGGCTGGAATGTGGTATCATCGGGAGCAAGTACGACGGGATGGAGATGATTTCTTTCGGACCTACTATTGAGCATCCTCATAGCCCGGACGAGAGAGTGAACATCGCTACGGTACAGAAGTTCTACCGCTTCGTGCAAGCCGCCCTCAAAGCGCTCTGATACTACAAAGGCCCGCCATCCGGCGGGCCTTTGTGCTATATCATTCCGTTAATTCGTCATTTGGAAAGCAGTTCCACCGCTTTCTTCGTAATCTCATCGTCGCGCTCGAACAGAGGGAAGAAACCTTCGTCGCCAAGCATATTGCGTACAATATATGCGTTCAGCAAGCGAACCATGAGCGGTTTGGACTTTGCAATTTCACTCTCGTTCGGCTCTACGCCCTTCTCTTTGGCAAACGTAACAAACTCACGCAATATATTCTGTTTGAGCAGATATCGCTCCAAACTCTGCCAGTCTTTATATTGTGCCATTTCTTTGCGGTGCTGGTCTGTATATTGATACGCGAACTGATATGTGTATGCGAGGTTCACACATCGGTTGTACCAAGGTGTATTAAGCGTTGTGTCACGCCCTACAAAAACATCCGGCATGATACCGCCGCCGCCATGTACAATGCGACCTTTCTTAGTGCGGTAGGTCGTTGTATCTGCGAAATGTACGCTGTCCGCGGAATAGAACTCACCATGGTCAAAACGCTCTATCAGTTCTTTCTGGTAATCTTCTTGGTCGCCAAGAGTGTAAGGTTTTTGGATACAACGCCCGCTTGGCGTATAATAACGCGCAACAGTCAGACGTATGGCACTCCCGTCGTCAAACGGCATTTGTTGTTGTACTAATCCCTTGCCAAAAGACCTTCGGCCGATAATCTGTGCGCGGTCATTGTCCTGCATCGCACCTGCGAAAATCTCACTTGCTGAAGCGGAGAAATCATCAATCAACACTACTAATGGAACATTCTTGAAGCGTCCGCCTCCGTCCGCTTTTGCTTCATAACGGGGGTATGCACGCCCTTCTGAATAGACAATCATCTCGCCGCGGTTAAGGAACTCATTGGCCATACGTATTGATTGGTCCATATAACCACCGCTGTTCTCACGCAAGTCAACTATAAAACTGCTTGCACCTTTCGATGCCAATTCCGCCATGGCTGCGAGAAACTCGCGGTAAGTAGTCGCGCCAAACTTGTTCACGCGGACAAAACCAATTTTCTCTTTTGACTTTTGGCTTTCGTTGTTCGGCTCTACGATGAACTTCGCATCAACACTTGTCACAGGTATATCGCCTCTCGTGACATTATAATAAAGCATATCCGGCGAACCGGCACGCATAATACCGAGTTTGACTTGTGTGCCTTTCTCGCCGCGGAGCGTACGCATTACCTTCTCGTTGTTGATCTTTTTTCCTACAAACAGACTGTCGTCTACTGTTATCAGTTTGTCTCCGGCTAACACACCGACACCTTCACTCGGACCACCGGCAATAACGGCCACTATGCGCACAGTATCCTGCTGGATAGTGAACTGCACCCCGATACCCGAGAATGAACCCGCCAACTCCGAATTGACCATTTCCAAGTCTTCTTTCGGAATATACGCGGAGTGGGGGTCTAATTTCTGCACCAATTCGCTCATCACCTCGTCAGTGATACTGTCAACATTGATACTGTCAACATACGCGCTCTCCATCAACTGCAGCATCCTATCGACCTTTGATTGCTCCAAGTGCCAACTGCCGTTTTGATAAATAATTCGTTGCGCTGCAGCTTTCTGACTCAAGGACGCACCGATAAAAATACCCAAGGCTACTCCTATAACGGTTAGAGTAGGTAAAATATACTTTTTCATACGTTCCATTCTCAATTCTCCACCCCCAAAAACTCTACTTCAATGCCCGCTCGTTTGAGCAGTTCCACGCCGTCCATCAGGCGATATTCCTCGCCATATACCACGCGCTTAATGCCCGACTGGATAATCAATTTTGAGCACTCCAAGCATGGAGAAGCCGTTACATATAACGTCGCACCGTCGGAACTGTTGTTGGACCGTGCTACTTTGGTCAGCGCGTTCGCTTCCGCGTGGAGCACATAGGGCTTGCTAACGTTGTTATCGTCCTCGCATATGTTCTCAAAACCGGACGGAGTACCATTGTAACCGTCTGAAATAATCATCTGGTCTTTGACTAACAGCGCACCTACTTTGCGGCGTACACAATAACTGTTCTCTGACCATGTGCGCGCCATGCGCATGTATAAATAATCACGTTTTTGTTGCTTGTCCATATTAGTATATGATTTTAATGCGTCCTTGTGGCTCGGAATAGTCGTTGGAGATATGTCCGCCGAGATTCTTCACTAAATATTCGACAAACACATCACGGTATAGCACATCGCCACGGTATATGACATTGCAGTTCTTGAGCTTGTCGTAAAAACCGCCGCCTGTAACACAGTAGTCAATAGTGCTTACGCTATAGGTCTTGTTCGGATCGATGGGCTCGTATTGGCCGGTCTCTTTGTTGAGTACTTCCACATCTGTTACTGTGTGACCGGTTACATGTACGGTGAATCGTAGCCCGGATACTTGAGGGAAGAAGCCGTCCTCTAAAGGCAATGATGTGGTGCACCTTTGTAGCAGGTCGGTAATCTCAGCCCCTGTCGCTTCTACTACCCATAGATTGTTGTCGTATGGTAGAATATCTATTATGTCGCCGTATGTCAAATCGCCCGGATGCTTCTCCGCGCGGATTCCGCCGCCGTTAGCTAATGCGATGTCCGCCCCTGAAATAATACGGTACGCATCGCAGATAAGGTCCCCCGAATTGGTCTCGCCTAAACGCACTTGTTGTTTCCCCTTGTCATTGAGAATACGCAGGTGCACATCACTGTGGCAAACTATGCGTTGGGTCTGTTCGCGCATACGTTCTTCTACTCTGTCGGTCGCTTTGCGAACGTGCCCGCTCCGTTCGGGAATGCTCTTGACTGGCAGTAACTCATTGGTCATCTTACCGTCGCGGATGAGTATTTTGCCGATGTTAATGAATTTAGTGCCTGTCTCGGTTACCACAACCGGCTTCCCTGCAGCATTACGCACCGTGTCGTGAGCGATAATAGAGTGGGTGTGCCCGTCTAATACGATATCTATTCCTGTGGTGTGTTTCACAAGTTGATGTGACTCAATACCGGTGGGGTTGTTGTCCTCACCAAGGTGGGAAAGCACAACCACATAGTCCGCGCCTTTCTTTCGCGCGCAATTGATTGTACGTTGCATCACTTCGTAGAAGTTCTGCTCGCATAAGTGGTAAATCTGCTTGTCGCCATCATAGAAAGCAGCAGTCTCCGTATATAAAGTTGACGGGGTGGTGGTACCTATAAAAGCAATCTTTGTCTTACCGAACTTTTTGATAATGAATGGCTTATAGACACTCTTTTTACTCCCTGATTTGTAGAAATTGGCATTAACAACCGGCGCTCCTATTCGTTTGAGTAACTTTTTGGAGTGAGCTACGGGGTAGTCAAACTCGTGATTGCCGAGTGTGATAACGTCATAATCCACTTCGCGCATTATATCAGCAATGTACTCGCCGCGTGAAATGGCACCTGCCGTACCGCCTTGTATAAAATCGCCGCTGCTTACTACTGCCACATAGGCCGTGTCGCGGATTGCATCGCGTAAACCTGCTAACACTTCGTAGCCGCTGATGGCGCAGTGTACATCATTCTCGTACAGTATAACGATACTCCGCGGCTGATTTTTTTGTGCTGCGAAAAGAAACTGACCCGTAATGAGCAATACAGCGAACAAAAAGAATGTTTTTTTCATAAATATCTGAGTTAAGTAAATTATCCGGCAATCAAATTTGTTGCAAATTCTTTGACGTTCACCCCGTCAAACGTGCCGCTTGACATCATCAGCAGAGCAACATTCCGTCTTCCAAGCGCTGAGATCTGATTTTTAAGAGCCTTCTGCAACGCCCCGCTTTCCGTAAAAACGGTTATATTCTCCGTGCCGAAAGCCTCACGCACTTCTTCTGCCGTAATAGGCGTGAGGCGCTTGTGTTCAATTACTTTCGGGTTGAAATATACGTATGCTACATCTGCTTCTGCCATGCAGCCTTTGTATTGAGGCAAGAAGTCTGCCATCAGACTGCTGAATGTATGCAGTTCCATGCACGCCACCAATTTCTTCTCCGGGTAGTGCTCACGTACGGCATTGACAGTCGCCTTCAGTTTGCTCGGTGAGTGGGCGAAATCTTTATACGCCACGCTCGTCTCTGTCTCGCATATCTTCTCCAGACGGTTGCTGGCACCTGTGAATGTGCTTATCTCGCGATAGAAATCGTCCGGCTTGACGCCGATACAATGACATGCAAACATTGCGGCTTGCAGGTTCTGCATGTTATGCCGGCCGAACACCTGCATCTTCACATCGCCTTCATAGGCGTCATAAGGGATACACGTAATGTCTTTCCGTGCACCTTCTGCTAACTTGCGCAGGTTCTCGTCGCCCTGGTAGTAGATAAAACTGCCGTTGGGCTCGAAGCTGTCCACGAACTTCCGGAACGTATCTACGTATTCCGGGAAGGTCGGGAATACATTGATGTGGTCCCACGCGATGCCCGTCAGAATAGCTACGTGCGGGTGATACCAAAGAAACTTGCTCCGCAAATCCAATGGGCTGGTCAGGTACTCGTCGCCCTCAAATACGGCATACTTGGCGGTATCACTCAGTCGTACCATCCGCTCAAAGCCTTCAATCTGTGCTCCAACCATGTAATCGGCTTCTATACCGAGGCGTTGTAGCACATAGAGAATCATACTCGTCGTGGTTGTCTTGCCGTGTGAACCGCCTACTACGATACGGATCTTGTCCTTCGTTTGCTCGTAAAGATACTCGGGAAACGAATATATCTTCAGTCCTAATTCGCGTGCCTTGGCCAACTCAGGATTGTCTTCGCGTGCGTGCATGCCAAGGATAATGGCGTCTATATCTTTGGTAATACGCTCAGGGTGCCAACCCATCTCATCAGGCAGCAGGCCCGCCTCGCGCAGATGAGTCAAGGCAGGGTCGAAGATTTCGTCATCCGACCCTGTTACTTGATATCCTGATTTGGCGGCAACGGCTAATGCCAAGTTGTGCATCGCCGCGCCGCCAATAGCTATGAAATGAATTCTTGTCATAGATTTCTAGATTTCCAGTGGTCTAGATTTCTAGTTAAAACAGTTTGCCGAAATCGGCGTGAGATATTTTTTTCTTCTCTATTTTTGCTACGCCCTTCAGTGCCTCGTATATCTTGTTCTCAGCCACGCGCTCTACAATGCCGCGTAGTTGGTTATCCTGTTTCAGCATCTCGTTCGCGTAGTTGGTCAAGTACTGGTCATCCACGTGCATCAAACCGTACTGCATGAATTGCATACGGGCTACCTCTTTGGCGTATGTTTCTACGTCCTCTTTTTCAACATTTACGTTGTACTCTTTCATCAGCTGGTCTTTTGCCAGATGCCATTTCAGTTCTTCGAGCATCTTGTCAAAATCTTTGTCCAGCTCCTCTTGGGTCATCTTCTCGTTTGTGGCGAGTACCCAGCGTTTGAGGAAGTCAACAGGGAACTCTAATTTCTCCATCTTCTTCATGATTGCCTCTTTGGCGTCAAGACCGAATTTGTATTTGCTGTCTTCAGCCATGTTTGCTTCAATCTCGGCTTTCACTTTAGCGCGGAATTCATCTTCGTCTTTCGGAGCGTTCTCACCATATACTTTTGTAAACAGTTCGCTGTCAATCTTGGCATCTTTGTGACGCGTAATTTCTTGAATCTCAAAGGTGAAATCGCTCTTCAGATCTTGTGCCTGCTCTTTGGTGATACCGAGTAGTGAACTAACTTCTACCTCGCTCTCGAATGCCTTTGCCGGGTTGAAAGTCACGGTCTCGCCCTTCTTGGCGCCGATGAATTTCTTCTGCTGCGTTTTCTGTTTCATGTAACCGGGGTTGAGGATGGCGTTCTCTTTGACAATTTCGCCATCGGCTTGCTTTGCCAGACCTTTCACAATGTCGCCTTCTGCCACTTCGTCTGCCTGCTCGTACTCGCCGAAACGTGCTGCGTAACTGTTCACTTGGTTGTTCACCATCTCGTCGGTTACCTCAATCTCATATTCGGTCAGTTTGTTCTTGCCGTTCAACTTGGCGTCGAACTCAGGTGCTACAGCGATGTCGAATGTGAAAGTGAAGGTGTCTTCGCTGTCCAAATCAATCTTCGGTGACTCCTCGTTTGGCAGTGGGTCGCCAAGAATTTGCAGCTTGTTGTCCTCAATGTGTTTCTGAAGACTCTCTCCAACTTTTTTGTTAAGCACGTCGGCGAGAATACCTTTACCGTACATCTTCTTTACCAAGCCGGCAGGCACCATACCCGGGCGGAACCCCGGCATCTGGGCTTTGTGGCGCACTTCTTTCAACTGTTTGTTTACTTCTTCCTGATAGTCGGCGGGCTCAATCGTGAGGGTAATCACGCCCGTCAGGTTCTTCAATTCACTTTGTTCAATCTTCATAATATGTTTGTTTTTATGGATTTATCTTACAGTCCGTAGGACAGTCTTACAGCGCAGCGGTCCTACACTATAACGGTCTTACAGCGCAACAGTCTCTTTTACGCTCTTCCCGCACGCTTTCTCTCCAATTCGTCAAGAATAATCTTGCGGATGCGCATGGCGTGCGGAGTTACCTCTACGTACTCGTCCTCCTTTATATATTCGAGCGCTTCTTCAAGGCTCATCCGTACGGGCGGTGGCAGAACGGCTTTGTCATCTGCGCTTTTCGAACGCATGTTCGTTAGTTTCTTGCTCTTCGTCACGTTGATGACAATGTCACCTTCTTTGGCGTTTTCGCCTACCACCTGACCGGCATATACCTCTTCCTGCGGGTCAATGAAGAACTTGCCGCGGTCTTGCAGTTTGTCTAACGCGTAAGCGTATGCTGTTCCTGCTTCCATGGCGATGAGCGAACCGTTGTTGCGCTTTATAATCTCGCCTTTCCACGGTTGGTACTCAAGGAAACGGTGTGCCATGATTGCCTCGCCGGCACTGACGTTCATTACGTAGGTGCGCATTCCCATAATACCGCGGCTCGGGATAGTGAACTCTAAGTGTACACGGTCGTTCACCATCTCCATCTTCGTCATCTCGCCCTTGTGGGTGCTCACGAACTCGATGATTTTGCCCGAGCATTCTTCTGGTGTATTCACTGTCAGCATTTCTACCGGCTCGCATTTCACACCGTCTATCTCTTTGATGATTACTTGCGGCTGACCCACTTGTAGTTCATATCCTTCGCGACGCATGGTCTCAATCAGCACACTCAGATGGAGCACGCCGCGGCCGTAAACACGCCAACTGCTCTCTTCGGCGCCTTTCTCTACGCGCAAAGCAAGGTTTTTCTCCAACTCTTTGTTCAAACGGTCTTGGATATGGCGGCTCGTCACAAATTTGCCGTCCTGACCGAAGAAAGGACTGTCGTTGATGCAGAAGGTCATGCTCATTGTCGGCTCGTCAATAGCAATCGGTTTTAGTGCTTCGGGACTCTCGTAATCACATACTGTGTCGCCGATCTCAAAACCGTCTATACCGATCATTGCGCAAATATCACCGTTCTTGACAATATCTGTTTTTACATGACCCATGCCTTGAAAGGTATGCAGCTCTTTGATTTTGGTCTTTACCATAGTGCCGTCTTTCTTTGCAAGCGTCACGTTCTGGCCGTCTTTGAACTCACCGCGATGTACACGACCGATGGCGATTCGGCCTACATAACTGTTGTAATCCAGACTCGTGATAAGCATCTGGGGAGTGCCCGGATTCTCCTTCGGGGCGGGGATGTACTCGATGATGGCGTCCATCAGGTCCGTCAGGTCAGTCGTCGGCTTGCGCCAGTCTTTTGACATCCAGCCGTTCTTCGCACTACCGTACAACGTCTGGAAATCCAACTGGTCGTCTGTCGCGTTGAGATTGCACATAAGGTCGAATACTTCTTCCTGTACCTCATCCGGACGGCAGTTCAGTTTGTCCACTTTGTTAATCACTACAATGGGCTTCAAGCCGATTTCCAATGCCTTTTGTAGAACAAAACGTGTCTGAGGCATTGCGCCTTCGAAAGCGTCAACCAACAGCAATACACCGTCTGCCATGTTCAATACGCGTTCTACCTCTCCGCCGAAGTCTGCGTGCCCCGGGGTGTCAATGATGTTGATTTTTGTACCTTTGTAATCAATGGAAACATTCTTGGCGAGAATCGTAATCCCACGCTCACGCTCAAGGTCATTGTTGTCCAAAATAAGTTCGCCCTTATTCTCGTTCTCACGGAACAGATGGGCCGTGTAAAGCATTTTGTCCACGAGCGTTGTTTTGCCGTGGTCCACGTGCGCGATAATCGCTATGTTACGTATATTTTGCATATATTGTTTAGTGAACTTTTTGTCCTAAAGTATTGTATATCTTCTCTCCTGATATCATCAGTAACTGCCCGTTGCGCAGTGTTTTGTGCCCGCGTGTGCCAAGCCGCATTTCTTCTAATCCGGTAGCCGGATCTGCATAGTCCTGAACCAATCGGACCGGCAGTTGGCTGTAGTGCTCTTCCTGTGTATCTTGCGGATCATTGTTGGTTCCTTCTTCAAAATAGAGTGCTATTGCAAATTTATTGTTGTTGGAATTGTCGCCGCTTGCCGTCCAATACTTTCCTTCGGGCAAGAATACGGCACCCTTTTCTTGCATAGTTTCCCATTCTGCGAGTGTGTATCCTTCTTTGAGCGTTTCGCCTGTCCAGCCGTCCGGCAATAGCACAATGCCTGCAATGCTGTCCGGCGTTTTGAGGTATGCAAACGCGTATAACTCATCTGCCTTCTCCCGGCTGTAAAACAAATACTCCCATTCGCTGTATAGTAAGGTACGCCATTCGCCGGCCTTGTCTCCGCCGTTGGAGATGGCATTATAGACACCCCAATCGTGCTTGGCACTGTTGCCCGTCAGATCCTGACTCCTCTCGCCGCCCTGTGAGGGACCGTACCCCGTGCAGTTATCTTCGTTTAAGACCAGAATAGTAGTATTATTTTCCGTCGGTTCGAACCGAATGGCATGCGGGTCATCAGCCGTGTTGTCCCAACCGGATGTAGCCCAAGCGAACTTGTCCAGCCATGGCGATTGAGCCTCTTCCCATGCGTTCGTTGCGAACTGCCATACTCCCGTTTTCTCCTCTCCGTCTGCCGTCTGATGAGTCCCCTCCGCCTTGTATTGCAAGTTTCCGGGCGAGAAACAAACCTGCTTCTCCGCGCTTACGGAAAACCAGCCTGCAATCAATAAAACGGTCACTGTTTTCATTTCGGGCGCAAAATTACAAAAAAAAACGCACATACGCAAGTGCGCGCGCACTTTTTTTTGTTTTAGTAATATAGGCTTTGCAAACTGCATGTGGCAAAACGTCATAAAATGCGGTGTAATAATAGCAAATTGTAAACTCAACCCGGCACTTTTAAGATTTTTAGCGCTTTTGGCTCAAATAATTTGCAGGTCTCGCAAAAAGGCACTACCTTTGCATTGTTTTTCGATGGCACCTGCTCTCAAGGTACGCTTTTTGGCGGGATGCCCACGCATTGGTGCGAACGAAAAACGGTATTAGTTCTGTTTAAAAGAAAGGAAATGCTATGAAACGCATTTTAATGTGTTTGACGACTGCGGTCGTACTTTTAACAGGCGTAAATTTTGCGGATGCCGCTAAAAGCAATGATAATTTTACTGTTCGCTTCCGCGAAAATACGCTGGTCGTAACGTCCACGCAAATGGAGGAAGCAAGAATTTATTCAATGCAAGGCAAACTGCTTGCGAAAGAGCGTGGGCAGTTTGTAGAGTTTGAACTCGAGCGCGGCACATACCGCCTCTTCGCAAAGGTAAATGGCGAGACCGTTACTCGTAGAGTAGAACTTCGCTGAGGATAATAGCCCGTTCGCGGGCTGTTATTTTTTTATCGACTAGCCCTGATATACAGAGGGATAGAAATGCCAAGGAATACTAAATTCGGTAGCCATGCGGCCATGAAGGGAGACATCACGTTGTTTACCGAGAATGTGGTGCTCACGGTGGAAAATAGAATATACAGTGCCGTCAGTACAATTCCGATTCCAAGGTTTTTGCCCATTCCTCCGCGCACTTTCCGGCTTGACATTGTCACACCCAGCAATGTCATGATAAACGCACCCAACGGACTCGCCCAGCGCTTATGGTATTCCACTTCAAATGCTTTCACGTTCCCCGAACCGCGTTTGCGTTGGCGCTCCATGTAATGCCGTAGCTCAGGAGTTGTCATCTGTTGGGCTTGCTCGGCTGTGATGAATAGCTCGTCAGGAATAATCGGAAGGGTAATATCTTTCCGTTCGCCGCGTTCTAACGTCTCGTGCATGTCGTCAAAAGTACGGGTGGTATAGACCTCTAAATGCCAGTTCTCTAACGAATCGTAGTAAATACGGTCGGCGGTCGTGCGCGATACGATGGATTTGCCTTCAAATTGCTCTATCGAACAGCGGTAACCGATGTTGCTCCGGCGTTGGAAGGACTCGATATACAGTATCGTTCCTGGCTCTACTTCCATTTGTACATTGCGCGCATGCTCGCTCGTGAAATGTTGTATATAGCGGTCGGTGAAATGCAGCATACGCTCCGAACTCTTGGGAATGATCCAGCCCCCGAGGTACATGCTCAGGCAAAAAAGGAGTGTCGCTGAAATGGCGTATGGAACCATCAGACGGTGGTAACTCATCCCCGCAGCGTGCATCGCGATAATCTCTGAATTGCCGGCAAGCTTGCTTGTGAAAAAAATAACCGATATGAAAATGAACAGAGAACTGAACATGTTCATATAATACGGCAAAAACGGGATGTAGTAGTCAAAGATAATCTCTCTCAAAGGCACTTGGCTCTCGAAGAAATCATCCATTTTCTCTGTCAGGTCAAAGACGATGGCAATCGACAAAATGAGCACGATTGAGAAGAAAAACGTGCCTAAAAATTTCTTTATTATATACCAGTCTAACCTTTTCAATTCTCAATTCTCAATACTCAACTCTCAATTATAGTCTCTTCATGAGATCCGGTAATACAGCGGATTTCCATGAAGAGTAGTCGCCGGCAAGGATGTGTTGCCGTGCCTGGGTTACCAAATCTAAATAGAATGCGAGGTTGTGAATGGATAGCACCTCTAATCCTAACATCTCTTGCGCATGTATCAAATGGCGCACATACGCGCGAGTGTACGCATGGTCAACATAACTGCTTCCCATGGGGTCGAGCTCGGTAAAATCGTCTTCCCATTTCTTGTTGCGCATGTTCATCACGCCCTGCCATGTGAAAATCATTCCGTTACGACCGTTCCGGGTGGGCATCACGCAGTCGAACATATCCACGCCGCGCTCGATGGCTTCTAATATGTTCCAAGGGGTGCCGACGCCCATCAGGTAGCGCGGTTTGTTTTCCGGGAGAATGGCATTGCATACCTCTATCATGTCGTACATCACTTCTGTCGGCTCGCCTACGGCAAGACCGCCGATGGCGTAACCGTCCCGGTCCAAATCGCGTAGCCGTTTGCTTGCCTCTTGGCGCAAGTCCGGGTACGTACAGCCCTGCACAATAGGGAAAAGATGTTGTTTGTAACCGTAGAGATCTTCTGTACTGTCAAATCGGGCAATACAACGGTCAAGCCAGCGGTGAGTGCGGTCCATAGAGTCTTGGGCATACTTCTTGTCCGCTGTGCCCGGACAGCATTCGTCAAACGCCATCATGATATCTGCGCCTATCTCACGCTCTATATCCATTACGCTTTCTGGCGTGAATAGCAGTTTGCGGCCGTCAATATGACTACTGAAACGTACGCCTTCTTCCGTCATCTTGCGGATGTCGGTCAGACTGAATACCTGGAATCCGCCGCTGTCTGTCAGTATAGGTCTTGTCCAACCTTCAAAACGGTGCAGGCCTCCTGCCTTATGCAAAATTTCAGTTCCCGGACGAAGGTACAGATGATAGGTGTTGCCGAGGATGATTTGCGCGTGGATATCTTCTTCCAATTCCTTGCGCTGTACGCCTTTGACGGTCCCAACGGTGCCCACGGGCATAAAAATCGGCGTCAATATGTCACCATGGTCGGTGTGGATGACGCCTGCGCGGGCACCTACGCTCTTCGCCTCGCTATGTAGTTCGAAAAATAACATACTAATGATTTAGCAGTTTAACGTTTCAATGTATCGAAACCAGTTTAACTCTTTAACCATTTAACGTTTTAAACCCGATTGTTTTCCGGGAAAATAATTGCCGGCTTAAACGCCTTTGCTTCTTCCGGACTCATCTGCGCGTAAGCCATGATGATGACGGTATCCCCTACGTTCACCAAATGCGCTGCGGCGCCGTTGATGCATATACATCCCGAACCGCGTTTGCCGGGGATGACATAAGTCTCCAGACGGGCACCGTTAGTGTTATCTACTACTTGTACGCGCTCGCCGGCAAAGATGTTCGCTGACTCCATGAGCGCCTCGTCAATGGTGATGGAACCGATGTATTCTAAGTTTGCTTCTGTTACCGTTACCCGGTGAATCTTGGATTTTAAGATTGTTAAAAACATTATTTTTTTGTTATTTACTGTTCAATTAGCCGTCAATTAGCCGTTGCTTAGCCGTCATTTTCGAGTCATTCCCGCGACCACATCGCGACCACACTGCGACCATTGTGTAGGGTTACAGACCGGCAATGGGCGTTTTTTAGTGTACAAGTACGCCGCGGCAGTCGTAAATCTTATCGTCCCGAACAATGTACAACACGCCGTCTATCAGCATTTTCCATTCCCCGAACAAATAATGCGAAGGCGAGTAGTAACCAAGGTTCGCCGATGGGCGATGCGTCTGCCGGTCTGTCATCCGGACGGCCGGGGAAATTGCGTTTGCCGCCGATGTCCGGAGTATATAGCCTCCTCCCGAATATTCCGACGGCGCGGTGTTGTTGAACGGTTGATAGACAGTCGTACTGAGCGCCGAACCGCCCGCCATCGCCATCATCGTAATGGAGATAGTCGATAAGACTATCATCACTTTTAAAGTGTGTGGGCACTGTCTTTTCTTGCTACGCTCAATTAAGCGTGCAAAATTAAAGAAATTTCATCAAATATGCAAATATTTTCACAAAAAAAGTCATTTTTTTTTACTGTTTGCACATGAAAAAAGAAAAAAGAGAGACTTTCCTACGGAAAATCCCTCCTAATAAAAACGGTTCCTACCGTGCGCGATTAAATCCAACGCACGTAGCAGAAGTCCATTCTGTGTGGCAGCAAGTCGTTCTGCGGGTACATACGCAGACCGAATTTCATACCGCCCGCATAGTCAAGCTGGTAAGTGTTCTCAAAGAACATGTGACTGCCTTCTGCGTGTTTGAGCAGCAACGGCTCTACTTCGTAGAGTTTGTCGTTATTGTGCGTCGAAGTGCGGATAGCAACAAGCTCAACGCCGATGCCCTTGTCGTTCAGACCTTTGGTGTCCAACTCAACGGCGATACGGAACTTGTCACCCACGTTCAGGTTGCTCATATCCGGCATATCTACTTTTGCTACCTCAATCTCGTCCCAATGTGCAACGACATTCTCTTTCCACGCCGCAATCTCTTTGGCAACCTTGTAATTGTCTGCCATGAGCATGCTGTGACGTTTCGCTAATTTGTAGTAGAACTTATCGAAATAATCGTCCATCATTCGCTTCATTGTGAAGCGCGGAGTAATCTTGGTAACGGAGTTCTTGATGTATTGAATCCACTCCGGGCTGTACCCTTTCGAGTTCTTCGCGTAATACAGCGGAATGATCTCATTCTCAAGCATTTGGTAGATAGTAGCGGCATCGAGTTGGTCTTGGTGTGCCTGGTTCTCATAGGTGCGTTTCTCGGTCAACGCCCAGCCTGCGCCTTCTACGTAACCCTCATACCACCAACCGTCTTTGACGGAGAAATTGAGCACACCGTTCATCTGTGCTTTCTCGCCCGATGTACCGGATGCCTCCAACGGACGTGTCGGAGTGTTCAGCCAGATATCAACACCGCTGATGAGACGTTTGGCCAGACGCATGTCATAGTTCTCAAGGAAGATGATTTTTCCGAGGAACTGCGGCATACGGCTGATCTCGATGATACGTTTGATCAGGCCTTGACCGCCGCCGTCTGCCGGGTGAGCTTTTCCTGTAAACAGGAACTGAACCGGGTAGTTCGGGTTGTTAACCAGTTTATCCAAACGCTCCAAGTCGGTGAACAGGAGGTGTGCACGTTTATAGGTGGCAAAACGGCGTCCGAAACCGATAATGAGGTTGTTCGGGTTCATCTCGTTCAGCGCGCGGACAATACGTGCAGGATCACCTTGGCTCTTCATCCAGTCTTCACGGAATTTCTCTTTGATATAGTCCATCATCTTGCGCTTCAAGCCCATACGCGTAGCCCATATTTCTGCATCGGGTATGTCCGCGTATGCTTTCCACATGTCAAGATTAGACTGGTCGTTAATCCACTCTTTCGGCAGATATTTCTTGTACACCGCTTTCCAGTCGCTTGCAGCCCAAGTCGGCATGTGAACGCCGTTGGTCACATAGTCAACGTGCAGTTCTTCAGGGAAATAGCCCGGCCATACAGGGCTGAACATCTTCTTGCTTACTTCGCCATGCAGCCAGCTTACGCCGTTTGCTTCCTGACAAGTGTTCAGTGCGAAGACACTCATCGAGAACTTCTCAGTGTTGTCGTCGGGGTTCGTGCGGCCCATGCCAATCAGGTCATGCCATTCGATGCCCAACTTGCCGGCGTACTCGTTCATGTATTTGTAGAACAACCCTTCTTCGAAGTAGTCGTGACCTGCCGGAACAGGAGTGTGGCAGGTGTACAAACCGCTCGAACGAACAACCTCTTTCGCTTCGTTGAATGACAAACCCTCTTGTACCAAATCAACTAATCGCTGCAGTCCCATCAGCGCGGCGTGACCCTCGTTGCAATGGTAAACATCTTTCTTGATGCCTAATTTCTTCAATGCTAACATACCGCCGATACCGAGCAAAATCTCTTGCTTGATACGGTTTTCCCAGTCGCCTCCGTACAGCTGATGTGTTATCTGGCGGTCCCATTCGCTGTTCAGCTCATTGTCTGTATCCAGCAGATAGAGGTCCATACGGCCGACAGCAACGCGCCACAAATAAGCCTTTACCGTGCGGCCCGGATAGGGCACTTCAACTATCATGTTCGAACCGTCTTTCTCCTTTACCTGGGTAATCGGCAGGTTGCTGAAGTTCTGCGCTTCGTAGTTCGCAATCTGCTGACCTTCAGGACTTAACGTCTGGGTAAAATAACCGTATCGGTACAGAAAACCGATAGCCGTCATATCTACATTGCAATCGGAAGCCTCTTTGATATAGTCGCCTGCAAGAATACCTAAACCGCCGGAATAAATCTTCAGTACATGAGTCAACCCGTATTCCATTGAGAAATAGGCAATGGTCGGTTTTTTCTTGTCTTTCGGTTTGTCCATGTACTCGCGGAACTCGGCATACACTTTGTTCAGATTGGTCATGAACTTGGCGTCTTTCGACAACTCTACCATACGGTCATAACTGATGATATTCAGCAGTACAATCGGGTTAGAGTTGGCGCGATGCCATGCGTCGTTGTCAATGTAGCGGAATAAATCTTTGGCATCGCCGTTCCATGTCCACCAAAGGTTATATGCAATTTCTTGCAGTTTGCTCAAATCAGCCGGAAGAGTCGCATGAATATTACATTCTTTCCATGCCGGCTGGTTTACGTTACTTACTTTTACTTTCATTTTTTATATTGTATTATTACTATTTTTTCCAAAACGAGCGCAAAATTACAATTTTTTTTTGAAATATGCAAAAAATTTCGTAAATTTGCACCCGATTTTACAAATTTGCGCATTTTAATTAGCAATCAATGATAGACCAACCGGAAATAAACAGAGAAATTTTTCGCCGCCGCGATATGCGCGATGCGTTTACTTTTACCATTGATCCCGCCGATGCCAAGGATTTTGACGATGCTATCTCGTTTGAATGTCTTTCAGTCGGCGAAGACGATGATCTTTCAGCGCAGCGGTCTTATAGCGCAGCGGTCTTACAGGCGAAGCCGGTCTATCAAATCGGTGTCCACATCGCAGACGTCTCTTTTTATGTCCGCCCGAATACTGACGTGGATGACGAGGCATACAAACGCGGGACATCTGTTTATTTGGTTGACAGAGTGATTCCCATGCTGCCCGAGGAACTGAGCAACGATAAATGTTCTCTTCGTCCCGGCGAAGACAAACTCTGCATGTCAGTTATTTTTACGTTCGAAGTGCCGGCCGGCAATCATGGCAAACCCGATTTCAACGCAGCGAAGGTGATTAAACATAAAATATGCCGCACTGTCATCCGTTCTGATGCACGCCTCAATTATGATGAAGCGCAGCAAATAATAGACTCGGGTGCCGCACATACATGCGCAAAAACAAACTTAGCAGAGGCAATTTGCACCCTGAATGCCATTGCCCAAAAGCTCCGCGCAGAACGAATCGCCAATGGGGCACTTACTATTGAGCAGGAGGAGGTGCGGTTCAAACTGGATGATAAAGGAAACCCGGTGGACATCTATTTTGAATGCCCGAACAAAGCGCATCATCTGATTGAGGAGTTTATGCTTCTGGCTAACCGTACAGTCGCCAAGGAGGTCGGATCCGGCAGACCGTTCGTCTATCGGGTCCATGATGTCCCCGATTCCGAAAAACTCGAGGATATAAAGAAATATAAGCGCAATGCGCTTCGTACAGCCAAAATGCGGCACCGGGAGATTTCTACCGATTCACTTCAACGGACAATAGACCTTCTGACCATCCGCGCGCAGGCTAAGGCTGTTTATTCAACCTATAACATCGGTCATTACGGGCTGGCGTTTACACATTATACCCATTTTACCTCGCCTATCCGCCGTTATCCGGATTTGATGGTACACCGCCTCGTCGAGAAATACATCCTGACAGGCAAAAAAATATCACTCACACGTGAAGAACTGGAGGAAAAATGCGAACATTGTTCTGCTTGTGAGCAAGATGCCGCGCAAGCTGAACGCGATTCTGTCAAACTATTCCAAGCCATCTGGATGAAAGAGCATGTGGGGGAAGTGCTGCCAGGGCATATTTCCGGTATTACGGACTTTGGCTTCTTTGTACAACTGGACCAAACGCATTGCGAAGGGCTTGTTCACATGATGACCATTGAGCACCCCGAAGAATTTATTTTAGGCGACGCTGTCAACGTGCAAGTTGTCAGAGTAAATGTCAACCGCGCGCAAATAGACTTCGAATTAGTCTTGTAATAGAAAACAAAAAATAAAATCATAGACAAAAAATTTGCGTATGTACAAATTTTTGATTACCTTTGCACCCGAAATGAGAAAGCGCTTTTTCATAGTTGTCTTATTGGTCCTCTCGCTCGCATATGCGCACGCGGAAACATTAGTGTTACGTACGGGCGCGCGCGTTATCGGAAAAATAGTCTTCCAAAACGAGGAGGTTGTGGTAATCCGCGACGCAGAAGGAGCGCGATTCCAATACCCGCGTTCGGACGTTCAGCAAATCTTGGCAGCAGATGAACCCGAACAGCAAGAACCGCAAGAACAGCAGGAAGAGCAACAGGAAATAACTACCTCTAAAAAAGCTTCCATCCTTCTGGAATTGGCAGGCGGAGCTGCAGTTATTCCCAATGATGCGGCAGGTGGCATGGTTTCAGCGGATTTGCTCGTCGGTTCGCATCATATAGCCGACCGTCATCTTTTTATTGGCGGAGGACTTGGATACCACGGATTGTTTATCGGAGCAGAAAAATATAATTTCCTGCCCATTCAGGTTGCGCTTCGCATGCCCTTTGTCGAAACAAAACATGCGCCCGTCTTTGGCGCGTCACTTGGATACGGTATAGCACTCTCAAAAACTTTCATAGGGGGCATATACGCCGGAATAGATTTGGGTTATCGATGCCAAATCAATCCGAAAACAGCTGTTTCTGTTGTCTTCTTTACTCAGTTCCAACAGGCGAAAATATCTGTTCAGGAGACTATCGAAGAGGCGCAATTTACGAATTATACCGGACGCAATTTTATTAGTCCCGGAATCAAACTTGCGCTCTATTTCTGATGAAAAAACAACCCCGTGAATATAGAGTATCTATCATGCTTAACGAAAGTGAGCAACGCATGCTGGATTCGTTCTGTGAGAAGTACGGAGTGTCCAACCGTAGCCGTCTCATACGCGAAACACTCATGCGAGCCATACTCAAGCAAATAGACTACGATCAGCCAACTCTTTTCGATTAAATCACAAATCACCAATAGTTCGTTAAAAATTTGACTTAAATTAGTTAAAATATGATCGCTAAACGGCTGATTTTAGTCCGAATAGCATGAGTTCTTTGAAATAGTGTTCTT